>DASWMN010000377.1:0-15843 GCA_036399735.1 Telluria sp. | reverse complement strand
GATGCGGGCAAATTGATGCGCGAACTCGGATGGCAGCCGGAGGTGCCGTTCGGCGCTGGCTTGATGAAGACCGTGCAGTGGTATCTTGCACAATCGAATCCACCAACCGGGGAGGGCGCACAATGAGTCAGCCAATTGTGCGCAAGGGCATTATCCTGGCCGGCGGTTCCGGCATGCGCCTGTATCCGATGACGATGGTGGTGTCCAAGCAGCTGCTGCCGGTCCACGACAAGCCGATGATTTACTATCCGCTTACCACGCTGATGCTGGCCGGAATACGCGATATTCTCGTCATTTCAACGCCGCAGGATACCCCGCGCTTTCGCGAACTGCTGGGTGACGGATCGCAATGGGGCGTGCAGCTGCAATATGCGGTACAGCCGGCGCCGGAAGGTATTGCCCAGGCATTTCTGATCGGGCGCGAATTCCTCGCGGGCCAGCCTTGCGCACTGATCCTGGGCGACAATATCTATTATGGCGATGGCCTGGACCAGAAGCTGCAGGAGGCCGCCGCCCGGCCGCACGGGGCCACCGTGTTTGCCTATCACGTGAGCGATCCGGAACGCTATGGCGTGATCGAATTCGGTCCGGACCAGCGTGCGCTGTCGATCGAAGAAAAGCCGCAAACGCCGCGTTCCCAATATGCGGTCACCGGACTGTATTTTTATGACAGCCGGGCCGGCGAGATCGCCAGCCGCATGGTGCCGTCCGCGCGCGGCGAACTGGAAATTTCGGACGTCAACCGTGCGTATCTCGAGGCCGGACAATTGCAGGTCGAGGTCCTTGGGCGCGGCATGGCCTGGCTCGATACCGGCACCCCCGAATCGCTGCTGGAGGCCTCGCAGTTTATCGCCACGCTGGAAAAACGACAGGCTCTCAAGGTGGGGGTGCCCGAGGAAATCGCGTACCGCAAAGGGTTTATCGATGCCGCTGCGCTGGCCCGTCTGGCGCAGCCGCTGCAAGGGACCAGTTATGGCAAATATCTGATGCGCGTTCTGGAAGAGCAGGTGTTCCGATGAAAGTGACCCCGACCGCACTGCCCGAAGTGCTGATTATCGAGCCGCAGGTCTTTGGCGACGACCGTGGCTTCTTTTTCGAAAGCTTCAATGCACGCCGCTTCGAGCAGCTGACCGGCCTCGCGCTGCATTTTGTGCAGGAAAACCATTCGCGATCGGCACGCAATGTCTTGCGGGGACTGCATTATCAGGTCCGCCATCCCCAGGGCAAACTGGTACGGGTGGTGGCCGGCGCCATTTTTGACGTGGTGGTCGACATGCGCCGTTCCTCGCCGTTCTTTGGTCGCTGGATCGGCCTGGTGCTGTCAGCGGAAAACCGGCGCCAGCTGTGGGTGCCGCCCGGCTTTGCGCACGGCTTCGTGGTCACCAGCGAGAGCGCCGAGTGTTTGTACAGCACCACCGATTACTGGTCGCCCGAAGACGAGCGCGTGATCCGCTGGAACGATCCCGCGCTCGCGATCGAATGGCCGATCCAGGGTGCACCGATGTTGTCCGGGAAAGATAGCCAGGGCTTGTTGCTGGCCGATGCAGAGGCCTTCCCTTGAGAATCCTGCTGACAGGACCGTTCGGCCAGCTCGGCTACGAACTCGAGCGTAGTTTGCAGGCGCGCGGCGAGGTGATCGCCATGCCCCGTGCCGTGATGGATCTGGGCGACCTGGACCAGGTGCGCGCCACCGTGCGCGCCATCCGCCCCAATATGATCGTCAACGCCGCTGCCTACACCGCTGTCGACCTGGCTGAAAGCGCGCCGGCACTGGCACACCGGATCAACGCCGAGGCGCCTGCCGTGCTGGCGGCAGAAGCGCGGGCGCTCGGCGCGGCCATGGTGCATTTTTCCACCGATTATGTTTTTGATGGCAGCAAACCGGGAGGCTATGTCGAGACGGATGCGGCGCGCCCCGTGAATGTGTATGGCCAAAGCAAGCTGGCCGGGGAGCACGCCGTGGCTGCGGCCGGGATTGCGCATCTGATCCTGCGCACCAGCTGGCTGTATGGGATGCGTGGCAATAATTTTCTGCAGACGATGCTCAGCCTGGGGCGGGCAGGCGCGCCACTGCGGGTGGTGGCAGACCAGACCGGCACGCCGACCTGGACCCGCACCGTCGCCGACACCACTGCCCAGATTCTGGCCGCTGCGGCCGTGGGTGGCCACCCCTGGTGGGACGCCAACAGCGGCGTGTACCACCTGGCCGGGCAAGGGCAGACCAGCTGGCATGGGTTTGCCGAAGCGATTTTCGCCCATGCAGGCCTTGCCTGTGCCGTCACACCCATTCCAGCCGCCCTGTATCCGCAAGTGGCGGCGCGCCCGGCCAATTCGGTACTCAATTGCGATAAATTGATCGGCCGCTTTGGTCCCATCCCGGCGTGGGATAAAGCACTTGCATTGTGTCTGGCTTAAAACAGCTGATAAATGTTTGAGCCACGTCAATATTCGCGAATGTAACGCACCGTCACTGCAGCGAACGCTGTAATTTTGCGAATGCAGCGCTTATCCGGCTGCTTCCCAACAGCGTCCAGATAATGTTTTCTTTCCTCGTGAGTTTCGCAGCTTCGGCGCTGCTGACCTTGCTCGTCATTAAGCACGCCGTTTTGCACGGGCCTGCGCTCGATACCGATTTTCTCGGTGTTCAGAAAGTCCATGCCCATCAGGTGGCCCGCATTGGGGGCTTGCCTATCTTTATTGCCTTGATATTGTCGGCAATTGCTAGCGCGCTGACCAATCCGGCCATTACGCCGTGGCTAATGGCATTGCTGCTGTGTGGTGCCAGCGCCCTGGCCGGTGGATTGGCGGAAGACTATACCGGCCGGGTTGGTGCCAGTTGGCGCCTGGTATTAACCATGCTGGCGGCGCTCAGTGGTTTTTTTCTGCTGGACGCGCGTATTGAACGGATCGATTTCCCCCACGGCAGTATCATCTTGCCAGCATTATGGATCAGCTTGCCTTTCACGGTGCTGGCGGTTGCCGGTATTGCGCAAGCCATCAATATAATCGATGGCTTCAATGGCCTGGCCAGCGTGGTCACGGTCTGCATGCTGGTGTCGCTGGCGTATGTCGGCTGGCAGGTGGGCGATGTATTCGTGCTCAGTGCGGCGCTGATGGTCGCCGGCGCCACCACCGGCTTTCTGATCTGGAACTATCCGATCGGGCTGATATTTCTTGGCGACGGTGGTGCCTACTTTATTGGTTTTATGCTCGGCGAACTGACTTTGTTGCTGGTCATGCGAAATGGCGAGGTGTCAACCTGGTATGCCATGCTGCTTTTAATATACCCGACGTTTGAAACAGTATTTTCCGCGTATCGCAGAATGTTTCTACGAGGAAAATCGCCGGTAACCCCGGATGGCATTCATCTGCATACTCTGATATTTCGCAGAATCGTTTTATGGACGGCGGGGCCGAAAGAAGCGCGCGCCCTGATCCGTCGTAATTCGTTAACATCGCCTTACTTGTGGATGTTGTCGCTGATGGCGGTAATACCCGCGACGGTATTCTGGAAAAATACGCAGGTGCTTATTTTCTTTTGTTTATTGTTCGTGGTCAGCTATGTATGGCTTTATATGCGTATCGTTCGATTTAAGTCGCCGCGCTGGCTCATTCTGCGCAAGAAGGACTGGCGTTCATAGTCGGATGTAGTATATTGCGACAATTGGTGAGTTTCACCGACAACCACACTTAAGGAACAATGATGGATCTGTCTAATATGTCCGTGGGCGATTTGCGGAACCTGCAAGACCAAATCAAGCAGGAAATGAAAAAGCGTGAACACCTGGAAGTAGCCAAGGCGCGTGAACAGATCCTGGCGATCGCGCAAAGCGTCGGCGTGCCGATCAAGGATTTGATCGGGAATGGCATCCGCGCCAAAACCGGCTCCGTGGCCGTGCGTTATCGTCATCCAGATAATTCCTCTCAGCAATGGACTGGCCGTGGCCGTCAGCCGAAGTGGGTCAAGGAGTGGGTCGATGGCGGCAAGCCGATCGACAAGTTGCGCGTGTAAGCGCCAATACAGCGCAGTTACGGCAATAAATGCGGCGAGAACAGCGGGCCCGAAATTCCCAAACGGCCCCGCTTGCCGCTACAATATCACCCGCACTATTTATAATTTGTCATTTCCCCATTTTTCCCGACGCATGGCGACGCACGGCTGGTGATTCACCGGTGCGCTTTGCTGGCGTTGCGACCCAACAAAGGTAATCCATGCTCGCACTCTCCCAGACCATTTTCAAGGCATACGACATTCGTGGCGTGATCGGTAAAACGCTAGACGCCAGTGTGGCCAAAAAGATCGGGCAGGCCTTCGGCCGCGCGGCGCTGGCCAAGGGCGAGAAAAAGGTCGTGATCGGGCGCGATGGCCGCCTGTCCGGCCCGGAACTGGCTGCCGCCCTGGCGCAAGGCCTGCAGGCCGCCGGTGTCGACGTGATCGACCTCGGCGTGGTTGCTACCCCGATGGTGTATTTCGGAACCCACGTGCTGGGCGCCGCTTCCGGCATCATGGTCACCGGCAGCCATAATCCGCCTGACTACAACGGCTTCAAGATGGTGCTGGCCGGCGAAGCGATTCACGGCGAGACGATCCAGGCCTTGTACCGCGATATCGCCGCCCATGACGGCGCACCCTCGGCCACGCCAGGCGCATACGCCACCCACGATATCCGCGCCCAGTACCTCGAGCGCATCATCGGCGATGTCAAGGTGTCGCGCCCGATGAAGATCGCTGTCGATTGCGGCAACGGCGTCGCTGGTGCCTTTGCCGGCGACCTGTATCGCGGCATGGGGCTGGAAGTGATTGAACTGTTCTGCGAAGTGGACGGAAATTTCCCGAACCACCACCCGGACCCGGCGCATCCTGAAAATCTGCAGGACCTGATCCGCTGCCTGCAAGAGACCGACGCCGAAATCGGCATCGCCTTCGACGGCGACGGCGACCGCCTGGGCGTGGTCACCAAGGATGGCCAGATCATTTATCCGGACCGCCAGATGATGCTGTTTGCCGCTGACGTCCTGTCGCGCAATCCTGGCGCCGAAATCCTGTACGACGTGAAATGCACCCGTCACCTGGCGCCATACATTGCCAAGCACGGCGGCCGTCCGCTGATGTGGAAAACCGGCCACTCGCTGGTCAAGGCCAAGCTGCGCGAAACGGGCGCGCCACTGGGCGGCGAAATGAGCGGCCACATCTTCTTCAAGGACCGCTGGTACGGTTTCGACGACGGCCTGTACTCCGGCGCGCGCCTGCTTGAGCTGCTGACCCGCGAAAAAGATCCGTCGGCCCTGCTGAACGCATTGCCGCAGTCCGACAGCACGCCGGAACTGCATCTGCACCTGGCCGAAGGCGAGAACGTGGCGCTGATCGACAGCCTGCGCAGCAACGCCACGTTCCCTGATGCCGAACGCATCATCGACATCGACGGCCTGCGCGTGGAATACGCCGACGGCTTCGGCCTGGCCCGTTCGTCGAACACGACGCCGGTGGTGGTGATGCGCTTTGAAGCGGAAACGCCGCAGGCGCTGGCACGCATCCAGGGCGAATTCAAACGCGTGATCCTGGCCGCCAAGCCGGACGCCGAACTGCCATTCTGAGCGCGGGCCGCCCTTGAGCCTGACGCCGTTGAGCCTGAACATCCTGCTGGTACGGGTCTCGTCGCTGGGGGACGTGCTGCACAATCTGCCGATGGTGGCCGATATCCTGCGCCACCATCCCGATGCCCGGATCGACTGGGTGGTGGAGGAGGGTTACGTCAGCCTGGTGCGGCTCAATCCCAACGTGCGCAGGATTATCCCGTGGGGGCTGCGCCGCTGGCGTAAAAGCCTGGGCAAAAAGGAGACCCGCGCCGAGATCCGCGCCTTCTTCAAATCCTTGCGTGAACAGGAATACGATTATGTATTCGACACCCAGGGTCTGCTGAAAACCGGCATCATCATGGGCGCGGCGCGCATCAAGCCGGGCGGCGCCAAGGTCGGCCTGGCCAACGGCAGCGAAGGCTCGGGCTACGAGGGCATTTCGCGCTTCTTCCATACCAGAAGCATTGCGCTCGATCCGCGTACCCATGCGGTCGCGCGCGGGCGCATGGTCGCTGCCGCCGCGCTGGGCTACAGCGCCGACAGCGCGCCCGACTTCGGCCTGCCCGGTCCCGATACCGGCAAGCTGCCCGACTGGATGCCGGCCGAACCGTACGCCGTGTTCTTTCACGGGACCGCGCGTGACGCCAAAAAGTGGGCGCCGGCCAACTGGATCGCGACCGGCCACGCGCTCGCGCCCATGCCGGTGCTGCTGGCCTGGGGCTCGCCCGGCGAAAAGCTGGAAGCCGAAACGCTGGCCGCCAGCCTGCCGAATGCGCGCGTGCTGCCCAAACTGTCGATGGACCAGGCAGTCAGCCTGGCGCGCAATGCGGCGCTGGCGATCGGCGTCGACACCGGCCTGACCCACATTGCGGCGGCGTTCGTCCGCCCGACCGTGGAACTGTACTGCGATTCACCCAGGTGGAAAACCGAAGGCAACTGGTCGCCTTCGATCATCAACCTGGGCGACAAGGGCGCGCCGCCGGCCGCGCCTGACGTCATCGCGGCCGCCCGACGCTTGCTGGGCCAGGCCTGATGCGCCACTTTTATACCCTGATGTGGTGCCTGGCGCTGCCGCTGGTGCTGGGACGCCTGTGGTGGCGCGGCTTCAAGGAGCCGGGCTACCGCCAGCACTGGGGCGAGCGGCTTGGCCTGTATGGCAAACAGCAAGCGGACAGCCGGCTGACGCTGTGGGTGCACGCCGTCTCGGTGGGCGAAACCCGCGCCGCCGAGCCGCTGATCGATGCCCTCATGCTGGCCTACCCCGACAGCCGCATCCTGCTCACGCATATGACGCCGACCGGCCGCGCCACCGGCAAGGCGCTGTTCGCCAGCCACGGCGAGCGCCTGGTGCAGTCTTACCTGCCTTACGATATTCCATTCATGATCCGGCGCTTCCTCCGCCATTTCAGCCCGCGCATCTGCATTCTGATGGAAACCGAGGTCTGGCCGAATCTGATTGCCGTCTGTGGCAGTGCGGTCCCGGTCGCCCTGGTCAATGCGCGCCTGTCCGCCCGTTCGCTGCGGCGCGGCCAGCGTTTCGGCACCCTGATGACGGACGCCGCCCGCACGCTGGCGCTGGTGGCCGCCCAGACCGAGGCGGACGCCGAACGGGTACGCTCGCTGGGCGCGCCCACGGTCGCGGTGACCGGCTCCATCAAATTCGACGTGCTGGTGCCGGAAGCGGCGCTGGCCACCGGCGCCTGGCTGCGCGAGCGCATCGGCGCCCGCCAGGTCGTGCTGTGCGCCAGCACCCGTGACGGCGAGGAAGCGCTCATTCTCGATGCCTGGAAAACCGCGGCGCTGCCCGGCAATCCACTGCTGTTGATGGTGCCGCGCCATCCGCAGCGCTTCGACGAAGTGGCCGCCATGGCCAGCACCCGCGGCCTGTCGCTGCAGCGCCGTTCCGCCCTGGGCGATACGGACGTGGTCAGCCGGGTCCTGCTGGGCGACTCGATGGGCGAGATGTTTGCCTATTACGCCGCCTGCGACCTGGCCTTCATCGGCGGCAGCCTGCTGCCCCTCGGTGGCCAGAATCTGATCGAAGCTTGTGCGCTGGGTAAGCCGGTGCTGACCGGACCCCACACCTTCAACTTTGCACTGGTGAGCGAAGAAGCGATCGCCGCAGGCGCCGCCCTGTGCATCGCCGACGCCTTACAGTTGGTATCGAAAGCTGGAGAACTGTTGGGCAATGACGACAGCCGCGCCCGTATGGGAGCTGCAGCGCTGGCGTTTGCGGCCCATCACAGAGGGGCGACGGCGCGCACGGTTGGTTTGCTGCGACACATAATTGACGAGTGACTGGTACCATGTCTCCACAATAAAAGCTGGGGATCGTCATGTCGTGGTTTAATCATCGTACGCAGCTTGGCAGTGGAACGCCCGTTGGCGGACCCCTGTTGCGCGAGACTGTCACCCCGGTTCCCGTCACTTTGCGTGGCGAATCGGCAGGCGCCGGGCCCGCGCTGGCACCCGGCGAACTCCATTTCAGCGTCCGCTACGCGCTGCCCGAATACGTCAGCTTCATGTGGCAGCACGCCGCCTTTCTGATTCGCCGCCGCCGGGTGGGGCGCCTGACCGGCCTGTGGCTGCTGTCGCGCAGCACGGCCGCCGCCGCCATGCATTTTGTGGCGCAGCGCCGTGCCAGCCGGGTGTACGAGTTCAGCGTCGACGATCACGGCATCATCCGGGTCTGTGGCACGGGCGTGACGCTGGTGCCCTGGACCGATGTCAGCGCGATCCGCCGCTACAGTTGTGGTTACATCGTGGTGCTCAAACGCGGCACCCTGCCGATCCCGTTGCGCTGCCTGACTGCGGGCCAGACCCGTTCCATGGATGCCTACGCGGCCGGCGTCAAAGCCGCCCGCCGCTAAGCTGCCTGCGCCAGGCGCCGTTGGCAGTTACGGAAACAGCACCGGCAGCTCCTGCGAGCGCTTGCGCAAGCCTTCCTTGGCGCCGTCATAATCCGGATACACCGATTCCACCGTGGCCCAGAATGCCGGGCTATGGTTCATCTCCAGCAAATGCGCCAGTTCGTGCGCGACCACATAATCGATCAGTGGCAGCGAAAAATGGATCAGACGCCAGTTCAGGCGAATGTTCCCCTCCACCGTGCACGAGCCCCAGCGCGTGCCGGCGGACGACAGCGCCAGGGAAGCGTATTGCACTCCCAGCCGCGGCGCATACACGTCCAGCCGCTCGGCAAACACGCGCGTGGCCTCGTCGCAGAACCACAGACGCACCCGTTCGCGCAGCTGCCATTCGGCCAGGCCCGGCACCACGCCCACATTGAGCACGCGCGCCTCACGGTCGAACACGCAGCTGCTGCGGGTCGCCGTATGCAGGCGCAGGGTGATGTTGGCGCCCATGTAGGGTAGCTGGGCGCCATCGACCCATTCCACGGGCGGTGCTTCCTGGCGCTGGGCGCGGCGTTCACCGCGCTCGCCCAGTTTGGCCAGAATCCAGCGTTGTTTGGCGCGGATGGCATTGTCGATTTCGGCCAGGGTGATGCGCTTGGGCGCGGTCACGCGCAAGCCGTTATCGTCGATCATGAAGCCGATCGAGCGCCGGGTCGAGCGGCGCAATTCGAATTCGAGACTGTGGGGGCCCAGCTGGATACGGCGCAATGGCGGCGCGTTGGGCGCGCGTGGCGGTGTTGGCAAAACGATTTTAGGGGGCGCCGGCGGCGCCTTGAACAGCGGCTGGGTCGGCGCCGGCCTGGCGGCCGGCTCCACAGCGGCGAAAAAATCCTGTGCGAAGAGTTCGAGCTGCTGCCCGTCGAGCTTTTTGGGCGTGGCCGCATCCTGCGGGGCCGACGCCCGAATCAATGACCCTACCTCGCTCAGCCAGCGCTGTAGACGTGGGGCGAAATGACGCGCATTTCTGACTCTATCCAATTTTCTACCTCTTGCATCATGCTGTCAGGGGTATGGCCGTCCGGCGCAATCGGCTTGCCGATCGAAACCGTGATCACGCCAGGGCGCTTCAGGAAGGAATTCTTCGGCCAGCATTCACCCGAATTATGCGCGATCGGTATGACAACCGTGTTGGTTTCCACGGCCAGCCGTGTGCCACCACTTTTGTATTTGCCTTTTTCACCGACCGGAATGCGCGTCCCTTCCGGGAACATGATAATCCATTGTCCGTCAGCGAGCCGGCGTCTGCCGTGTTCGACCACATGCTTGAAGGCGTTCTTGCCCTGGCTGCGGTCGATCGGGATCATGCGCAGCAGGTACATCGCCCAGCCGAAGAAGGGAATATACAAAATCTCCTTCTTGAAAACGTAGACCAGAGGGCGCGTCAGATTCGGCAGCAGGAAGATGGTCTCCCACGCCGACTGGTGCTTCGACAGCACGATGGCTGGCGCGTCCGGCAGGTTCTCGCGGCCCTTGAACTGGTAATGGATGCCGCAAATGACCTTGGCGCACCAGATGATGAAAACGTTCCAGCGCGAGGTCACCCAGAAGCGCTTGTTGTACGGCAGTGGCGAGGCGAAGAAGCAGATGGTGGCCCACACGATGGTGGCAACCACCATCACCAGCATGAAGGTCAGGGAGCGCAGGAAGAGGATAAAGTTACGCAAGTAGGATCTCCGAAGTGCGGATCAGGCAGAAATGTGGGCGGATGGCGCCTTGAGCAGGGCGTTGACCATGGCGGCCAGGTCGGGAAATACCTCTGTCCCGGGCGGCAGGCCGCCGGTGTCGCGCGTCTTCTCGCCCTTGCCGGTCAGGACCAGGTAGGGCACGCAGCCGCTGATGAAGCCGGCCTGCAGGTCGCGCAGCGAGTCGCCCACCGTCGGCACGCCTTTCAGGGCGATATTGAAGCGCTTGCCGATTTCCTCGAACATGCCAGGCTTCGGCTTGCGGCAGTCGCAGTTGTCGATGGCCGCGTGCGGACAGAAAAAGATCGCGTCGATGGTGGCGCCCACCTGCTGCGCGCTGGCGTGCAGCTTCTGGTGGATCGCATTGAGGGTGCTCATGTCGAACAGCTCGCGCGCGATGCCCGACTGGTTCGAGGCAATCACGACCCGGTAGCCAGCCTGGTTCAGGCGCGCGATCGCTTCCAGCGAACCGGGAATCGGTATCCATTCGGCCGGCGACTTGATGAAGTCGGGCGAATCGTGGTTGATGACGCCGTCGCGGTCGAGAATGATCATCTTCATGCGCTGCTGTCCCTTATGCCGCCAGCTTGGAAATGTCGGCCACGCGGTTCATCATCGCGTGCAGGGACGAGAGCAGTGCCAGGCGGTTGTTGCGCAAGGCGACATCCTCGGCCATCACCATCACGCCATTGAAGAAGGCGTCCACGTCATCGCGCAGCTGGGCCAGCGTTTTGAGGGTGCCGGCAAAGTCGCGCGCGCCAAAGGCCGCGTCCACCTGCGGACGGACCCGCTGCACGGCCGCGAACAAGGCCTTTTCGGCGTCTTCCTGCAGCAGCGCTTCGGAAACGTCGCCAATGGCCGCGTCGGTCTTTTTCAGGATGTTGGTGATGCGCTTGTTGGCCGCGGCCAGCGAGGCGCTTTCCGGCAGCGCGGCAAAGGCCTGCACCGCTTCGAGGCGCTGCACGATGTCGTGCAGACGGTCCAGATCGTCGACCAGCACGGCTTCGACTTCGTTCGGCGTAAAGCCGCGCTCGCGCAGGATGCCGCGCAGGCGGTCGAGCATGAAGGCGCGCACTTCCTTGACCGGATCGCTAAAGCCAGTGTTGCCGATGAAGTTCTTGCCGGCCAGCGCCAGCAGCTGCGTGAGCGAGACGTCGATCTGCTTTTCAACCAGCATGCGCAGCACGCCCAGTGCATGGCGGCGCAGCGCGAATGGATCTTTTTCACCGGTTGGCTGCAGGCCGATGCCCCAGATGCCGACCAGCGTTTCGAGCTTGTCGGCCAGCGCCACCACGGTACCCGTGTTGGTCGACGGCAGGGCGTCGCCGGCAAAGCGCGGCTGATAGTGTTCGGTGGCGGTGAGGGCCACTTCGTCCGGCTCGCCGTCGTGACGCGCGTAGTAGGTGCCCATGATGCCTTGCAGCTCAGGGAACTCGCCCACCATGTCGGTCAGCAGATCGGCCTTGGACAGCAGGGCGCCGCGTTCGGCCAGCGCCGCGTCGAAGCCCAGTTCGGCGGCAATGTCGCGCGCCAGCGTCACCACGCGCTTCGAGCGCGCGGCCTGGGTGCCCAGCTTGTTGTGATAAACGACGTTTTCCAGCAGCGGCAGGCGCGCCTCGAGCGACTTCTTTTTATCCTGCTCGAAGAAGAACTTGGCGTCGGACAGGCGCGGGCGCACCACGCGCTCGTTGCCGCCGATGATCGCGCTCGGATCGTCGGTCGCGATGTTCGATACGATCAGGAAGCGCGAACGCAGCTTGCCGGCGGCGTCGGTCAGCGCAAAGTACTTCTGATTGGTCTGCATGGTCAGGATCAGGCATTCCTGCGGCACGGCCAGGAATTCTTCTTCGAAGTGGCACTCGTACACCACTGGCCATTCGACCAGGGCGGTCACTTCGTCGAGCAGCGCTTCGGGCATCAGCACCTTGTCGGCGCCGGCCTTTTCCAGCAGCGCGGTGCGGATCTTTTCCTTGCGCGCGTCGATACTGGCGATGACCTTGCCCTCGGTTTCGAGAACGGCAGCGTACTTGTCCGCGTGCGGCACGGCCAGCGCGCCGCCTTGGGTCAGGAAGCGGTGGCCCAGCGTCTGTTTGCCGGCCGACAGGCCCAGCAGCGTCAGCGGCAGTAGCTGTTCGCCGTGCAGCGCGATCAGGCTGTGCGCAGGGCGCACGAACTGCACGGTGGCGCCGTCCGGACGCTGGTAGCTCATCAATTTTGGAATCGGCAGCTTGGCGCTTGATTCTTCCAGCGCCAGCTGCAGGCCGGCCTGCAGCGTGCTGCCGGCCACGTTGCGGGTGTAGAACAGGCTTTCGGCCTTGCCGTCGACGGCGCGTTCGAGCGAAGCCACATCGACGTCGGCGATGCCCATGGCGGCCAGCTTCTTGGCCAGGGGCGCCGTGGCTTTGCCATCGGCGTCCAGCGCCACGCTCACGGGCAGCACTTTTTCGCGCACCGATTTGTCGGGCGAAACGGCGCGCACGCGCGTGATCGACACGGCCAGACGGCGCGGCGTGGCGTAGGTGGTGGCGACGCTGTCGGCATCGAGCAGGTCGCGCGATGTGAGGCCATTGACGATGCCGGCGGCAAAAGCCGCGCCCAGTTTGACCAGTGCCTTCGGCGGCAATTCTTCGGTCAGCAGTTCGACGAGTAGTGTTTGGTTCATGTTCTTATCTGTTCGGTCAGGCAGCGGCAGTCTTTGGGGCCATCGGGAAGCCCAGCTTTTCGCGCGAATCGTAATAGGCTTGCGCCACCAGGCGCGAGAGGGTGCGCACGCGGCCGATGTAGGCAGCGCGCTCGGTCACCGAAATCGCGCCGCGCGCGTCCAGCATGTTGAAGCTGTGCGACGCCTTCATGATCTGTTCATACGCCGGCAGGGTGAGCTGCAGCTCGATCAGGCGCTTCGCTTCCGACTCGTGGTTGGCAAACTGGGCAAACAGCAGGTCGGTGTTGGCGTGTTCAAAGTTGTAGGTCGATTGCTCGACTTCGTTCTGGTGATACACGTCGCCGTACGACAGGCGCTTGCTTACGCCATTTTCTTCCCACTCGGTCCAGACCAGGTCGTACACATTCTCGACGCCCTGCAGGTACATGGCCAGGCGCTCGATGCCGTAAGTGATCTCGCCCAGCACCGGCTTGCAGTCCAGGCCGCCAACTTGCTGGAAGTAAGTGAACTGCGTCACTTCCATGCCGTTCAGCCAGACTTCCCAGCCCAGGCCCCAGGCGCCCAGGGTCGGGCTTTCCCAGTCGTCCTCGACAAAGCGCACATCATTCTTTTGCAGATCCAGACCCAGCGCAGCGAGCGAACCCAGGTACAGGTCGAGGATGTTTTCCGGCGCCGGCTTGAGCACCACCTGGTACTGATAGTAGTGCTGCAGGCGGTTCGGGTTTTCGCCGTAGCGGCCATCCTTGGGGCGGCGCGAAGGCTGCACATAGGCGGCGCGCCAGGGCTCGGGGCCGATCGCGCGCAGGAAGGTGCCGGTGTGGAAAGTGCCGGCGCCAACTTCCATGTCGTACGGCTGGAGCAGGGCGCAACCCTGCTTGTCCCAGTAGGATTGCAAGGTCAGAATAATTTGTTGGAATGTGAGCATCTTGGGTAGCTGCCGCGCGCCAGGCGCGCGAACGAAGTGAGTTTGCTAAAACGACCAATTTTAGCGGGTTTTGCAGCCAGACTGGGCCTGGGCGTGACAACTAAGTCACTTTTGCCGGCTTTTTTCGTATTTGCGGCCGGAAATCCATGCCACGCCCAGGGCGAGCGCGGCCAGCACCAGCATCGTGTAATTGCCGAAGCGGATAAATGGCGTCATGCCGCCCATGCCCTGGACAGTGGCCGCCAGCGTGCCCCGGGTGTAGTTGGGCAAGGCGCTGGCGATCTTGCCATGGCTGTCGATCACCACCGTGGCGCCACTGTTGGTCGAGCGCAGCATCGGGCGCCCGGTTTCGATCGAGCGCATCTGGGACATCTGCACGTGCTGCGGAATGGCCACCGATTCACCGAACCAGGCCAGATTCGAGACATTGAGCAGCATCGTGGCCGGCTGCGGCGCACTGCGCAGCTGGAGGGCAATTTCTTCGCCGAACACGTCTTCGTAGCAAATATTTGGCAGAACCAGCTGGTCCCTGACCTGGAACGGCGCCTGCACTTCGGCGCCGCGGGTCATGTCGCCCAGCGGAATTTGCATCATGTCGACGAACCAGCGGAAGCCATTCGGCACAAATTCACCGAACGGCACCAGGTGCTGCTTGTCGAACCGGTAGAGCTGGCCGGCCGGCGAAAAGCCGACCACGCTGTTGGCGTACTTGCCAGGGCCATCGGACAAGGGGATGCCGAACAGCATATGACTGTTGCTGCCCTTGGCGTACTGCTGCAGCGATGCGATGTAGTCGGGCGGCAAGTTGCCCGGCAGGCGAGGCAGCGCCGTTTCCGGCAGCGCGATCAGGTCGGCCGCATCCTCGGTCGCCATCTTGTGATACAGGTCGAGCGTGCGGGCAAAGTGCTCGGGATCGAACTTTTCTTGCTGGGGAATGTTCCCTTGCAGCAGACGCACGGTGATCGGTTTGCCCTGCGGCGCGGTCCAGTTGACGAAGGTCAGCGCAAAGCCGAGCGCCATGGTGGTGCCCAGCACGCCGGCGCCCAGCACCCGCTTGCGCTGGGTGAACATGACGACGCAACTGCCGCACAGCGCGGCCAGCACGCCGATGCCGTAAGCGCCGATCAGCGGGGCAAAGCCGCCCAGCGGGCTGTTGTTATGGGCATAGCCGGACGACACCCACGGAAAACCGGTCATGACCCAGCCGCGCATCCATTCCGACAGGCCCCAGCAGAAGGGCAGCACCAGCAGCAGGAAGCTGGTGACCGGCAAGGTGAGGCGCTTGCGCAGCCAGGTGGCCACGCCGGCGGCCAGGGCGCTGAACAAGCCCATGTAGGCGCCCAGCAGGCAAACGGCTGCCACCGCCATCGGGCCGGGAATATGGCCGAAGCGGTTCATGGTGATGTACAGCCAGTGCATGCCGGCCACCGACCAGCCGAAGCCGAAGGCCCAGCCGATCAGCGAGCTGCGCCGCACCCGCGTGTCCATGCCGACCTGGTAGAACAGGAAGGCAAGCGAGCCGATCTGCACTGGCCACCAGCCAAACGGCGCGAACGACAACACGCTGGCCGCGCCCGCGAGGGCGGCGAACAGCATGGGCAGTGCGGTGGTGCGCGGCGCCGGCGGGCTGCCGGGCGCGGGTGCGGTACGGCGACGCAGCATCAGTCGCGTTCGTCGTCAGCGAGTGGCAGTTTTTCGACCAGCAGTACGTGCACCTGGCGCGCGTCGGCGCGCAGCACCTCGAAGCGCAGGTTGTTCAGGTCGAATACATCGCCCTTGTGCGGCATCCGCCCAAGGTGATTGGCAACCAGGCCGCCGATGGTGTCGACGTCGTCCTCGGGCAGGTCGGCGCCGAGTTCTTCGTTGAACTGGGCGATCTCGGTCAGCGCCTTGATACGCCAGCGCGGGCCCAGCTGGCCTTCCTTGATGGAGAGGATGTTGTCTTCCTCTTCGTCGAAATCGTATTCGTCTTCGATGTCGCCAACGATCTGTTCGAGCACGTCCTCGATCGTGATCAGGCCGGCCACGCCGCTGTATTCGTCGACCACGATCGCCATGTGATTGTGGTTGGCGCGGAAGTCG
>DASWMN010000376.1:0-10537 GCA_036399735.1 Telluria sp. | reverse complement strand
GAGCTTGCGCGCCTCGGCGTCGTTTTCCCGCTTGGCCACGCTGGTGGCGGTCTCTTCATAGAGGAGACGGGCCTCCGGGGCCGGTCCGCGGTGGTCTGAAATGCCCAGCACCAGGACCTCCCAGATCTCGGCTCCGTTGTCGACGAGCAATTTATCGCCGAGTTTGACGGCCCGGGCGGGCTTGATCCGCTCGCCGTCAAGACGCACGCGGCCGTTGTCGACCGCGTCGGTGGCCAGGGAACGGGTCTTGAAGAAGCGGGCTGCCCACAGCCATTTGTCGATACGTACGTTGTCCATGTGTTGTTTAAGCGTAACCAATGGCGAAGATGCGCATGGTCATTTTGTATAAAAAATAGGCAGCTTCGTAGCCGCTGCGGCGTACCCAGCCGACATGTTCGAATTCTTCGGCCAGCACCGGCACCGCATCGGCGATGCCTTCCAGTATATGTTCGCGCATCGTTTCAGCGAAGGTTTCGTCCTTGACGACGATATTCGCTTCCTGGTTCAGGAACAAGGACAGGCCGTCGCAATTGCTAGAGCCGACGGTCGACCAGTCGTCGTCCACCACTGCCACTTTGGCATGCAGCTGGGTCTTGCGGTATTCGTACACCTTCACGCCACTGGCCAGCAGCTTGGGATAGAACGAGCGCGCCACCATGTCCTGCAGCCAGATCTCCCCTACCCCGATCAACAGTTTGACCTCCACCCCGCGCTGGCCCGCCACCGCCAGTGCCTTGCGGAACTTGTGGCCCGGTGCAAAGTACGGGTTCACCAGCAGCACACGCTTCTTGGCGCGGCCAATCGCTTGCAGATAGGCACGCTGGATGGTGTGGCGGTTGCGCAGGCTGTCGCGCACCACGAACGCCGCCTGGACCGGCTTGTCGCTGTCCGGCAGCGGCTCAATGCGCATTTCGCGGAACAGGTTGATCCGCTTCATCAGGCCCAGCCGGCCCACCCGCGCCCACTGTGCCTGGGCTTCGTGATGAATGGTGGACACCAGCGGCCCCACCACCTGCACCGCGAAATCCCAGCGCGGCGCCGGCAGGCGCTTGCTGGCGTCGTAATCGCAGAACCAGTCATCGTTGATATTGATGCCGCCGACAAAGGCGACCATGCGGTCGACCACGGTGACCTTGCGGTGGGTGCGCGCCACGCCGCGCCGGAACCAGGAATTGAAGGCGCGAAAATGGACGCCGCCCGCAATGAAGTTGTCACGCAGGCGCTTGCACTGCTTGTTGCCGGTGCCCCACCAGTCGGTCACCACGCGCACTTTGACGCCGCGTTGGGCGGCCTTGATCAGCGCGCCTTCGACAGCGCGGCCGGTTTCGTCGTCCGCGAAGATATAGGTTTCAAAGTAGATGTCGTAGTGGGCGTCTTCAATGGCCGCGATCATGGCCGGGAACAGTTCGACACCGCTTTCGAGGAGGGTGACTTCGTTTTGGGCGATTAAATTTACTGCGCGCATAGGCTTGAAGATAGTACGACTTCAGGCCAGTTTGAGATTGGCCACAATCGGGGCGTGGTCGGACAATTTGGCCCATAAGGTACCGTGCAGTACTTGCGCGGTATCGACCTTGAAGCCGCGCACATAAATGCGATCCAGGCGGAACCATGGCAGCGCGGCCGGGAAGGTGCGCGCCGGCACCACGGGCTTGTCGCGCCCGGCCAGGCCACGTACCAGATCCCCAATGCGGGAGCGCGAGCCGAGCTCGTCAAACACCTCGACCACGCCGAGAGCGTTGCGCAACTTGTCGCTGAGCGTGTTGCGCCAGTCGTTGAAGTCGCCGGCGATGATCACCGGCTCGCCATTCGGGGCCGACTTCTTCACGCAATCGATCAGCGCCTGATTCTGGCGTCCACGGCCCGACTCGAACAGGCCCAGGTGCACCACGAAGCAATGGATCGGGCAAGTCTGGGTGTTGATGACGCAATGCAGGATGCCACGTTGCTCGTATGCATGGTCGGACACGTCATGGTTGTGCGAGTTCTCGATGGGGTAGGCGGACAGCAGCGCATTGCCGTGGTGACCGTGGTCGTAGACCGCATTCATGCCATAGGCGGAATGGTGCGATTCGCCGGCAAAGAATTCATGCTGGGACGATTCCGGCCAATGGCGATGGCCGCGGCTTTCCTCCCCAAATTTATCGAAGTAGCGGTCGTGCCGTCCCTGCACTTCCTGCAGGAAAACGACGTCGGCGTCGAACTGGGCAATCGCCTTTTTCAGCGCGACGACACGCGGTGTGCTCCGGATCGAGGACACGCCTTTGTGGATATTGTAGGTTGCGACACGAATCTTCATGGGAACATTCTAACCGCATCCTCATAGTTACCGCGCACGGGCAAGAGATAGCCTGCTAAAGTTGCATTTTTTAATAATAGCGCCTGGATAATGATGAAGTTTTCTACCGCCATGTTTTGCCTGGCGATGACGCTGCCCGTGGCTGCCAGCGCATCCGCCCCGGCCAAGTGTTTTTCGGGGGATTTTCCGTCGTTTCTGGCGGCTTTTGGCGATCAAGTCGCGGTCCAGCGCGCACACACGCTGGTGCCCCTGGTCAGCACAAGGGTGGAAGACGCTGAACCGGAACCGAAACAGGTGGTCAAAAAACTGGCACCGGAGCAGATCAGGTTCCCCGTTTTCGCGCTTAAGGCGGAACGGGCACGCACGCCACTGACCATGACGATCAAATCCGTGACGGCGACTAGTGCAAGTGTCCAGCTGGAAAAACCGGATACCGACTATCAATTGAGCTACCACTTCCGCAAGGCCCCGTGCTGGCAGCTGGTACGGATGGAAAACGCGTCTCTGTAATCAGGCGGCGACCGTGCCGAGGATACGGTCCAGTAGTATTTGTTCGAGCCGGCCAAAGGCTTCGGTCCCACGCCGTTTGCCACGCGGCAGGCCAACGCGCAGGTCCAGCGCCAGTTTGCCGTTTTCGATCAGCAGGACGCGGTCAGCCAGGGCCAGCGCTTCCTGCACATCATGAGTTACCAGCACGGCGGTAAAGCCGCGTTCGCGCCACAGCGACTCGATCAGCTGCTGCATTTCAATGCGCGTCAGGGCATCGAGCGCGCCCAACGGCTCGTCCAGCAACAGCAGCGCGGGGTCGTGCACCAGGGCACGGGCCAGCGCCACACGCTGACGCTGACCACCGGACAACACGGTCGGCCATTCGGTGGCGCGCGCGGCCAGGCCGACGGTCGCCAGTGCCGCCTCGGCCTCGGCGTAGGCACGCCGGCCCTTCAAGCCCAGCGCCACGTTGTCGAGTACGGTTTTCCAGGGCAGCAGCCGCGCCTCCTGGAACATGATGCGCAGATCCGGCGTATCGCCTGGCGCACCGGTCTGGATCTTGCCTGTATCGGTGGTTTCCAGCCCGGCGATGGAGCGCAGCAAGGTGCTCTTGCCACAGCCGCTGCGTCCGATCACGGCGACAAATTCCCCTGGCGCCAGTTCCAGGTCGATGCCTGACAGGACCAGCTTGTCGTCATAGGATTTACCGACGCCATGCAGCGAAACGCCAACACCGCGCTGCCCCAGCGCCGCCGCGGCGACCGTGCTTTCTTCAATCCGATTGATCTGCATGCTGTCCTTGTTAGCGGTAAGCTGGATTCCAGCGGAGGAAATAGCGTTCCATGCCGCGCGAGAGCAGATCGGCGCCCTTGCCCAGCAAGGCATACAACAGGATGCCAACCAACACCACATCGGTCTGCAGGAACTCGCGTGCGTTCATGGTCATGTAGCCGATACCGGCTTGTGCGGATATGGTTTCGGCCACAATCAGCAGCACCCACACCAGCCCCAGCGAGAAGCGCACACCCACCAGTATCGATGGCAGGGCAGCCGGCAAAATCACGTCACGGTACAGCGGCCAGCCGGACACGCCATAACTGCGCGCCATTTCGATCAGCCCCTGATCGGCCGAGCGGATACCGTGAAAGGTATTCAGGTACACTGGGAAGAACACGCCAATGGCCAGCAGGAACAGCTTGGCCGTTTCGTCGATGCCGAACCACAGGATCACCAGCGGAATCAAGGCCAGCGCCGGGATATTGCGGATCATTTGCAAAGTTGTGTCGAGCAGCGTTTCAGCGCGCTTGACACTGCCATTTAGCAGGCCAAGCACCAGACCGAGGCCGGCGCCGATGGCAAAGCCCGTCGTCGCGCGCCACAGGCTGGTGCGCAGGTGCTCCCACAGTTCGCCAGATTCGGCGAGCGTCCAGAAGGCTTTCGCGACCGCCCATGGTTCCGGCAGAATGCGGCTGGACAGCCAGCCCGCCTGCGCGGCAACCTGCCAGACGGCGATCAGCGCCACCGGCAACGCCCACGGCGCCAGGACGGATGGCTTGCTCATCTCAGGCGGCCTTCTTCGGCAGAATATCGCTGGCCATCATTTCACCGAAGGGGCCGGTGATCGACTGCTCGCCCTGGGCCTTGCCTTTGCCGAGCAGCGGGAACACCAGCTCGGCGAAGCGGTACGATTCCTCCAGGTGCGGGTAGCCCGACAGGATGAAGGTATCGATGCCCAGATCGGCGTATTCCTGCATGCGCGCAGCCACGGTTTCCGGGTCGCCCACCAGGGCAGTGCCGGCACCGCCACGCACCAGGCCCACGCCGGCCCACAGGTTCGGCGAGACTTCGAGCTGGTCGCGGCGCCCACCATGCAGGGCCGCCATGCGGCGCTGGCCCACCGAATCCATTTTCGCAAATGCCGCCTGGGCCTTGGCGATTACTGCATCATCGAGGTGGCTGATCAATTCATCAGCCGCGCGCCATGCCGCTTCATTCGTTTCGCGCACGATCACGTGCAAGCGGATGCCGAAGCGCATTGTGCGGCCACGCTTGGCGGCGCGGGCGCGGATATCGTCCAGCTTTTCCTTGACGGCAGCCGGCGGCTCGCCCCAGGTCAGGTACACATCCATCTGCTCGGCCGCCAGTTCGTGGGCCGGCTCGGACGAGCCGCCGAAGTACAGCGGCGGATACGGCTTTTGCACCGGTGGATACAAGGTCTTGGCGCCCTTGACCTGAATGTGCTTGCCTTCGAAATCGTAGCCGGCCGCGCCGCCTTCACCTGCCATGGTGGCACGCCAGACCTTGAGGAATTCGTCCGAAATTTCGTAGCGCTTGGAGTGGTCGGCAAACACGCCGTCCGCTTCCAGCTCGCCCTGATCGCCCCCGGTGACGACGTTGATCAGGAGGCGGCCGTGGGACAGGCGGTCAAAGGTCGATGCCATGCGCACCGACAGCCCGGGGCTGGACAAGCCGGGGCGGATCGCCACCAGGAACTTGAGCTTTTGCGTGACCGCGATCAGCGACGACGCGACCACCCAGGCGTCTTCGCACGAGCGCCCGGTTGGCAGCAGCACGCCGTCGTAGCCGAGCGTGTCGGCCGCGACCGCAACCTGCTTCAGATATTCGGCGTCGACCGTGCGCGCACCCTTGCTGGTGCCGAGGTAGCGGCTGTCGCCGTGGGTAGGGATGAACCAGAATACATTGAGTGACATGTGAACTCCTGCTTACAGCTTGTAGGGCAGCTGAGCGTCCTTGACGACGATCGGCTTGGGAATCAGTTTCAGATTGGTGAAGACGTCGGCGATCTTCTGCTGCTCGCCAATGACTTCCGGCGTCACAGCTTTAACACCGTAGGCGTAGCGGCGGGCGGCCAGTTCGACTACGGCCGGTTCCAGCCCGGTTTGCGCGGTCAGGATCGCGGCAACGTCCTTCTGGTTCTGGCGACCCCAGTCATCGACCTTGGCCAGTTCTTCGATCACGATGCGCACCGTGTCGGCATTGGCCACCGCGTAAGGACGCGAGGCCAGGTAGAACTGGTGATTGGCGACCAGGCCTTTGCCGTCCGCCAGAATTTTGGCGCCCAGCTGTTTTTCAGCGGCGGCCAGGAAGGGATCCCAGATCACCCAGGCGTCGACGGCGCCGCGTTCGAACGAGGCACGGGCATCGGCCGGCGGCAGGAACACAAGCTGCACATCCTTGTAATTGACGCCGGCCTTTTCAAGCGCCCTGACGAGCAGGTAATGCACGTTCGAGCCCTTGTTCAGCACCACCTTCTTGCCCTTCAGATCGGCGACGCTGCGAATGGTGGACCCTTTCGGCACGATGATCGCTTCCGACTGTGGCGATGGCGGCTCGTTGCCCACATAGACCAGATTGGCGCCGGCTGCCTGCGCGAAGATCGGCGGCGCTTCGCCAACGGTGCCAAAGTCGATGCTGCCGACATTCAGACCCTCGAGCAGCACCGGGCCGGCCGGGAACTCGGTCCATTTGACGCTCACGCCCTTTTCGGCCAGGCGCTTTTCCAGCGTGCCGCGGCCTTTGAGCAGGGTGAGCGTGCCGTACTTCTGGTAGCCGATGCGCACTTCCTTGCTGGCCTGTGCGACCGCATCGGTCGCCACGCCGGTGGCAAGAATGGTGGCCACCAGCAGGCCAAGGGTGAGACGGCGCGCAGCGCGCTTGTCTGAAAATTGCGTCATCTTGTTTTTCTTTCGGTGGAGGTCAGGCGGCTACTGCCGGGGTGGTGGCTTGGTGCTGCGCTGCCCGATAGCTGGGCAGCGCCTGCAATTCTGTGGACAGCTGCGCGACGCCTTTGGCGATGCGCGCAGCGATCGGGGAATCGGCCTCGAAGCCTGTCTCCGGGCTCCATTGCAGTTGCGAGGACGTGGCGTAAATACCGGGCAGGATGAAGCGCGCCGACAGCGATGCCAGCACCGGCCGCAGCGCGTAGTCCAGCACCAGCATGTGCGACTGGCTGCCACCGGTTGCCAGCGGCAGCACCAGCTTGCCTTCAAGGCCGTCCTGTGGCAGCAAGTCGAGGAAAGCCTTCAGGATGCCCGTGTAGGACGCCTTGTACACCGGGGTGGCAATGACAATGGCGTCAGCGTCCAGCACCAGCGCCGTGGCGCGGATGATGGCTGGGTCGTTGAAGTCCCCGTGCAGCAAAGCCTGCGGCGGCAGGTCGCGTACCTGCAAGCGGGTGCAGCGGTGGCCTTGCAGGGCAAGCTTGTCGCCAATGTGCTGCAACAGCCTGGCGCCGCTTGACGATGCGGCAGGGCTTCCGCCCAGCAATAAAACGCTCATGGTAAGTCCGTCTCAGGTTAGTGATGATGCATAACTGAGCACAGCGTAAGCCGCACACGAAAAATTCGAAACGAATGCTTTCGCACTTGAATATGCGTTTTTCGTTCCAGCGTTTTGCGTATATCGAAGGTCGGATATCTTCGTTCCCTTCCTCTGCAGTGCGGTGCAATACTGGTTTTCATCAAATGAAAATCAGGACATTACCGATGCCCGCCACTCTTCTCCGCCAGCCGCCCGATGCGGCGCTTCCGGATGCCATCAGCATCGCCGAAGCACTCGCCGAGCGGCTCTCCCACAACGCCGCCCAGCGCGATCACGCCGGCGGCCACGCTGCACTGGAACGTCAATGGATCCGCGATTCGGGCCTGCTGACGCTCTCGATTCCAACCGAATACGGTGGCCAGGGCGCCAGCTGGAGCGTCGTGTTCCAGGTGACCCGCATCCTGGCGCGGGCCGACAGCGCGCTCGCGCACGTTTTCGGCTTCCACCACCTGCAACTGGCCGGGCTGCATTTGTACGGCAACGCGCAGCAGCAGCGCCAGTTGTTCGAAGCGACCGTGCACGATGATCTGTTCTGGGGCAACGCGCTCAATCCGCTCGACAAGCGCACCATCGCCACCGCGACCGAGGACGGCTTTATCCTCGACGGCATCAAGAGCTTCTGCTCCGGCTCCGTCGGATCGGACTGGCTGACCGTGAGCGCCTGGGACGAACAGGCCGGCGGCGCCCTGATTGCGGTGCTGCCGACCACGCAGGCCGGCATCACCGTGCATGCGGACTGGGACGCATTCGGCCAGCGCCAGACCGACAGCGGCAATGTGCACTTCGATCAGGTCACCCTGCGTGCCAGCCTGGTATTGCAGCAGCCCGGGCAGGCGCCCACAGCGCAGGCCACGCTGCGCTCGCAGATCGCCCAGCTGATCATGGCCAATCTGTACCTTGGCATTGGCCAGGGCGCATTCGAGGTATCCCGCCAGTACACACGTGAACAATCGCGCGCCTGGTTTGCTTCGGGCGTGGAGAAAGCGACCGACGACCCGTTCATTCAGCACCGCTACGGCGACCTGTGGCTGCTGCTGCGCCCTGCCGAAGTGCTGGCCGACCAGGCCGCGCAGGCGCTCGATGGCGCGTTCTCGAAAGGCGCCCTGCTCAGCGCGCGTGAACGCGGCGAAGTGGCCGTGGCCGTGGCCGAAGCTAAGGTACTGTCGCACCGGGCTGGCGTGGAAATCAGCAGCCAGATGTTCGAACTGACCGGCGCGCGGGCGACGTCCGCCCGTTTTGGCTACGACCGCTTCTGGCGCAACGTGCGCGTTCATACGCTGCACGACCCGGTCGACTACAAGCTGCGCGATCTTGGGCGTTACGCGCTCGACGGCAGCGTTCCCGAACCGACCGCGTACTCCTGAATCATGCCTATCATTGACTCACCATTGATCCAGGTGCGTGACGTGTCCAAGTCGTTCGCGCTGCCGCGCGGCGGGCGCTTCGACGCCGTGCGCGGCGTGAGCCTGGACGTCCATGAGGGCGATATATTTGGCCTGATCGGCACCAGCGGCGCGGGCAAATCGACGTTGCTGCGCTTGATCAACCTGCTCGAACGTCCCGACAGCGGCACCGTCACGGTCGCCGGCAAGGAGCTCACGCAACTGAGCAAACGCGCGCTGCGCGAAGCGCGCCAGAACATCGGCATGATTTTTCAGCAGTTCAATCTGCTGCAGAACGCCAACGTGTATGAAAACGTCGCGTTCCCGCTGCGCATCCACGGCACCCTGAATGCGCCACGCCTGGAAGCGCGTGTGCGTGAATGCCTGGAGCTGGTCGGCATGGCCGACAAGGCCGACAATTACCCGGCGCAGCTGTCGGGCGGACAAAAGCAGCGCGCCGCAATTGCACGCGCGCTGGCGAGCCGCCCTGCCGTGCTGCTGTGCGACGAGCCGACATCGGCCCTCGATGCGCAGACCACGCGCGCGCTGCTCGACACCCTGCGCGACATCAACGAACGGCTGGGTGTGACCATCGTGATCGTCAGCCACGAGCTGTCGGTACTGGGCGCCATCTGCAATCGGGTGGCCGTCATCGAGGAAGGAAAAATCGCCGAAGAATTCGATCTGGCTGACACCAGCGCGCCGCGCAAGACAGCACTGGGACGCGAACTGGCGTACTACGGTACCGAAAGCTATGCGCAAGCCGCATGGAAGGGAGCGGCCCATGCTTGAGAATGTGATCACCATGCTGCCCGAGTTATGGACCGCATTCGGCCAGACCATGACCATGCTTGCCATCGGCCTGACGTCCGCGGTGCTGCTGGGCGGCCCGCTCGGCATCCTCTTGTTCCTGGTGGCCGACGGGCAGTCGCTCCAGCACCGCCCTCTGGCGCTGCTGCTTGGATGGTTCGTCAATACCGTGCGCTCGTTCCCGTTCATCATTTTGCTGGTGGCGCTGGTGCCGCTCACGCGCATCATCGCGGGCACCTCCATCGGCCCGCTGGCGGCGTCCGTGCCGCTGTCGTTTGCCGCCATCCCCTACTTTGCGCGGCTGGTCGAACAGAACCTGCGCGACGTGCCGCGCGGCGTGATCGAAGCTGCCCATGCCATGGGCGCGTCCGAATTCCAGATCATCACACGCGTACTGCTGGTGGAGTCACGTTCCGGTCTGGTGCTGGCACTGACGGTACTGGCAATCAGCTTCCTGTCGTATTCGGCGGTTGCCGGCGTGGTGGGCGGCGGCGGGATCGGCGACCTGGCCATCCGCTACGGCTACTACCGCTTCGAGACCGACATCATGGTCGTGACAGTCGCCATTCTGGTCCTGCTGGTGCAGCTGATCCAGGTTGCCGGCAACCGGCTTGCGCGCCGCATCGACCATCGTTAATTCACTTCACCGAAAGCCATTCATGTTCACCACACGCCGTACCCTGATCGCCGCCATCGCCGGCCTTACCCTGGCTGCATCGGCCACCGCCAGGGATCCGAAGGAACTTGTCATCGGCACCAGCGCCGGCCCGTACGCGGACCAGATCAAGCTTGGCATCAAGCCGATCCTGGAAAAGCAGGGCTACAAGATCAAGGTGATCGAGTTTAACGACTACATCCAGCCGAATTTCGCGCTGGCCGAAGGTTCGCTGGACGCCAACGTGTTCCAGCACATCGTCTACCTCACCAAGTTCGCGACCGACAACAAGCTGGCGTTAAGCAGCCTGGTGACGATTCCGACCGCGCCGATTGCCATCTACAGTAAAAAGCACAAAACCCTGAACGAGGTGCAGGCCGGGACCACGGTGGCCCTGCCAAACGATCCTACCAATCAGGCGCGCGCACTGGTGCTGCTCAACCAGCTGGGATGGATCACCCTGCGCGACAAGTTCGATCCGGTACGCGCGTCGGAAAAGGACATCGCCGCCAATCCTAAAAAGATCAAGCTCGTTCCGCTGGAAGCGGCCCAGCTTCCGCG
>DASWMN010000375.1:0-11691 GCA_036399735.1 Telluria sp. | reverse complement strand
TGACATAGCGCCCCTCGCGGTCCTTGATAAAAAAGGCCACATCGTTCAGGGCGTCAAACAGGGATTCCAGAGCCGGAAAGTCGACGCTGCGGATCGCGTTTCGGGTGGGAAGCAGGGCGCTCATGTCCATGTTCAGGTACTCCTTTTATATGTTATTCGACCAGTATAAAGCCGGAAATGACCAGAAAAAACAATTGTGCCGATTTCTGCCTCGTCCACTGGTCCGCCAATCAAGACCGGGCCCCCTCCCGGGGCTATTCTGAAACCTTCCCGAAACCCTGAAAAGGTAATAACCATGTGGCACGGCGTGATTCCTGCGGTAACGACAAAATTCAACGAAGACGGCAGTCTTGATTTTGCAGAAATGGAGCGTTGCTTCGGTCTGCAGATGGACGCCGGCTGCGACGGCCTGATCGCCTGCGGCTCGCTCGGTGAAGGCCCGATGCTGTCGCACGCGGAGCGCCTGGACGTGCTGCGCCTGGCCAAGCGGACGACCGGCGCGCGCCCGGCCCTCCTGACCATTGCTGAAGCGGCCACGCGCGACGCCTGCGCCCTGGCGGAAAAGGCCGCGCGCGCCGGCGCCGATGGCCTGATGGTGGTGCCGAGCACGATCTACCACACCAATCACCGCGAAACCGTGGCCACCCTGCGCGCCATCGCCGCCGCCGGCGATCTGCCAATCATGATTTATTCGAACCGGCTCGCCTACCGGGTCGACGTCACCACCGACATGCTCGAAGAGCTGGCCGACGATGCCCGCTTCGTCGCCGTCAAGGAGTCGTCCGACGATATTCGCCGCAGCACCGAAATCATCAACCGCCTGGGCCAGCGCTATGCGCTGTTCACCGGCGTCGACAATCTCGCCTTCGAAGCGCTGGCCGTGGGCGCGGTCGGCTGGGTCGCGGGCCTGGTGGTGGCCTTCCCCAAGGAGACCGTCGCCATTTATCGCCTGATGCAGGAAGGCCGCCAGCGCGAGGCGCTCGAAATCTACCGCTGGTTCCGTCCACTGCTGGATCTGGACGTGTCGTCTTACCTGGTGCAGAACATCAAACTGGCCGAAGCGCTGGCCATCGGTTCCAACGAGCGTGTGCGCGCACCGCGCCTGCCGCTCGACGGCGAGCAGCGCGCGCGCGCCGAACGCATCATCCGCGCCGCGCTTGAAACGCGGCCGCAGCTGCCTGCCTTCGCTTAAGTGAGACGCGCGTACGACGTTCTCGTGATCGGTGCCGGCATCGTCGGCGCGGCCTGCGCGCTCGCCTTGCGCGAAGAGGGTTTGCAGGTCGCGCTGGTGGACGCTGCCACGCCCGGCGCCGGTGCCACGGCCGCCGGCATGGGCCATCTGGTCGCGCTCGACGAGAGCGCCGGTGAACTCGACCTGTGCCTGCTGTCGCTGGGCCTGTGGCGCGACTTCCACGCGCGCCATCCGGGCGTGGGCGACCCCAGTGCCTGCGGGACCCTGTGGGTGGCCGAGAACGAAGATCAACTGCAAGAAGCGCATCAGCGCGCACAACGCCTGAGCGCGCGAGGTTACAGCGCCGACGCCGTCGGCGGCGACCAGCTGCGCCGGCTGGAGCCGGCTTTGCGGCGCGGCCTGTGCGGCGGGGTGCGCGTCAGCGGCGACAGTGTCGTCTATCCGCCTGCGGTGGCCGATTTTCTGGCGCGTCGCCTGGTTGGCCTTGGCGGCGATCTGTATGCCGGCCAGCGCGTGGTCGCCATTGGCGAAGGCAGCGTCAGGCTGGCTGGCGGCGCCGTGCTGGCCGCGGGCCGCATCGTGGTGGCCGCCGGTGTGCAGGCGGCAGCGCTCATGCCCGAGATCCCCGTGTTCGGCCGCAAGGGCCACCTTGCCATCACCGACCGCTATCCCGATACGCTCTCGCACCAGGTGGTGAGCATGAATTATGGCCAGCCCGCGCCGGGCCAGGATGCGCTGAGCGTGGCCGCCAATGTGCAGCCGCGCGGCACCGGCCAATGGCTGGTCGGCTCCTGCCGGCAGGACCACCAGGACAGCCTGGCCGTTGACCCTGCTGTACTGGCCCAGGTGCTGCGCACTGCGATTGCGCTGCTGCCACGGCTGGCGCACATGCAGGTGCTGCGCGCCTGGACCGGCATGCGGCCCGCCACGCCGGACGGCCAGCCCTTGATCGGCGCCCATCCGGCGCGCCAGGATGTCTGGCTCGCCTGCGGGCACGAAGGCCTGGGCGTGACCACCGCCTTTGGCACGGCGGCTTTGCTGGCGGCGCAGATCACGGGCCGCGCCCCGCCAATCGACGCGACCCCCTATCAGCCCTCACGTTTCACATCGATGCGAGAAATGAGCCATGCGAGCTGAAGCTGTCAGCGTCACCATCGATGGCCAGGCCGTGCAGGTGGCCGCCGGCACCAGCGTGATCGGCGCGCTCATGCTCGCCGGGCGCATGTGCACGCGCCGCTCGGTTACCGGCGAGGCGCGCTTTGCGCTGTGCGGCATGGGCCAGTGCCAGGAATGCCGCGTAACGATTGACGGCCGTGCGCATCGGCTGGCATGCCAGGAACGCTGCGTGGCGGGCATGGATATCGTGACGGGAGGTGCCGCATGACGCCCCTGTTGATTCTGGGCGCCGGTCCGGCCGGACTGGCTGCCGCCGAGGCGGCGTCGCGCGCGGGCCAGCCGGTGCGCCTGATCGACGAGAATCCGCAGCCCGGTGGCCAGATCTGGCGCGGTGGCGCCGCCCGCTGGCAGGACCGGCGCGCGCATGCGCTGTGGGATGCCCTGCGCTCCAGGCAACACGTGCAAATGCAATTTGCGACGCGGGCGGTGGCTGTCGCCGGTCCAGGGCAGCTGCTGCTGGTGCGCGACGGCGTGCCGCAGATGCAGGCATGGGAGCGCGTGATCGTCTGCAGCGGCGCGCGCGAACTGCTGCTGCCGTTTCCCGGCTGGACGCTGCCTGGCGTGACCGGCGCGGGCGCGATGCAAGCCCTGATCAAGGGCGGCTTCCCGATCCAGGGGAAACGGGTGGTGGTGGCCGGCAGCGGTCCGCTGCTGCTGGCAGCGGCCGACACGGTCAGGCGCAGCGGCGGCACTGTCGCTGCCATCGCCGAATACCGCGACACGCGGGCACTGGCTGCGTTCACCGGCAAGCTCGCGCTCTCGCACCAGGCCAAGCTGGCGCAGGCCGTAGGCCTGTTTGCACGGCTGCTTGGCGTGCCGTATCTGCGTGGTGCCATCGTGCACGCGGCCCTTGGCACGGAGCAGCTGTCCGCGGTCCGGCTGATGCACGGCGCCCGCGCGCGCGAAATCGATTGCGATTTCCTGGCGTGCGGATACGGCCTGGTACCGGCGCCGGAAACTGCCTCCGTGTTCGGCTGCGCGAGCGGGGAGGGCAAGGTCGTCGTCGATGCGATGCAGGCGACCAGTGTTGCCGGCGTGTGGGCGGCCGGGGAATCGACTGGCATTGGCGGCGTGGACAAGGCACTTGCAGAGGGATGCATTGCAGGCCTGGCTGCGGCGGGCCTGCGCGTGGGGAAGGGCGAGCTGCAAGTACGCCAGCACGCGCGCGCATTCGGCGCGCTGTTGGGCGCCAGTTTTGGCGCACCAGAGACAATGCGCGAGGTGTGCGCGCCATCGACCATTGTGTGCCGCTGCGAAGACGTGCGCGCCGGTGAACTCGCAGCGCACGCCGGCTGGCGCGCAGCCAAGCTGCAGACCCGAGTGGGCATGGGCCCATGCCAGGGTCGGGTGTGCGGCGCCGCTTGCAGCTTTCTGTATGGATGGGAATCGACGGCGCCACGGCCGCCGCTGTTTCCCGTCACTGCGGCCGCGCTTGCCGCTATCCCGCCATCCATTTGCGAAAATACCGTACTTAAATAGCAGAAGGCCCGGTTTCCCGGGCCTTCTGCGTTTACATCACCAGATCAAGCGACAATCGCAGCTTAATCGGGCGTCATGTCGTCGCGGCGACCGACATTGCTTTGCTCCATCTGGCGGCTACCCTGGTCCTGCTCGGCCGACTGGCGGTTGGCCGTATTCGACAGACCGGTGTCGTCGTCCATTTTCTGGTCGGCCGACAGATTCTTGGTGCCCGGGCTTTTTGGCAGCCCGCCGGCCAGATCGTTCGACTGGCGCTGGCCTGGCTCGCCTTGCTGCGCGTTGCCCGTTTGCGAGCCGCTGCGGTCCGTGCTTTGCTGGCCGATCTGGCTGTCCTGCTGACGGTCCTGCTGCTGACGATCCTGCTGCTGGCCACCTTGCTGCTGGCCTCCTTGTTGTTGGCTACCTTGCTGCTGGCTACCTTGTTGCTGGCCACCTTGCTGCGAACCACCGAGCGTGCCGGATTGCTGCGACTGGTTCAGATTGTCCTTGTCGGCTGTTGGACGGCCCGAGGAGGTCGCTTTTTCGTTGGCGCCATTGTTGGTCTGGTTGTTGCCTTCGCTGCGTTGGTTCGAATTCATGATCTGTCCCCTTAATAGATATTAGATGTCATTGGGTGGCCCCGTTGTTGGCGTTGCCATGTTTGTCATGATGCGCTTGCGTCCTCAGCCTTTGCATCGGAACACGGAGCGCGCCCGTGTAGGACACACGCCCAGCGCCGGCCACCAACAGTGGCTTAGTTGTGAAGCTGAAATTTTGCGCGCCTGTTCTCCTACATGCTGCCCTGTTGCCGTCCTATAGCACTGCTGTGCAGCTCTGCCTAAGATGGTTTTGCCCGGGAGGGGTTGGGCACCACCACAAGGAGATGACCATGGCAGCGAACAGGCAGGGCAGCAAGGAAGGCAACAAACAGTCGGGCAGTGGCACCAGCAGCCGCGGCTTCGCATCGATGGACCCGGAACGCCAGCGTCAGATCGCCAGTGAGGGCGGCAAGGCAGCGCACGAGAAGGGCACCGCGCATGAATTTACGTCCGAAGAGGCACGCCGTGCCGGCAGCATGAGCCACGGCAACCGCCAGTCGGATACGGCAAGTACCCGCATCAGCAAGCAGAGCGGGAACAAGCAGGGCGGCAGCAACGTCGACAAGGCCGACAGCAAGGGTTCGTCCAAGCGCTAGTTGCGGCGTCAGGCGGGGAGCGCCACGACTCCCCGTTTTTTTGTCCGGTCCCGTGCGCTTGGGGTAGAATCGTTGCGCGTTTTAAACTCCCTGGGACATACCGTGGCAAAGCAAGCTGTAGTTCGTGAAGTCAAGAGCATGACGCTGTCGTGCGATCCGGTCGGCAACCTGCTGCTGGTGAAGTTTTCCTTTGCAGCCGGAAAAGATGCCTGCTTTTTCCTGCCGGCCCATATCGTGTTCTGGCTGCTCAATCACCTGCCCGTGAATCAGGACCCGAACCTGGCGCCGCCACCGCCGCCACCGGTGATCGGGCCGCAGGACTGGGACGATGTGGCCACACCGCGCGTCGATACGCTGCAGTGCAAGGAATTCCCGAACGCCCTGCGCATGCACTTCGAGATGTTTTCGCGCGAGGAGCTGGTGGTGCTGCTCAATCGCAACAACATTGAATTGATGCGCCAGTTCATGGAAAATTACCGTGGCGACCTGATGGACCTCGGCATATTCTGAGTCGCGCTGGGGTATCATGCTGTCTTTGTGAAACCACTACCACGAGGACAGCATGCCAATCAAAATCAGCCAGCAATTCGATTCCGGTGCGATCGAGGTTCTGCAGGCCGACAGCGCCCAGCAAATCGACCTGAATCTGCGCAAGGATTCGCACGCCGACATCCATCAGTGGTTCCACTTCCGCCTGCAAGGCGCGCGCGGCCAGGATTGCCGCATCCGCTTCATGAACGCCGGCCAGGCCACCTACGCCAAGGGCTTCGAGGATTACCAGGTCGCCGCCAGCTACGACACCGAGAACTGGTTCCGCGTGCCGACCACCTACGACGGCAAGGTCATGACCGTCAGCCACACCCCTGAACTCGACAGCGTCTACTACGCCTACTTCGAGCCGTATTCCTGGGAGCGCCACCTGCGCCTGCTGGGCGAAGTGGCCGAGAACCCGATAGCACGCGTGCACGATATCGGCAGCTCGGTGGACGGGCGCGACATGAATCTGGTCGTTGTCGGCAATCCCGCGGCGGAAAAGAAAATCTGGGTCATCGCGCGCCAGCATCCGGGCGAGACCATGGCCGAATGGTTCGTTGAAGGCATGCTTGACGCCTTGCTCGACAGCGCCAACCCGGTGGCACGCAAACTGCTGCAACGCGCCGTGTTCTACATCGTTCCCAACATGAATCCGGACGGCTCGGTACGCGGCAACCTGCGCACCAACGCGGCCGGCGCCAACCTCAATCGCGAGTGGATGACCCCATCGGCCGAGCGCAGCCCCGAAGTGCTGTGCGTGAAAAACAAGATTCACGAAGTCGGCTGCGACATGTTCTTCGACATCCATGGCGACGAAGCCTTGCCGTACAACTTTGTGGCTGGTAATGAAATGCTGGCCGATTTCACGCCCGAGCGCGCTGCCCGCCAGAAAGCCTTTGTCGACCAGTACATGGCGTCCAGCCCCGACTTCCAGAACGTGTATGGCTATGCGGCCAGCAAGTACAACGAAGACATGCTCACGCTCGCTTCCAAGTACATCGGCCACACCTTCAAATGCCTGTCGCTGACGCTGGAAATGCCGTTCAAGGACAATGCCAATCTGCCGGACGCGTACACCGGCTGGAATGGCGCGCGCAGCAGTGAACTGGGGCGCGCCATCCTGCAACCGATCCTCAGCAACCTGGACTGATCATGGGGGTGGAGATCGAACGCAAGTTCCTGCTCGCGGGGGAGGGCTGGCGCGCCCTGGGCGAGCCGGTTCTGCTGCGCCAGGGCTACCTGTCGTCCGACCCTGAGCGCACGGTGCGCGTGCGCATCGAAGGGCAGGGCGCGACACTCACCATCAAGGGCCGCAGCGTAGGCGCGACGCGGGCGGAATGGGAGTATCCGATTCCCCTGGCGGACGCCGCCGACCTGCTGGACCGCCTGTGCCAGCAGCCCCTGATAGAAAAATACCGGCGCCGCATTGCCTTCGCCGGCAACGTGTGGGAAGTTGACGAGTTCCTCGGTGCCAACCAGGGACTGGCGTTTGCCGAAATCGAGCTGGCCTCCGAGGCGCAGCACTTCGACAAGCCGGACTGGATCGGCGCGGAAGTCACCCACGACCGGCGCTACTTCAATTCCAATCTGATCAAGGAGCCGTTTTCAAACTGGTAGCCAGCCGAGCTGGAAAGCCAGCACGGCCGCGTTGTAGATGGCATGCACGAGGATGGGCGCCAGCAGCGAGCGGCTGCGGTCATACGCCAGCGCGCTCGCCACACCCAGGCCGAACACCGGCAGCATCGACAGCGCCGGATGCATGATGGCGAACAGGGCTGCGCTCAAGGCCACGCTTGGCAGCAGCTGCATCGAGCGGCGCATGCCGGCAAAGATCAGACCGCGGAAGATGAATTCCTCGAACAATGGCGCCATCACCACCGTCAGCAGGAACAGCCAGTGCGGCGCCAGCATGGGCGCGCGTCCCGCGTCTTCGAAGTAGCCGATCTTGCGCATGGCAAGCAGGTAGGCCAGCGCGCAGGCTGCCGCCGCCAGGCCACCGCCAGCACCCCACGCGAGCTTGCGTGCGGCGCCCGCGCCAAACATGGCCGGGATGCCGGTCGTCTTCTTGAGCAGATAGACCAGCCGCATCAGGCAGTACACAACCAGCCCGGCCAGCGAGAAAGCGATCACCAGGCTTTCGCCATTGCTGGTGCGGCCGATTTTCATCAGCGCGAACATCGCACCCAACTGCAGCACGAAGAACAGCATTGCCGCGATCAGACCGTCGGCGGCGGAGACGCGCGCAGGCGGCGCGGCCGCCGGGTCGAGCAGGAACGGCAGCTGATCGCGCGCTTTCTGCCACAGCGCCACCGCGAAGGCCGACATCAAAACGATCAGCACCAGTTTTTGCGACCACACCTTGCTGCTGATCGCCGTAACGTAAAAGCCCGACAGCATCAGATACAGATACACAAAGCTCTGCTTGACGCGCGTGCGCACGTCTTCCGCCAGCGGGTCGCAGCCGAATACCCCAAGCGCCACCGCAATCGTGGAAAAGATCGGTATGCCGGCCAGGACCACCACGAACAGGCTGAGTGTCTCGGCCGCCAGCGCGGGCGCGAACAACAGTCCGGCGCCCAGCATCAAGAGCGGGTAGAGCAGGGCCAGCACGGCCCAGAATTCGGCCTTCTGGCGCAGTACCTGTTCAATCGAGGTCGGCAGGGTGTACAGAATCCACAGCGACTGACCCTCGTTGTTAAGGGTCTGGAACGCGGACAGCATCAGCATGTACGAGCCGATGCCGAACGCGGTGGCAGCGAGGAAGCGCGGGCTTTCCAGGATGCTGCCCAGCGCATCCGGGCTGCCGGTAAACAGCAGCTGGCTGCCGAAGATAATCACCGGCAGCAGCAGGCTTTGAATCAGGAAATTGCGGTCGCGCGCGAGCAGGCGCAGCTCGCGCCGTTTGACGGGCGAAGCGGGCAGCAGGCGTTCGAGCAGCTTGCTGCGCGCCGCCGGTGGCGCTTGGCGGCGCGCCGATTCGCGCGATCCGGAGGCCACCACGCCGTTGCGCAACTGGTAGCGCAGCAAGCGCATGCCCAGCCAGAGCGGCAGCAGCACCTGGCCCAACAGCAGCGCGGCCTTGAGCCAGCTCGCCCCGCCGGTAATGATCTGCAGCAGCAGGCCGGGCGCCAGCCAGCCGGCCCAGGCGGGAAAGCGCTGCACCATGCCGTGCACGGCAGAGTCCGCGTGCATTGTGCTGATGCCGATCGCGATGTACATCATCGGCATGCTGGCCAGGGTGCACATGGCCTGCAGATTGCGCAGCTGCGCTGGCGGCAGCCACATGCGCAGGCCTGTGTCGGCCAGCGTGCGCAGGATGGCCGCCAGCGGGAGCAGCAGCAGCGCGCCCGCCAGGGCAAGCGGCACGGCGCCCCAGCGGTAGCCGGACAGCCAGGCAAACATGGTCAGCGGCGCCAGCATGAATAGCCAGCCGGTGGGATTGACCACCGTGCGCTCGAGAATGCGGCCCCACAGCAGGGTAGTGCGCCTGACTGGCAGCGTGACCAGCCACTCCAGGTCCCAGTCCGCCTGCGCCAGCTCGCGTGTACTCAGGGGCAGCAGTATGCTCATCAGGAACAGCAGCGACATCTGCATGGTCAGCGCGCGCGTGACGGCCGGCGCGAAGGGGTGGCTTTGCAGCTCGTGCAGCGCCGCAGATTCGTTCAGATAGCGCTCGCCCTTTTCAACGCCATGGACCACGCAATGACTGTCCTGCACCAGCAGGCACTGCGCGCTCACGGCGGAACTGCGCGCCATGAAGCCGAGCGAAATCAGCATGGCAAGGGCGATCAGACCGGTCAGCAGCCAGCCGACCCGCTGCTTGGCCGGGGTCGCCTTGCGGCTCTTGCTGTCCTTCTTGCGGCCGAAGCGGGCGCGCGAGACGATGTTCCACAGCCGCTGCAGGCGCAGGCGCGCCATCAGCCACATGGCTTGCGCCGCACTGGCCTGCATCATGGCGCGCTCGCGGCCGCGTCGTCGGTGATCTTGAGGAACACGTCCTCGAGCGAACCGTCGCTGGCGGCGGTGGCGCGGATGTCGTCGAGCGAGCCGGTGGCGACCAGTGCGCCGTGGTGGATGATGCCGACCCGGTCGCACAGCTTTTCGGCCATGTCGAGCAGATGGGTGGAGACAAAAATGGTCGTGCCCTTGGCGGACGCGGCCAGCAGGCGCTCCTGCACGTCGCGCGCGGCGCGCGGATCAAGTCCGTTGATTGGCTCGTCGAGAATCAGGACAGCAGGGTCGTGCACCAGCGCGCAGGCCAGGCCCAGCTTCTTCTTCATGCCCATCGAGTAGTTGACCGCGAATTCTTCGGTCACCTCATCCAGACCGAGTTCGGTGAGCAGGCGGGCGGCGCGGGCGGCTGCCTCGGCGCGGCTGAAACCGTGCATTTCGGCGACGAACTGCAGAATTTCGCGCCCGCGCAGGAAGTCGTAGAAGATGGGATTGTCGGGCAGGTAGCCGACCCGGCGTTTGACTTCGGTGGCGTCGCCGTGGCAGTCGAAGCCATCGATCAGGACCTGGCCACCGCTGGGGGCAAGGATGCCCATCATCATGCGGATGGTGGTGGTCTTGCCGGCCCCGTTGGGGCCGAGGAAGCCGAACACTTCACCGCGCCGCACGTCCAGCGTGAGCGGTTTGACGGCTTGGAACGCGCCGTAAGCCTTGGTCAGGGACTGGAATTGGATCATGTGTGCTCCGCGCGTGCATTGTTGCGCGGATCATAACATTGGCGGAGGAAGCGTGGCGATGACATCGCCCCGCTTTCGCGAGGGCGACGCAGCTTACATGACGTGCGGGTTCTTAGTGGAAGTGCTCGTTCCCGCTGGGCGCGTCGTCCGGCATTTCCGCGTGCACCAGTTCGCCCACGGGGTCGGCAAACAGCGGACCGCCGCAATCGTCGCAATATTCCGCGATGAAGCGTTCGCTGTGGCGCTTGACGTGGGTGACGCCCGCTTCATTGAGGTGGGCGACGATTTCATCGAGCGGTGCCTTCTGGTCGTTCAGCCCACCCACGCCGGTGTTGATCAGGCCTTCGACCGGCGTGCCGTCCTCGTCTTCCTGTCCATACAGGGGCCACACGATGCCATAAATGACGTCGGTGGTCTGGCGCATGGTGAAGGCGACCCGGTATTCGTCGATCTGGCCCTCGGCCGCTTCTTCGCCGAAGCCGGCGATCACGGCGCGCAAATCCGACGCTTCCACACCCAGGGTATTGGTCAGGTAGTGGACCGCGGCGCGTACCGAGACCGGGCGTATCAGCTTGTCGGCCTCGCGGCAGGCAACGTAATACGCTTCCGGCAGCAGCAGTTCGATGCCGCAGCCTGGCAGCAGACGCGTGACCGTGTCGCTGGCCTGGCCGCGCCACTGGTCCAGCGCGCTGGCGCGTTCGGTGCTGAAATGGATGTGATGCTCAGGCTCCTGCCAGCGGAACAGCGGCGCACCCAGGGGCGCGACCACGGCCACCAGCAGGTAGCGCGTATCGGCCAGGAAGGGCGCGGTCTCGGGCGCCTTGGGGAAGGGCTTGAGCGGCGTGCCCTTGTACGCGGCCTGGGCCAGCTTGTGCGTCATGGCGTAGGTTTCTGCGTGCGTGCGCGGCAACTGGTCGATGGCGAACAGGGTGGGGGCGATGGCCATACGCACACCGTCGGCCAGCAGGTGGGCCGAGAAGTGGGCCGACAGGGTCGCCAGCAGGTCGTTGGGAATGGTGCCGGAAGCGATCGAGAACCGCGTCCAGGCGAGAATCGGCGCGGCCACGAGCAGGGCCTGGTAGGTGGTTTCGACACCGTCGACCACGTCGGTCATGACGGACGACTCGCTGACCGCTTCAACGCCTTCCATCAGCACGTCGTAAGCGTTCAGGTCATCCTTGAACAGCACGTTGAGGGTGGTGTCGACGGTATCCTGGTGGCCGGTCTTGAGCAGCTTTTGCAGTTGCGTATCCAGCTGGCGTTCCCAAGCCCGTTCCTCGATCCGGCTGGACGCTTGCACGATGGCCTGGCTGATGCTGACCAGGCGCTGGCTTTCGGCCGACAGTTTAGGGGATGTATCTTTGGATGGACGACGCATGGCGTATAAGGATCTTTTTAGGTGGATGAACGGATCAATGATGTACGGAACAATGATAAACCCTTATCGG
>DASWMN010000374.1:0-4142 GCA_036399735.1 Telluria sp. | reverse complement strand
GACTGGTAGAATTGGCCTTTCCGCCACTCTTCATTTCATCATGTCCGGCAATTCAATTGGCAAGCTGTTCTGCGTTACCACATTTGGCGAGTCGCACGGTCCGGCCATCGGCTGCATCATCGACGGCTGCCCGCCGGGCCTGGCATTGACGGAAGCGGACATCCAGCCCGATCTGGACCGGCGCAAACCGGGCACCTCGCGCCATGTAACGCAGCGCCAGGAGGCCGATCTGGTGGAAATCATGTCGGGCACCTACGAAGGCAAGACCACAGGCACCCCGATCATGCTGCTGATCCGCAACCAGGATCAGCGCAGCAAGGATTACGGCAATATCGTCGAGAGCTTCCGTCCCGGGCATGCCGATTACACTTACTGGCATAAATATGGCGTACGCGATCCGCGCGGCGGCGGGCGCTCGTCGGCGCGCCTGACCGCGCCCGTGGTCGGCGCGGCGGCCGTGGCCAAAAAGTGGCTGCTGGCGCAGTACGGCACCGTGTTCAAGGGCTGCATGAGCCAGCTGGGCGACATCGTGGTGCCGTTCCAGTCCTTCGAGCATGTGCATGCGAATCCCTTTTTCGCCGCCAGCGCCGACGCCGCCCTGATCGCGCAGATGGAAGACGCCATGGATGCGCTGCGCCGCGACGGCGACTCGATCGGCGCCCGCATCGACGTGGTGGCCCAGAATGTGCCGGTCGGGCTGGGACAGCCGATCTACGACAAGCTCGACGCCGACATCGCCTACGCGATGATGGGTATTAACGCCGTCAAGGGCGTGGAAATCGGCGCCGGTTTCAGGTCGGTGGCCCAGCGCGGCTCCGAACACGGCGACGAACTGACCCCGGCCGGCTTCATCGGCAACAATGCCGGCGGCGTGCTGGGCGGGATCTCGACCGGGCAGGACATCACGGTCTCGATCGCGATCAAGCCGACCTCGTCGATCCGCACCCCGCGCCGCTCGATCGACAAGGCCGGCCAGGAAGTGATGGTCGAGACCTTCGGCCGGCACGACCCCTGCGTGGGCATCCGCGCCACGCCGATTGCCGAAGCCATGCTGGCCCTGGTGCTGATCGATCACGCGCTAATGCACCGGGCCCAGTGCGGCGACGTGCGGGTGGAGACGCCGAAAATCGCCTGAGGCGGACGGCGCAACCATGGCCCCGCAAGCGCACCGGCAGCAACCGTTCAATTTCTCCTTCTTCCTGTTCGGCCACTACGCCTACGCCGGCACCTTCGCCACCTACGCGGCCCTGTTCTTTGCCGCGCGCGGCATGAGCGTGACCGAGATCGGTGTGCTGCTGTCGCTGATCCAGGTGATGCGCATCTTCGGCCCGAATGTCTGGGGCTGGGTGGCCGACCACACCAGCGCCCGTGCCCGCGTGCTGCGCCTGACCGCCTGTGCCGCGCTGCTGTGTTTCAGCGCCATGTTCTTTTCGCATACTTTCATCGAGTTCTTCGCGGCGATGGTGCTCGTCAACCTGTTCACCAGCGCCCAGGCGCCGCTGTCGGAAGCGCTGATGCTGTCGGACATGCGCGGCGACCTGGGTAAATACGGACGGATCCGCCTGTGGGGGTCGGTCGGCTTCATTGTCGCCGTGGTGGCCGGCGGGTATCTGCTGGACTTGTTCGGCACCGAGTCGCTGCTGTGGTACTGCGGCGCGCTGCTGCTGGTGGTGCTGGGCGCCAGTGTGCGTCTGCGCGACGTCCCGCACGAGCATCACGAACAGGTGGCGCCGCCGCTCTGGTGGGTGCTGCGCAAGCCGGAAGTGATGGCTTTTTTCCTGTCCACCGCGCTGATGGTGGGCGCCCACATGGCCCTGTACGCGTTCTATTCCCTGTACCTGGCGCGGGCAGGGTACGGCAAGCCGGTGATCGGCGCCATGTGGGCGCTGGGCGTGGTGGCCGAAGTCGTGTTCTTCTATTTCCAGGGCCGGGTGTTCGGCCGTTTCAGCGCCCGCCGCGTGATGCTGTGCGCGTTTGCCCTTGCGCTGCTGCGCTTTACTGTGACGGGCGCCTTGCCGCATGTGTTCTGGGTGCTGGTGCTGGCCCAGGTCATGCATGCGGCCACGTTCGCGGCCCACCATTCGGCTGCGGTCATGACGATGCAGCGCTGGTTTACCGGTGCGCTGGCAGCGCGCGGGCAAGCGCTGTATATCAGTATGTCGTATGGCGTCGGCGGTACCCTGGGCGGGCTGTTCATGACGTTCCTGTGGGAGCGGGTCGGACCCGAGCAGATGTATTACGGCGCGGCGCTGCTGGCCGTGCTGGGTGCCGGCGTGGCGCAATACGCGCTGCGGCCGGAACACACGCGCAGCGCCGCTTGACCTGTCTACAGGGTGCGGCTTTACGCTGCCTGTTTTGAGGAGACGCCCCATGCATGACGATGAATTTCTGGTCCGCTTCGAGAATCTGACCCTGGCCCCTGCCGAATTCGGCCACGCCGGACACATGCGCCTGGGCTGGCTGAACCTGCAGCGGCATGACCGGGCCAGCGCGATTGCGCGTACCTGCGCCGGGATCCGCGCTTATGCGACCCACCTTGGCGCGCCCGACAAATTCCACTGGACTGTGACCGAAGCATTGCTGCGTCTGATGGCGGCGCAGGGCGGGCGCTTGCCGGGCGATGCGCGCCTGTTGCTGGCCCGGCACTATTCGCCGCAGCTGCTGGCCAGCGAAGACGCGCGCCGCGCCTTTGTCGGGCCCGACCGGGCAGCGCTGCCGGTATGAGTGCGTGCTACAGCATCGGCCAGCTGGCGCGCGCGAGCGGTGTTTCGCGCACCACGCTGCTGTATTACGAAAAACGCGGCTTGTTGATCGCGCGGGCGCGCAGCACGGCCGGCTACCGCCAGTACGGCGCGGCCGATCTGGCGCGGCTGCGCCAGCTGCTCGCTTACCGCGCCACCGGACTGTCACTGGCGGCTATCGCAACCCTGCTGGCAGGCGGCGATTTGCCGGCGCTGGCCAGCGAGCGGCTTGGCGCCATCAGCGACGAGATGGCGTTTCTGCGCCAGCAGCAGGCCTTGCTGGTGCGCCTGGCCAATACGGGCACCTCGCCGGCCATGGACCGGGACAGCTGGAGCGCGCTGTTTCGGGCGGCCGGCATGGACGACGCGGCGATGTGGCGCTGGCACCGCCTGTTCGAACAAAGCAATCCGCAGGCGCACCAGGCCTTCCTGGCGTCGCTGGGCATGGATCCGCAAGAGGTGGCGCGGGTGCGCGCGGCCAGCGCCTAGGCGGGCGGTTTCGGCGCGCCCGCGCTTTCGATCAGCTGGCGCCGTTCAATGGCCTTGACCACCAGCGCGCGCATGTCGTTGAGCAGGCCGAACTCGGCCTGGGTCAGCTGCACGGGCGGCACATTGCCGTCCCAGTCGCCGTAAATGAAGCCGGCCGGCTGGCCGTGGGTGCTGAGCGGCAGGATCACAAAGCTGCGCGCGCCTTCCAGCGACTGCTTCCACCAGGGCGGCATCTTGGCTGCAAAGTCGGGATCGCGCGGATGCTCGATAAAGATCACGCGGTCGCTGGCCAGGGCCGCATGGAACACGTTCGGGGCGTAGGCATCATCGAATTTAAGGGCCGGCAAAAGCGCCTTGACGCCGCTGCCGAAACCGAGCCGCGCCACATACTGCTTTTCGCGGCGGATGCGCATGAAGGCAAGCGCACGCGAGAGCGACAGGCCCTGGTACGCGGTTTCCAGCGCCATCGACATCATCTGGCCCGGGCTGGCGCTGCGCACGGCGTCGCGCATGTCGGTCACGCCCAGCACCAGCACCTTGTTGCCTTCGGCGCGCATGCGGGTCGAGGCCAGCACGCGCGCGCGCCGCTCGGCCGGACGCGCCAGCGGCGCCAGCGACAGGCCGGTAGCGGCCACTTCGCGTGCGCGCGCCACCGCACTCATGATCGAATCGGCGGGGACACCGAGCATCTCGGAAAAACTGCTGGCCAGCGCGCGCACCGTCACGTCGCCGGCTTCATCGTCGTGCCACAGCGATTCCGCGCACCGGGATGCCATGGTCGACAGGGCGGCCAGCCAGTCGGCGTCGCTGAAGGCGTCCGGGCGCGGCGCCGGTTCGACCCGGCGCATGCTTTCGATCAAGGTGTGCGGCAAGCCCCAGCGCTCGGGCAGGTAAAACGTGACGGCCATGCGC
>DASWMN010000373.1:0-10812 GCA_036399735.1 Telluria sp. | reverse complement strand
CCGCCTTCCAGCCGTTCCAGCAGCGTACGGATGCCGCTGGCGGCGCCCAGCGGTTCGATGCCCAGCTCGATGGTGCCGCCGCAGGGCAGGCCGAAACGGTGGGCCTCCTCGGCGCTGATGCCGTAGCTGAGCACTTCGGGCACGCTGCGTGTGATGCCGTGCTGGCGCACGCGCTCGATCAGGTCGTCCTCGATGCAGCCGCCGGACACCGAACCGACCACGCGCCCGTCATCGCAAATGGCGAGCAGGGCGCCGATCGGACGCGGGCTCGAACCCCAGGTGCGGATCACGGTCACCAGTTCGCAACGGTGGCCTGCGGCGATCCAGCCGTCCGCGGTCTTGAGTACTTCAAGGTCAATGCTGTCCATGGGATCGAATATACTGGCGTTCCAGATCAACGCGCACGGTGGGAAGAATGACCAATGATACAAAAAAAGACGACGGCTCGCCGAAGTTCGGCCGTTTGCTTGTGGCCTTGTTCGGCGCCGTCGTCTTTTGCGGCGTACTGACCTGGGTGATGGCGAAATTTTTCCCCAACTTCCCCAGCTGATGTTTACGGTGTCAGCGGTTTTTTGCCGGCCAGCTTGGCTTTGACATCCGCCTGCGCGGCCGCCAGCGCCGTCAGCCTGGCCGCGGTGGCCGGATGGTTGGCCACATAGCCGTTGAGGACAGTGGCCGGGTAGGATTTGTCGAGCCGCTTCCAGAAGGGCGCTGCCGCATCAACGTTGTAGCCGGCGCGTGCCAGCAGGTACAGGCTCAGGGTGTCCGCCGCCGAATCGAGTTCCGCCGTCATCGGGCGAATCCCCGCGCTGCCGATCAGCAGTGAGGTATCAGGACGCACATTGGCCAGGTTGGTGATCACGCTGCCGATTGTCGCCGTACTGTTGGTGGTGGCGGCGTGGCCCAGAATGTTGTGCGCCATGCCCTTGGCCAGCAGCACCGCCAGTTCTTCGTCCGACTGCGCGAAGTGCACCATGCCGCGCGTGACCATCACGCGCTGGCCGTCCGCATACGAATTGACGTTGTCCGAATTTCCCAGTTCGATCGCAAAGCCGCAGGCACGCGTCACGGGGATGGTCAGCTGGCGGTTTTTGTCATCGCGTTCAATGACCATCGGCAGCGAGGCCGATGCCGCCACCAGCGGGCCGAATACCGCGCCGGCGGAACCGGAGGCGTTCGGGCCGGTTGGCAATGCCTTGCCGCCGGCGGAAATGAGTTCGTCGCCGCGGCGCAGGCCGGCGCGCGCGGCGCCGCTGCCGGCCAGTACGCCGGTGACCTTGAGCCGCTCGCCCATGTTGAAGGCCACTTGCGAGCCCTCGTTATAATCGCCGGGGTACCAGTAGCGGTTGCGCGCGGTGAAACCGAGCAGATTGCGCGCCTGGCCTTTGCACAGTTCCGCGTTGTTGATCAGGAGAGGGGCTGCGACCCGGTACAGGCGTTCCTGCATGGCTGCCATTTTGGTCAGCGCTTCTGCGGCCGCAGCAACGCGCGGCGAAATCACCGGGGCCACCGGCACCTGGGTGGTCGGCACGGCAGGCTCGGTCGTGCCGGTGGTGGCAGGCGGCAGGGTTTCGCAGGCCGACAGGAGCAGGCCGGTGATGAGTGCCGGCGCGAGGACGCGCAGGCCGCTGAAACAGGTCATAGACTTCTCCATATTTTTATTGTTTGCCGGTGCTGCCAAAACCTCCCGCACCGCGCTCGCTCGTGTCGAACTCGTCGACCACATTGAATCCGACCTGCAGAACAGGCACCACGATCAGTTGCGCCAGCCTTTCCATGGGGTTCAGGGTAAAGGCGGCCTGGCCGCGGTTCCAGGTCGATACCATCAGCTGTCCCTGATAGTCGGAGTCGATCAAGCCTACCAGATTCCCCAGAACGATGCCGTTCTTGTGGCCCATGCCGCTGCGCGGCAGGATCATGGCGGCGTAGCCCGGATCGCCCAGGTGGATCGCCAGGCCGGTGGGAATGAGCACCGTGGCGCCGGCTTCAATGGTGATCGGCGCGTCGATGCAGGCGCGCAGGTCGAGGCCCGCGCTGCCTTCGGTGGCGTAGGCCGGCAACTGGTCTTTCATGCGCGGGTCGAGGATCTTGATGTCGATGGTTTTCATGCAGTCGGTTTCTTATTTGAGGAGCGAGCGCTGGTCGAGCCGCTTGCCGATTTCTGAAATCAGCTGGCGCGCCAGGGTCAGTTTGTCGGCGCGCGGCAGCACGGTATGGCCGTGATCGTCGAACAGCACGATGGTATTGTCATCCTGCCCGAAGGTGTGGTGACCGATATTGCCTACGAGCAAAGGAATTCCTTTTTTCTCGCGTTTGACGGCGCCGTATTCGAGCAGGTTTTCCGATTCGGCTGCAAAGCCGACGCAGTATGGCCAGCCCGAAAGCGATGTGGTGGCCGCGACCGAGGCCAGAATGTCGGCGTTCTGTTCGAATTGCAGGTTCGGCGTGGCGCCGTCCTGCTTTTTCATTTTCTGGTCGCTGGCATTAACCACGCGCCAGTCGGCCACGGCCGCCACGCCAATGAAGACATGCTGGCCGCCGACCGCATTCATGACCGCATCATGCATCTGCTGCGCGCTCTGCACATCGGTACGGCGCACGCCGTGCGGCGTGGGCAGGGTGGTCGGGCCCGACACCAGGGTGACATCGGCGCCCGCTTCACGGGCCGCGCGCGCGATCGCGTAACCCATTTTGCCGGACGACAGATTGGTGATTCCGCGTACCGGATCGATCGCTTCGAAGGTCGGGCCGGCCGTGATCAGCACGCGCTTGCCGGCCAATACCTTGGGCTGGAACGAGGCCACCAGTTCGTCCAGCAGGTCGGCCGCTTCCAGCATGCGGCCCATGCCGGTTTCGCCGCAAGCCTGGTCGCCGGCGGCCGGGCCCAGAATGCGGATGCCGTCGGCGCGCAGCTGGGCCGCATTGCGGCGGGTCGCCGGGTTCTGCCACATTTCCACGTTCATGGCGGGCGCCACCAGCAGCGGCACCAGGTGCGGACGCGCCAGGCACAGGGTCGAGAGCAGATCGTCGCACACACCGTGCGCCAGTTTGCGCATGAAGTCGGCGGAGCAGGGCGCGATCAGCACCGCATCGACGCCGCGCGTCAGGTCGATGTGCGCCATGTTGTTGGCGATACGCGGATCCCACTGGTCGGTGTGGACCGTGTTTCCCGACAGCGCCTGCATGGTGACGGTGGTGATGAAGTGGGTAGCCGCTTCGGTCATGACGACCTGCACCGACGCACCCTCCTTGATCAGGGCGCGGCACAGTTCCGCGGCCTTGTAGCAGGCCACCCCGCCCGACAGGCCGAGGACGATTTTTTTACCTTTCAGATCCATAGGCATGCCAGCTTCTCCAGTTACTGTTTCTTCACGCGCCGCAGCTCATCGATGATGAACAAGGCGACGCCGAGGCAGATCGCGCTGTCGGCCAGATTAAAAGCCGGGAAGGCGCTGCCATTGAGGTGGAAGCTGAGGAAGTCGACCACCTTGCCGTGCACGATCCGGTCGATCACGTTGCCGATCGCCCCGCCCATGATCAGCGCCAGCGCCCAGCAGAACAGACGCTGGCCTGCGTGCTGGCGCAGCAGGTACAGGATGAACAGCACCGCGCCCACGGCAATGGCCGTAAACAGATAGCGCTGCCAGCCGCCGGCGTCGCCCAGGAAGCTGAAGGCGGCGCCCGGGTTATACACCAGCACCAGGTTGAAGAACGAGGTGACGTGTTTCGACTCGTGCTCGGCGAAGGTGCGCAAGATGAGAATCTTGGACAACTGGTCGAGCAGGATCACGATAAACGCCACACCCAGCCAGGGCATCATGCTGGCGCTGCTGGATTTGGAACTGGAGAACAGCTGTTTTTTGGTTGCCATGTCGGTGCTTGGGTTGGTTATGCGAAGGCGCGTTTTTCGCCGCTGCCGAACAAATTGCTGAAGCAGCGGCCGCACAGGCCCGCGTGCTCGGCGTGGCTGCCGACATCGGCGCGATAGTGCCAGCAACGCTCGCACTTCGGCGCGCTCGATGCCGTTACCGCGATCGCTTCTTCAGCCTCGCTTGGCACTTCGATTGCCCTGGCCTGCGAGGTGATGAAGACGAACTTCAGGTCATCGTCCAGGCTGGCCAGCAGCTGGTACCTGGCGCCCGTGGCCTTGATGGCCAGTTCGGCCTGCAGCGAGGAACCGATCGCGCCTGACACGCGCAGCTCTTCCAGTTCCTTGGTCACGCCGGCGCGTACTTCGCGCAGTGCCGTGTATTTTTCCACCAGGGCGGCAGCGTCGGCCACTTCCGGCAGACTCCAGAAGGTCTGGGTGAAGATGGTCTCGTCGCTGGCGGCAAACGCTTCCGGCGTGGCGAACACCGCCCACGCTTCTTCGGCGGTGAATGACAGCATTGGCGCCATCACGCGCAGCAGGCTTTGCGTGATATGCCACAGCGCGGTCTGGGCCGAACGGCGCGCCGGCGAATCGACGGCGGAGGTGTACAGGCGGTCCTTGAGGATGTCGAGGTAGAAGCCGCCCAGGTCTTCCGAGCAGTAGTTCTGCAGGCGCGAGACGACTGGATGGAACTCGTAACGCTCGTAGTGGCCGGCGATATCGCGCTGCAGGGCCGCCATGTCGGCGATCGCGTAGCGGTCGATCTCGAGCAGCTCGGCGATCGGCAGCGCGTGCTTGGCGTGGTCGAAGTCCGAGGTATTGGCGAGCAGGAAGCGCAGCGTGTTGCGGATGCGGCGATACGATTCGGTCACGCGCTTGAGGATCTCTTCGGAGATCGACAGTTCGCCCGTGTAGTCGGTCGACGCGACCCACAGGCGCAGGATGTCGGCGCCCAGCGAATCGGAGATTTTTTGCGGCGCCAGAGTGTTACCGAGCGACTTGGACATCTTCTTGCCTTCGGCATCGACCGTAAAGCCGTGCGTGAGCAGGGCCTTGTAAGGCGGACGACCGTTGAGCATCGAGGACGTCAGCAGCGAGGAATGGAACCAGCCGCGGTGCTGGTCCGAGCCTTCCAGATACAGGTCGGCCGGAAACTGCGATTGCGCCGCGTGCGAGCCGCGCAGCACCGTCTGATGGGTGCAGCCCGAATCGAACCAGACGTCGAGTGTGTCCTTGTTCTTGACGTACATGGCGGCGTCGTCGCCAAGCAGGTCTTTCGGCTCGATCGCGAGCCAGGCATCGATGCCTTTTTCCTCGAACAGCTTTGCCACCTGTTCCAGCAGTTCGGGGGTGCGCGGGTGCAGCTGGCCGGTTTCCTTGTGCAGGAAGAAGGCCATCGGCACGCCCCACTGGCGCTGGCGCGACAGGGTCCAGTCAGGACGGTTTTCGATCATGCCGTGCAGGCGCGCCTGGCCCCAGTCCGGGAAGAACTTGGTGTCTTCGATGCCCTTCAGGGCGGTCTGGCGCAGCGACGGGCCGCCGTCCTTGGGTGTGTTGTCCATGCTGGCGAACCACTGCGAGGTGGCGCGGTAGACGATCGGGGTCTTGTGGCGCCAGCAGTGCATGTAGCTGTGGTCAAACATCTTGACCTCGAACAGCGCGCCCGCTTCGCGCAGCGCGGCGCAGATCGGCTTGGACGCTTCCCAGATGGTCATGCCGCCAAACAGCGGCAGGGTCGAGGCAAAGCGGCCATCGCCCATCACCGGGGTCAGGATTTCGTCGTCCTGCATGCCGTGCGCCTTGCACGAGATGAAGTCGTCCTGGCCGTAGGCGGGGGCCGAGTGGACCACGCCGGTACCGCTTTCGGTGGTCACGTAGTCGGCCAGGTACATCGGCGAGAGACGGTCGAAGAAGGGATCGGCAGCGTGCAGCGGATGCTTGAAGGCGATGCCGCCCAGCGCTTCGCCCAGACAGGTCGCGATGATTCTACCTTCCAGCTTGTAGCGCTCCAGGCAGGATGCAACCAGATCGGCGGCCAGGATCAGCAGCAGCGGCTTGCCATCGCGCGCGGTCTCGACCAGCGCGTAGCTGACTTCCGGATTGACGTTGAGCGCCTGGTTGGACGGGATGGTCCATGGCGTGGTGGTCCAGATGACGACGAAGCCGTCAGCTGCCGGCAGTGCCGGCAGGCCGAAGGCGGCCGCCAGCTTGTCGTGCTGGGCGAAGGGGAAACCGACGTCGATCGCCGGGTCTTTCTTGTCCTGGTACTCGACTTCCGCTTCGGCCAGCGCCGAGCCGCAGTCGAAGCACCAGTTGACCGGCTTCAGCCCGCGATACACATAGCCTTTTTCCAGCAGCTTGCCGAGCGCGCGCAGTTCGTCCGCCTCGTTCTTGTAAGCCATCGTCATGTACGGATTGTCCCACTCGCCCAGCACGCCCAGGCGGATGAAGCCCTCGCGCTGGCGATCTACCTGTTCGAGCGCGTAGGCGCGGGCCTTCTGCAGGACCTCGGCGGTCGGCAGGTTTTTGCCATACAGTTTTTCGATCTGGATTTCGATCGGCATGCCGTGGCAATCCCAGCCCGGCACGTAGGGCGCGTCAAAGCCGGCCACGCCGCGCGATTTGACGACCATGTCTTTCAGGATCTTGTTGACCGCGTGACCGAGGTGGATGTCGCCATTGGCATACGGCGGGCCGTCGTGCAGGATGAACATCGGACGGCCTTTGGCAGCTTTGCGCACGCGCTCGTAAACTTTTTTGTCCTGCCACTGCTTGACCCAGCCCGGCTCGCGCTTGGCGAGGTCGCCGCGCATCGGGAACGGGGTATCGGTCATGTTGACCGGGTATTTGGACGCGGGCTTGGCGTCCTTCTTGGGGGCCTTGGGGGCCTGCTGGTTCTGCTCTGGTTTGCTGGTATCGGACATATTTTTCTTCAAAGAGGAGTATCTGGAATGCGGTGGAGGACCTGCTCGCGCGGCGCGGGGCCGCAGGCGGTGGTCAAATTCGGTCGGTGGCGGTCAGGGCGCCGGCGCGCCTGAAGTAAGCGCGCGCATGCTCGCCGTCGCGTGCGATGGCGGCGGTCAGGGTGTCCAGGTCATTGTATTTTTCTTCGTCCCGGATCTTTTCCAGGAACTCGACCCGCACCACCTGGCCATAGCAGGACTGGGCGAAGTCGAATACGTGAACTTCGAGCAGCTGGCGGCCGCTGTCGTCCACGGTCGGGCGCACGCCCAGGCTGGCCACCGCCGGCAAGGCCTGGTCGGCCAGGCCGTGGACCTGCACCACAAAAATCCCGGACAGGGCAGGGCGGTGCGCCACGCGCAGGTTCAGGGTGGGAAAACCGAGTGTGCGGCCCAGTTTCTGGCCATGGATCACGTGCCCAGAAATGGCGTAGCCGTGGCCAAGCAGCTGTTTGGCCTGTACAAAGTCGCCCGCGGCAAGCGCCGTGCGCACAGCGGAAGACGAAACGCGCACCGCGCCTTCCATCACAGTGTTCAGGGTCTCGACCTGGAAACCGTGCTGGCGGCCAGCCTCGATCAGGGTGGCCACATTGCCGGCGCGCCGGGCGCCGTAGCAGAAGTCGTCACCGACCATCAGCCATTTCACGTGCAGGCCCTCGACCAGCACGCGGCCGGTGAAGTCGCTTGGGGGCATGCTGGCGAAATGGGCGTTGAAGTGTTCGACGATGACGCGGTCGATGCCGGCGTTTTCGAGCGATTCGAGCTTGTCGCGCAGATTGGCGATGCGGGTGGGCGCGCGCGCCAGGTCGCCGGCGCGTTCGGCGAAAAATTCGCGCGGATGCGGTTCGAACGTCATCACCGCCGCTTCGATACCCAGGCTGTCGGCCGCCGCGCGCACGCGCGCAAGCAGGGCCTGGTGGCCGCGATGGACACCGTCGAAGTTGCCGATCGTGAGGGCGCAAGGGGCGCGCGCGCGATCGTTGGGAAGTCCGCGAAATACCTTCATGGGCTGGGCTGACGTAAGCTGTTGTGAAACTATGGAAATAGAGATTATACGGTCAAAGCGAAAAAGCGCTGCCTGCAAGATGCAGGCAGCGCTTTTCGGGAGCTGCTACAGCAGAGTGACGATCAAGCCATCGGATGGTTGATGGCCATGATCCAGTAGCGGGCCAGTTCGGCCGTACCGTCTTTGCCGCCGACCGTTTTCAGGGTCGAAATTGCTTGCTGCTTCTTGCCGGCTGCAGCGAAGGCTTCGCCCAGACGCAGCTTGGCATCTTCCGGATTGCGCAGACCGTCGGCCTTGATGGCGTCTTCCATCATTTTCAGGCCTTTGTCAGCCTGACCGGCTTGGACCAGGGCGTAACCGAGGTTCAGCAGACCATTGTTGTCGCCAGCTTTGACCAGTGCCGCTTCGTTGACGGCCAGATTCTTGGTGTTGTCAGCCAGGGTCTTGTCGGCCAGGTCTTTCAGACGCTGGTGACGGGCAGCATCGGCGCCGACGCCGAGGATCTGGGCCTTGTAGCCTTTTTCCAGGATCTTGACGGCTTCGGCTGCAGCGCCGTCACGCAATACCAGCTGGGCCAGTTCCATGTAGTCGGAAGGCTTTTTCAGCAGGTTGTTGGCCAGCTTCAGGCGCAGCACGTCGATGTTCAGGCGCGAGGAGAAACCAGGCTTGCTGACCACGCGGTTGAGCAAGTCTTCCCAGTAGGTACGCTGCGGGTAGTACTGGGCCAGCTTTTCGATGGTGCCGACATAGTTCTGCTTGTCGCCGCTCATGTTTTGCAGGTTGGCCAGCATTTTCAGCTGATCTTCCTGTGGCGTACGGCCGGCTTTTTCAGCGGCGCGCAGGTCGCTGTTAAGCAGACGCATTGCTTCGCTGATATTGCCCATCGAAACGTAGTTCTGGATCAGGTAGCCGCGCAGCTGCGGGCTGTCGCCCTTGGCCAGTGCCTTGTTGATGGCGGCGTTGGCCTTGCCGTATTCCTTGCCGCGCATGTAGATGCCGACCAGGCCTTCGGAGAACTTGGCGCTTTCGCCGGCGGACAGCTTGCCCGAGTTGATCAGGTTTTCAAACGATTTTGCTGCCGTGTCGTAGTCGCCGGCGGAGGAAGCCGCGGCGGCGCGCACGCGCTCGATCAGATACGATTCATTGGCGGTCTTGTTGCCGACGTTGTCGAGCTTGCGCAGCTCGGCCAGGGCGCCTTTGGCGTTACCCGAGCTCATCATCTTCTGGGCAGCCTGCAATGGGCCGCCGATTTCTGCGCGCACTGTTTCAGCGGCGTAGGCGGTCGACAGACCGATGACTGGGGTTACTGCGGTGAAACCAAGTGCGGCCATTGCGAGGCCAAGGTGGGCGAGGCGAGATTTGATCATTATGAATCTTTCAATCAAAAGCAAACGGCAGGGTGACCCTGCCGTTTGTCTATTAGCAATAGCGCTTATTGGAACTGCTCGTTACCGACCATGCCGATCTTGGTCACGCCAAGACGCTGGGCACTAGCCATCACGCCAGCAACATATTTGTAGGAAACCAGTTTGTTCGGACGCAGGTGGACTTCAGGCTGATCAGGCATTGCTGCAACGTTCATCAGCTTGTTATCCAGAGCTTTGCGGTTAGGAACAACTTCGTTATCCCACAGAATGGTGCCGTCGAAGTCAACGTCAATCGTGATCACGACAGGTTCGGATACCTGTGGTGGCGGATTGCCAGTTGGCATGTTCAGGTTGACCGAGTGGTTCTGTTTCGGAATCGTGATGATCAACATGATAATCAAGACCAACATTACGTCGATCAAAGGGGTCATGTTCATTTCCATCATTGGTTCCGGGTCTGCCCCTGGGGCAGTCGAACCGACGCTCATACTCATGGTGTTTCCTTTCTAATGTTGGGACCCGTAACTGCGGCGGGCGAACCCGCCGCGGCTACTGAAGGAGGCGATTACTTACCAGCCGTTTTATCTGGCGGTTCAGTAATAAAGCCGACCTTCTGGATACCAGCACGTTGAGCCGTAAAGATCACCTTGCCAACGAATTCGTAGCGTGTTTCTTGGTCGCCACGAACATGCACCTCAGGTTGCGGCAGCTTGACCGATTCCTTCTTCAGGAATTCGAACAATTCGTTCGTGTCGGTCAGGCGCTTCTGGTTCCAGTACATATCGCCATCTTTATTGACAACGATATTGACCGTAGTTGGCTTAGGCTTCAATGCCTGGTTGGTTTCCGAAGGAAGCGTAATCTTTTGCAGCTTCAGAACAACCGGGCTCGTAATCAGGAAGATGATCAGCAGAACCAACATGATGTCGACCAGCGGCGTCGTGTTGATTTCTGACATGACGGCATCTTCCGCTCCGTTATCGGAGCCGACGCTCATGCCCATGGTAATTATCCGATCTTTTTAGCGCCGGCAGCGCGGCCAGCTTCGCTGGTCGACATTGCGCCGGAGATCAGTACCGAGTGAACGTCGGCGCTGAACGAGCGAACATCTTCCATTGCGGTCTTGTTACGACGAACCAGCCAGTTGTAACCCAGAACTGCAGGAACCGCGACCACCAGACCGAAGGCGGTCATGATCAGCGCTTCACCGACTGGACCTGCAACCTTGTCGATCGATGCGTTACCCGACATACCGATGGCGGTCAGCGCGTTGTAAATACCCCAAACGGTACCCAGCAGACCGATGAACGGTGCGGTCGAACCAACGGTTGCCAGGAACGACAGGCCATCTTGCAGACGCGACTGAACTTTTTCAACAGCGCGCTGGATCGACATCGTCACCCAGGTCGACAGATCGATTTGTTCGAGCAGGGCGCCATCGTGGTGGACAGTGGCTTTGGTGCCGGTTTCAGCGATGAAGCGGAATGGGCTGCCTTCTTTCAGGGCTGCCGAACCAGCTGCGATCGACGAAGCTTTCCAGAACTTGGCCTGGGTTTCTTTCGATTGCTTCATGATTTTCATCTGGTCAAGCAGCTTGGTGATGATGAT
>DASWMN010000372.1:0-23656 GCA_036399735.1 Telluria sp. | reverse complement strand
AATCGTGCCGCCGATGTTGTTGAGGTCGTTCCTGGCCGCCACCGAGACCGCGTCGCCATGGATACGCCCGCCCAGATTCTGCACATTGTCGGCAGTCAGACGCACCACGTCGCGGCCTGCGATGGTGCCGCTGTTGACCAGGTCGCCCGTGATCTGCAGATCGACATCTTTACCCGACAGCAATGCGCCGCTGCCATCGATATCGCCATCACGCAGGCGTACGTAGACTTGCGGCACCAGCGCTTTCTGCACGGAGCCGTCGGCCAGGGTGACGTCCTTTTCCACCAGCCAGACGATGTCGCTGCTGAGCACCGCCATCTGGGCGTCGGAGAGGGCCACGCCAGGACGCAGGTTCCAGGTCTTGGCGTATGCCACGCCGGCATCCATCAGGGCGCGGTATTCGGTGTCGTCGCTGGTGTAGTCGCCCAGGAAGCGGCGGCCGGTCAGCTGCGCAACCTGTTCGCGGATCAGGGTCTGCTCGTAATAACCATCGCCCAGGCGTTTCTGGGTCACGTTCGGATCCAGCTGGATCTGACTCAGCATGTAGTCCGAGCCCAGCCAGGTGCGGTAGTTGGCAAAGCGCGGATCGGTCTCGATCAGGTAGCTGGCCGTACTCGAACGGTTGATCGTGAACAGGCTGGCATCCGGGATGCGCGTGGTTGGGGTCGCGGTGCGCACAATCTGGGCGCCGCCGGATGGATTGCTCAAGGCAACCTGGGCCATGCGGCCGACCTTGGCAACCGGCGGCACGGTGGCGCCGTTGTTGCTGGCCACCGCGATATCTGCTTTGCCCGGGCCTGCGGACGCTGCCGCCGCATTGGCCTGGCTGCCTGCCACGGCGCGGATGACTGCCGAAACGATGCCGCCGTGATTCACGCCTTGCGGCACTGTCGCGCCTGCAGCATTGTCCGCCTGCTGGTTCGCAACACCGTTGCCGGCAAGTTGCAATGCCATCGCGGCCACCGCGCCAGGGCCCGCAGCGCCGCCGTTGGCGCCAGCCTGGGCGCCGCTGGCGCCGTCGATCTGGCCGTGCTGGCCTGCGCCGCCCGTGCGCTCGGTGCTGCTCAGTCCGTCCGTACCCTGCGCGCCGGCTGCCGTCTGGCCGCTGGCACTGTCAACCGCACCGACACTGGTGCTTACTTTGATAATGGCTGCCTGCTTGGCCGTGGCGCCGGCGGCGCCGGCTGCGCTGGCGCTGCCGTTGACGCTGTTTGCGCCGACAGCGCCAGGCACGCTGCCGCCATTGCTGGTGCCGCCCACGCCGCTTTCCAGGCGGGCAGCGCCCAGCGAAATGGTCTGGATCTGCTCAGGCGGGTTGTAGCCGGTGGTGCTGTTGCCGGACGAGTCATTGCCCTTGTGGTGGACGCGCCAGTTGGCCGTGACCGTGCCCTGGTCCTTCGTGATCAGCTGGCCGGTGGTCGATTCATTGTTCAGAACGCCGGCGGCGATGCTCAGGGTACCGCCTGCCAAAATGTGGCTGTCGCGGTTGAGAATGCTGTCGGCGCTGATGCTCAGCGCACCACCAGAGACAATGCGGCCCGGGTCAGAACTGACGACCTCGGTCTGCCGGGTGGTGCGGCTGATGTCGTAGCGATTCCACTCTTCGTAGTTGTTCTCCGGCGTATGCAGGTGCAGCGACTGGTCGTCGTAGGTGTACACGCCTGGCGTTCCCTGCGCATAGCGAATGCCGCTGCCCTTGCCTTCGAACTCGACGAAGGAACCGGACGACACCGGCGCGCTCATCTGGGTGCTGAAGTGCGCGTTCAGGTTTGCCAGTTGCGAGGTGTTCATGCTCAGGTTGCCGAGCGCTTCTATCGTGGCGCTGACGTTGGTGACCGAGGCGGCGCGGCCGGTGGCGTAGCCATTGCCGTCCAGGGCGCCGCCGATGGCCATGTCGCCACCGCTGAGTATCAACGCATGTTCATTGTTGACAATCGATTGCGCGCCAATGTCGAGTCTGCCGCGCGCGGCGATGGTACCGGCGGCGCCACCCTCAAAGTCGTTGACCAGCGTACCGGCGCCGATGCTGACATGGTCGCCATAGATCCTGCCGCTGCCGATGTTGTACACGGTGCCGGCGTTGATCTGGGTAATCACGCCATCGATCACGCCGCGGTTGCTCACTTCGCCATAGGCCGTCAGACGGGTGGCATAGGCGCTGATATCGCCGCTGGCCATGTTGGTGATGTTCTGCGCGGTGATTGCCAGCGTGCCGCCGGTCTGCACCTTGCCAACGTTGGTCAGATTGCCGCCAAGGATCAGGGTGGTGTTGCCATTGGCGCTGATCTGGCCAGCGCCGCCCAGCACCAGGCTGCCGGCGAGATCTAGCGTCAGATTGCCCAGCGACAGGGTACTGCCCTCGCCGCCAAAGCTGCCTGCACGAATAGTCGTGTTCTGACCGGCGATGATCGTGCCAGCGGTATTGCTCAGGTTCAGGGTGCGGCTTGCGCTGGGGTCGTTGATGCTCAGCGTGTTGCCGGCGCTGATCAGGCCCTGGGTATTGTCCAGGCTGCCGTTGCCGGTGAAGCTGGTGTTATTGTCCGCACGGACCGCACCTGCGATGTTGCTCAGGTTCGCTGCGCTCAGCACCACGTCCTTCGCTTCCAGGCCCTGGTTGGCGCCGCTGGTATTGCTGTTGTCGATCGTGCCTGCGCTCAGGGTCAGGGTGGCGCCGGAGCGGATCAGGCTCTGGCGGCTGTCGATCGTGCCCGCGCCCGCCCGCAGCGCCAGGTCGCTCAGCGCCTGGATCTGGCCGCCCTGGTTATTCAGGCCGCCAATGTTCAGCTCGATGCTGGTTTCGCCAACAATCTGGCCGCCCTGGTTGTTGCTGATCTGCCCGGTCGTTCCAGTCACCGCGCCGCTGGCGCCAAAGAAACCTGCGCTGTTGTTCCAGCGGCCCAGAGTCAGCGTTGCCGCACCACCGCTGACGATGCCGCCGGCCACGCCAGGGTGCAGCGCCCCATTGCTGTTGCTCAGCGCCGCGCCGCCCGTGTTGAGCAGCAGGCCGGTGCCGCCCTGCAGCAAGCCTGCGTCGTTGTTCAATGCGCCGCTGCGCACATCCAGCAGCTGGGATGCGGCAATCGTACCGACGCGGTTGTCGAGTGCCTGACCGTTGCTGTCGATGCTGACGTTGGTGGCAACGATGGTGCCGGCTGCCGTCCTACCCGCTGCCTGTTTGTTGCTCAGGCCGCCATTACGCAGCGCAATGTTGCCAGCAGCCTGGATCAGGCCGCTGTCATTGATCGTTGCGCCACTGGTGGTGGCGCTGATGTTGCCGTGGACCGAGGCCAGCTGGCCAGCGCTATTGTCAAGCGCGCCAGCGACCAGTGCGACGTCGGCATTTGCCACCAGCACACCCTTGCTGTTATTAACCCCCTGCACTGCGGTCACGCCCAGCGTACCGCCGGCCGTCACTTCGCCGGACTGGTTCAGGATGGTGCCGCCCAGTAGCGTTGTGTTGCCGCCGCCTGCGATCAAGCCCGCATTGCTGTTATCGAGCGCGCCGGACGCGCCAATACTCAGCGCTGCCGCGCCGGCAGCTTGCAGAACCCCGCCCTGATTATTCAGGCTGCCTGTGCTGATGCTGGTGTTGCCGTTGCTGGCGATGGCGCCGCCGCGGTTGTCCAGCGCGCCGCTGATGGTCATGCTGGTCGCGCCCGTGCCCAACTGGGTGATCTCGCCCTGGCGGTTGTCCAGGCTGGCTGCGGAGATGGTGATGTTCTTTGCGATGGTGCTGGCATCACGGTGGTCGATATTGCCGGCCGTGATAGTCAGATTGCCATTGCCCGTGATCTGGCCGCGCGCGCCGCTGATGCTGCCCGCGTTGATGGCCAGGGTGCCGGTGCCGGCGTGGTCGATCCTGCCATCGGTATTGACCAGCGCGCCCGCGCCCAGCTTCAGGTTGTTGCTGTTGACCGCGATCCGGCCGGCGGTATTGTTCAGGGTGCCCGCCATGCTCAGGTCGACATCGCCGCTGCCGGTCTGGACGATGAGGCCCTGGGTATTGTCCAGGCCCGCAACATGCGCGACCAGACTGTTGGCGCTCAAGTTGCCGCGCTGGTTGTTCAGCGTGCCGCTGGCGCTCAGGTTCAGGCTGCCGTTGGTGGCGACCACGGCATCCGAAGTGATGAGGTTGCCGCCAGTCGCGCTCAGGCCGATGGTTGCCGAGCTGACCTGACTGCCGCTGACATCGACCGACGCACCGCTCAGGGTCACGCTGTCCGGGGCCAGGTTCTGGCCGTGGGCCGCCAGAGCGGCGCTTGCGCTGACCGTCAGATTACCGGTCTGGGCCATGCTGCCGTTCAGGTTCATGCCGCCCGCCAGCAAACTGCTACTGCTGCTGTTGACGCTGCCAGCGTGGATGGTGGTGTCGCCGTGTGCGGCGATCAGGCCGCTGTTGACCAGTGCACCGCTGGCGCTCACGCTTTGGGCGCCCGCTGCGTACAGGTTGCCGCTGTTGGTCACACTGGCCGCGCTGGTGACAAGATTGCCGGCGGCATAGATACTGCCGGCAGTATTGCTCAGATTGCCGACGTTCAAAGTGGCGTTGCCGCCCAGCGCTTGCAGGTTGCCGCCAGCGTTGTCGACATTGCCGCCCGACACGTCCAGCTGCGCTCCCGCCGCAATGAAACCGCTCGTATTATTCAGCGCAACGCTGGCATGAATACCCGTGTTGCCCGCGGCGGCGATGTGGCCACCGTTATTGTTCAGGGTGCCGCCGGATACCAGCATGGCGCCGTTGGCGGCGATATCGCCCGCGCTGTTGTCCAGCGTGCCGCTGGCGGAAACGCTGGCGTTACCGTGGCCCAATTGGGCGATCTGGCCATTGCGGTTGTCCAGATTGGTGCTGCTGATGTTGATCTGCTGCGCCACGCTGACGGCATCGCGATGGTCGATACTGCCGGCGTTGATGCTCAGGGCGTTGTTTGCCGTGATCTGACCGCGCTGGCCTGACAAGGTGCCCGCGCTGATGGCCAGTGCGCCGCTGCCGGCGTGTTCGAGCGTGCCATCGGTATTGATCAGGGTGCCTGCGTTCAGGCTCAGATTGCTGCTGTTGACCGCGATGCGGCCTGCGGTATTGTCGAGCGTGCCGCCCATGGCGATGGTGGTGTCGCCGTCGCCGCTCTGAATCACGCTGCCGTGATCATTGTTCAGGTTGCCGACGTTCAGCGCGAGCTGGTTGGCGCTCAGCTTGCCTTGCCGATTGTTCAGCTTGCCGGCCAGTGCGGTCACGCTCAAGGTGCCTGGCGTGCCGATCTGCGCCTGCGCGGTGTTGACATTGCCATTGGTGGCGGTGAGTGCGATGTTGCTTGCGCCAGTCTGGCTGCCGTTCAGATCGACCGAGCGGCCGCTCAGCGTCGCGTTACCGGCAGCTACGTTGCGGCCCGTGGCCTGCAGCGCGTTGACGGTGTTCACGGTCAGATTGCCCGCCTGCGCCAGGCTGCCATCGGCTTTGACGCCTGCGCCGAGCAGACCGGAAGCGCTGCTGGCAAGCGCACCGGCAGTGATGGTCAGGTCGCGCTGGGCGACCACCGAACCGGTGTTGGTCAAGGTTCCGCCGATGTTCAATGCCTGGTCGCGGCCGGCATAGATAGCGCTGTTGTTGAGCAGGTCGGCGCTGGTGGCAAGCGTGAGATCGGTGCCGGCATTGAGCACGCCGTCGGTATTGTTCAGACTTGCTGCGCTGAGCGACAGCGCGCCGTCGCCGGCCTGCAGGGTGCCGCGCGTGTTGTCGAGCGCCTGGGCCGACACGGCCACAGTGTGCGCGGCCGTGATGATGCCGTCGCTGTTGTTCAGCGCACCGAGGCTGCCCACGTTCAGGGACTGGGCCGATGTGATCGCGCCACGATTGTTATCGAGTGCGCCCGCGTTGACGGACACGGCGCCATTGCCGGAAATGTCCCCAGTGCGGTTGTCGACCTGACCGGTGACGCCGACGTTGATCGTACCCGCGCTGTTCACATGGCCGGCGCGGTTGCTCAGGTTTGCTGCCTGGATGGTGACGTTCTGCCCAAAGGTAGTGGCAGCGTCGTGATTGAAAGCAGCGGCGGTGATGTTCACGCCGCCGTTGCCAATGATGGTGCCGCGCTGGTCACTCACGGTGCCGGCATTGATCGCCAGGCTGCCGCTGCCCGCGTGTTCGATGATGCCGTCGGTGTTGACCAGGGTGCCCGCGCCGAGGGTCAGGTTGGCGCTGTTGACGGCGATGCGGCCTGCCGTGTTGTCGAGAATGCCGCCCATATTGACGGTAGTGTCGCCGCCGCCCGTCTGAATGATCGTGCCAGCGGTGTTGTCCAGTCCACCAACGTGGGCGGCCAACTGGCCAGCACTCAGGGTGCCTGCCTGGTTGAGCAGCAGAGCACTGGCGTTGACAGCCAGCGTGCCTGCCGTTGAAACGGTCGCGCCACGGGTGCTGACGTTGCCCGCGCCAGCATTCAGGGTCAGGTTTGCGGCACTGGTCAGACTGCCGTCAAGGTTGACGGACGCACCAGTCAACGTGGCGCTGCCCGCAGCCACATTCTGCCCATGTGCGGCAAGCGCTTGCGTGGTGGTGACCGTCAGCGCGCCCGACTGCGCGTAGCTGCCGTCGGCATTGATGCCAGCGCCGATCAGACTTGCCGCGCTGGCGTTGATGCTGGTGGCGCTGATGGTGGTGTCGCCATGCGCGGCAATCACGCCGCTGTGGGCGATGTTGGTCGCGGTCGCGCCCAGGTTGACGCCGGCATAGATGCTGCCGCCCGCGTTGTTCAGATCCGCCACGGCCAGCGTGGCATTGCCCGCGTATGCCTGAACGCTGCCGGCCGTGTTGTCGAGTGCTCCGCCGCTTACCTGCAGGTGCTTGCCGGCTTCGATCATGCCGGCGCTGTTGTCGAGCGTCGAACTGGCAGCGATCGCGGCGTCACCGCCGGCGGCGATGCGCCCACCGCGGTTGTCGATGGCCGTAGCCGTGATGGTGGCGCCGCCGTTGCTTTCGATGGTACCGGTGCGGTTGTCGATGCTGTCGACGTTGATGCTGGCCTGACCCAGCCCAAGCTGCGAGAGCTGGCCGTTGCGGTTATCCAGACTGGTCGCCGTGATGGCGATCTGCTGGGCCCCGGTCAGTGCATCGCGATGGTCGATGCTGCCGGCGGTGATCGCCAGTTTGCCATTGCCGATGATCTGGCCGCGCTGGCCAGCCAGGGTCGCGCTGTTGATCGCCAGCGTGCCAGTGCCGGCGTGTTCGATCCGGCCATCGGTATTGGCAAGAGCTGCCGCCTGCAAGGTCAGGTTGCCGCTGTTGACTGCGATGCGGCCAGCAGTGTTGTCAATCGCGCCGCTAGTGACAATGCTGGTGTCGCCATTGCCGCTCTGGATGATGGTACCGTGGCTGTTATTCAGGCTGCCGGTATTCAGGTTCAGCTGGCCGGCATTAAGCACGCCGGCCTGGTTGTCGAGCGCGATTGCACTGACGCTCAGGGTACCCTGCGTGCCAATGACCGCATTCGCCGTGCTGACGGCGCCGCTGGCCGCCTTCAGTGCGATATTGGCGCCGCTGGTCTGGCCGCCGCTGATGTCGACCGTCGCGCCTTGCAATGCTGCGTCGCCTGCTGCCAGGTTACTGCCGTTTGCATGCAGCGCGCCGGATGCAGTGACATTCAGCTGGCCGGCGGGGGCCATGCTGCCATCAGCGCGCAAGCCGGCGCCAAGCAGGCTGCCGGCGCTGCTTTGAACGCTGCCGGCGGTGATTGTGAGATTGCCCTTGGCGGCAACGGAACCGGTATTGTCGAACGTACCGGCGACTGCGATTGACTGGTCCTGGCCTGCGTACAGCACGCCGTCGTTATGCAGGTCGCCAGCGCTGCTGACAGCCAGGCTGGCGCCTGTGCTGAGCGTGCCCTGTGCATTGAGCATGCTGCCCGTATTCAGGGTCAGTGCGCCGTCGCCGGCCTGAATCAGGCCGCGTGTGTTGTTCAGGGTCTGCGCGCTCAAGGTCAGGGCGTGGGCGGCGGCGATGGTGCCGCCCGTGTTGTCCAGTGTTCCCGCCAAATTGATTGCGGTATCGCCGGCGCCAGTCTGCATCAGGGTGCCATTGTTGTTGTCCACACTGCTGGCATGGAGCGCCAGTTGACCGCCAGTGAGCTTGCCATTTGCATTCATCAAGGCTTCGCTGGTGCTGACCGACAGCGCGCCGGTCGCCGACACGGCGGCGCCGCTGGTGTTGACATTGCCCCCGCTGGCGCGCAGCGCAACATCGGCCGCGCCGGTCTGACTGCCGCTCAGATCGACCGAAGTGCCGGCAAGCGCCGCACTGCCTGCGGCCAGATTCTGGCCATGTGCGGCCAGCGTCTGGGTGCTGGTCACCAGCAGCTTGCCCGATTGCGCCATCGTGCCGTCGGCGCGGATGCCGGCGCCGAGCAAGCCCGTGGCGCTGCTGTCCACGCGGGTCGCGCTGATGCTGGCATTGCCACCGGCCGCAATGACGCCGGTGCTGCTGACGTTAGCGGCGTGCAGGTCCAGATTGCCGCCAGCGTACACGCTACCGGCGGTGTTGTTCAGGTCTGCAGCCTGCAGGCGCAGGTCGCCGCCCGTGGCGACCAGACTGCCGGCGCTGTTGTCGATATTGCCGCTATCGACAGCAAGTCCGGCACCGGCGACCACGGCGCCGGCAGCATTGTTCAAAGCACCTGTGCGGATAGTAGCCGCACCCTTGCTCTCGATAGCGCCGTTACGGTTGTCGAGCGTGTTCGATGCAATCGTCACCTGCTGCGCAATGATGCTGGCACCGCGATGGTCGATATCGGCAGCGTTGATTGCCAGGCTGCCGTTGCTGCGAATCGCACCATGCTGGCCGCTGATCGTGGTCGCTTCGATCGCCAGCGCGCCATTGCCTGCGTGTTCGATCACGCCGCCGGCGTTGCGCAGCGTCGTCGTGTGCAGGTCGAGCTTGCTGCCGTTGCTGGCGATCTGGCCACCGGTGTTATCGATTGTTCCTGGCAGCGCCAGCGTCAGGTCGCCACTGCCGAATTGCGCGATCCGGCCGTCCACGTTGGACAGATTGGCGGCGCTGAGAGCGAGACTGTCGGCCGTGACCTGGGCACGGTCGGTACGCAGGGTGCCGGTGGCGCCAAGCGCGAGTGCGCCCTGGGCGCTGATGCTGGCGCGGCTGGCATCGACGCTGCCCGCGCTGGCATTGAGGGCCAGCTGCGCGCCCGAAACGCGGGCGTCCGTCAGGTCAAGCTGTGGCGCGCTGATAGTGGCGTTGCCAGCCGCGGCTGCGGTGCCGTGCAGCGCCACCGAATCCGTGGCCGACATGGTCAGCGCGCCGCTGTTGCGCAGCGAGCCGTCGGCGTTCATGCCGGCGGCGAGAGTCGAACCGGTAGCAGCGTCGATGCGCGCACCGGCGCCGCGCGCCAGGATAGCCGCGTTGTTCTGGGCCGCGATCAGGCCGGCGCCGGTAATGTCGCCCTGGCTGGTGACTGCGGTATCGGCCGCAGAATAGATGCTGCCGCTGTTGCTGATCCAGCCATTTGCGTTCAGCACCAGCGGACCGCTGGTGGCCGAGATGGCGCCGGCATTGCGCACGCCGAAGCCAGCTTCGGTACCGATCAGGGTGATCTTCCCGGCGTACATGCCGCCCAGGTGCGCAACGTCAAGCGCCACAGCGGGCGCATTGCCCACTGACGCCACGGGGGCAATGTCGCCGCCCTGCCCCGCCGAAGCGGCGGCATCGAACTGATTGGCGCCGGTAACAACGCGCAGGTCTTTGGCCCAGATGCCTGCATTGAGCTGCAGGGCGCGCGTCAGAATGGTGGTGAAGTCGGTCTGGCCGGCGTCAAGGCCAAGCCCGTTGACCGACACCGTGCCGCCCTGTACCAGGAAGCCGTTCAGGGCGCCGTTGCTCATCTGCGCCTGGCCGGTGGTGATGGTCACGCGGCTGGCGTTGATGAAACCGCCGCCATCGATCTGCACCCCGGCCGGGTTGGCGATGATGACCTCGGCGCGCTGGCCCGCAACCTCGGTGTAGCCGCGCAGCTGGCTCGGATTGGACGAATTGACTTCGTTGAGGATGACGCGCGCCGCGCCGCCCTGCAGCCATGGATTGCCCTGTACCCAGCCGCCGATCTGGGTTTGCGCATCCGTGCGGCTATTATTGAGCACCGCGCCATTGGCGGTCACGTCGAACTGGGTATAGGTATTGCGCGATACGCCTGCCGCGCTCGGGGTCTGGATGTTCACCAGCACGGTGCCATTGGCCGTGGTAAGCACGGTGGCGCGCTGATTGCCCGGCGCATTCGGATCTGCCTTCACCTGCGCATACGCCGGCGCGCTTGCCATGACGGCCAGGCCCAGTGCGGCCATGACGGCGGCGCACAAAGGCCGCAAGACGGCCGTCAGTCCACTGCCAGGCCCCGCATCGAACGGACCTGTGGCCGCACCGTCGCCGCTGGCTGCCTTGCCAGGCGAATCGGCGTTTTCGGCGACGACCATCATTTGGCCACGGCGTTCGTTGAAGATGATGCGGTACAGGTGCTTGTTCATGGTCAGGCTTCTATTCGGATTCGTTTATTGGGAATTCAGATGGTGCTGGTGCTTGCGGTGAGCGGACGTGCGCTCCACCAGTCGTCGGCCTCCGCACGACTCACATTGGCGCCGCGCATGGCCTTGATGCGCGGCGCGCCGCTCCCGGCACGGTGATACAGCGCGCGGAAGCACGACTGCGCCAGCAAGGTCGAGACCAGGTGGCGGAACTCGTTGACGTGACCGAACGGCGTGACCCAGTCGGTGATCCACATGCGATCGCCACTGGTCCAGTCCTCGTCGCGCAGCAGCGCACTGGCGCCGCCCTGCACATAACGCGCTTCCGCTTGCGCGCTCAGATTCGCCCATGCCAGGTAGGCCACCGGGCGGAAACCGCCTTCGCCGTCGGCCTGCGACGCGAGGATGTACTGCTGCGCTTTCATCGGCGCGAGCAGGGTCTGGCTCAGCGCGATCAGCGGCAGTTCGCGGTGAACGGGCGAATGCATCCAGAGCCAGGTTACCGCGCCCATCACTTCAGGTTCGCTGCGGCCGGGCATGCCAAGAGCTGGGGCGGTAATGTGGAAAGGTGTCGCTTGCATGGCTGCCTCGCTCAGAAACTGCTGTTCATCGAGAAGCCGACGGTATAGTCGGCCGTACGGAAAAGATCGGGTTTGTGCAAAGGCGTGCCGACAAATACGTCGAACTGCACGGCGCGGATTTGTCCACGCAAGCCCGCCACGGCGCCAGTCAGGCTGGTGCCAAGCAATTGATGGATGCCCGGGCCGCTGACCTGGCCATGATCGAGGCCGACATACGCTTCCGTATTCGGCAACCCGGCCGGCATGCCGACTTCGTTGCGCACCAGCCAGCCGCGTTCGGCGACCAGGCTGGCATCACCGTCAAAGCCACGCACGGTATAGCGTCCGCCGATGGCGAAGCGGTCCTGCGCCAGCAAGGGCGTACGGTTGTTCTGTACACGCCAGGTCCCGGTGTAGCGCAGCTTGCTGGCACCCAGCGCGAACGGCACGCTCAGGTTGGCGTCAGCCGTGATGAGGGCAAAGCGCGAGGTTCCGTCGCCAAACAGCTCTTCAGGCGCGCGCTCGGCGCCGAACGCGCCTGTGCCACGGCGGTAATTGAGGTGTGCCTCGAGCGTGGCGGCGCCGAAGTTCTCGCGCTGCTCGATGCCGAATTCCCACCCTCCCATGCGGCGGCGCTGCACCTGGACTTCGGTGTCATCGATGAAGTTGCGCGAGGCGCGCTGCCACATGCGCAGCGACAGCGTGCTCTTGCTGTCCGCATCGCGATAGACCAGGCGCGAAACCTTGATGTCGCCATTGCGGCTGGTACCGCTGTAACCATAGTCCTGCGTGGCGCCGATCACGGTCTGGTGATAAGCGCTGTCACTGGCGGTAAGGCCGACCAGCCAGTAACCGAATGGCAGTGAATAGTGGAGCGCGCGCGAGCGGGTGCCGCGATGGTCGGAGGCCAGGCCCAGATCGTGGTTGTAACTGGCGTAGAACAGATCGTTCTGTCCCAACGCATGATCGAGCGAGAGCGTAACGCCGCCCTGATAGCGACCGGTGGCGTCGCCGCAGGCATCGTCCGCCGTCATGCTGATGCGGTAGCGCCGCTCCTGGCGCCACTTGATTGCCAGGTCGCTTTCGCCAGGGCCCGCGCCGGCATCGGCAGCCGGTTCGATCTGGATGTCGGCGTCGGCCGTGGGAACGCGCTTGAAGTTCTCCAGCGCCTGCTCGACATCGCGCAGCTTAAGCAGGTCGCCCGGCTGCGACGGCACGGCATTGGCGACATTGGCGCGCGCATCGCTGCCGGGCAGCAGACGAACGCTGCGCAAGCGGCCTGGAATCAGGGTCAGCGTGAGCACCCCGCCTTTCAGATCCTGCGGCGCGACCAGTACGCGCGTGGTCACGTAGCCGCGCGCCAGGATTGCGTTCTGCACGCGGCGGACCACCAAGTCGATCGCGCGCGCGCCCAGACACCGGCCCACGGCAGGATCGGGCTTGCCTGCGCTGGCCAGACCCGCTGCGGCCAGCGCCCACTGGAACTGATCGGCCGCGTCCCCCTGCAGCACGATGCTGTTGATCGTGAAGCAGGGCTTTTCGTCAAACGTGAGCCGGGTGGTATCGGCCGCGACGGCGGCGCCCGGCAAACGCACATCGGGCCGGCGTTCGAGCTGTTCGCGCAGTAAACGCGCGCGCTCCTGCTCGCGCAGCAGTTCCTGACTGGCGGCGGCTGCCGGCGAATTGGCCTGGCTGAACGCGGAAGCGACAGGCAGCATAGCCAGTGCCAGTGCCAGCATGGCGCGGCCAGATGGACGGAAGAGACAGCCATTGCCATCAAGCGTCAGAGCGCACGATGCCGGACCGCGCCGCAGCGTGGAAACGTGTTGCATATTTATCCTCAGGGGAACTGAAAGTTGCAGGTGCTGCGATAAACGCGCACACCTTGCCCCTGCATCGGCTGACAACGCTTGCGTTGCGGGGGTCTTGGTACGACGAAGGGACTGTGGAGAGGGTTGCCGCACTCATGCCTGTCGGCGCGAAAGGGATTTCTTTATTGCCACTCTTTTTTAAAATTAACTAAACAGTCTGCTAAGAAATATATAGTAACATATGACAATGTTCCGTATGTACCACTGATTAGTAGTTTTTCTCATATTGCCGAGTGGAATCGAATTTGATGACATGGGGGGAATAAAAAGCCGATAAAACCATTGCCGAGAAGGCATTTTTCGATTCCCTGTGGAATTTTACGGTATTTGCGTGTTGTTTTATGAACTGGCAATTGCTATTGTGATATTTGGAGAGCCAGTTCCCTCGGAAAGCGCGGATGATCGAAATCACGGTTTTCCATGTCGCGACTTGTGGAACATCAAACCAACCACGTTTTTGTCAGTTCGCGACGCTGCCCAAGCGGAGCTGTGATGAATGAAATATTGGAACCTGGCGCGATCGGGCCTTCCGTGACGCGCTTGCAAGAGGCCTTGTTATCCAAGGGATTCAGCCCGGGTGTGGTGGACGGACGCTTCGGTCTCGGCACGCTGGCGGCGCTGCTGGCATTTCAGCGCAGCGAAGTGATGCTGGCCGATGGCATCGCGGGTCCGCGCACCCTGGCCGCGCTCGGGCTGGCGGCCAGTCCGGATCTGCCGGATGCTTCGACCGGTATGACAGCCCAGATCGTGAGCAAGATGTGCCCGGACACGCCGATCAGCAATATCAAGCGCAGCCTGCCGATTGTATTGCAGTCGCTGGCCCGCTTCCGCTTGTCGCACCGGACCATGGTGCTGATGGCGATTGCCACGATTCGCGCCGAGACCGAATCCTTCCTGCCGATCAGCGAAGGCAAATCCAAATTCAACACCTCGCCCAACGGCCATCCTTTCGACCTGTACGACCATCGCAAGGACCTGGGCAATGACGCCACCTTCGACGGCGAACGGTACAAGGGCCGCGGCTTTGTGCAGCTCACGGGTCGGCACAACTACATCCGTTACGGTAAAAAGCTGAACCCGACCATGAACCTGGCTGCGACACCGGATCTGGCCAACTCGGCACCGGTGGCCGCCGATCTTCTCAGCCTGTTTCTGGCTGATCGCGAGTTGCAGATTAAGGACGCTCTCATGCACGGCAACATGCAGGCCGCACGGCGCCTGGTCAACGGCGGCGTGCATGGACTCGAGCGCTTTACCGAGGCTTACCGCATTGGCGACGCGCTGCTCGAATAGTTCGCGTCAAAGGCGCCCAGCAACCAGTGCAGCCCGGCCAGGTGCTGCTGATCGTGACTGCACAGATAGTGCGCCAGCCCGCGCACCGTGACGGGGCCGTAGCCTTCGAAGCTGCCGCGGCGCTGCCAGTCGGCGTCGTTCAGCGCGCGCAGCATGCGCAAGGTATCGGCGCGCGCGGCCCGGAAGTCGGCCAGTATCCGGGTGGGGGGAGCATCCGGATAGCCGCGCTCGCGCGCCACGACATAACTGTCGATCGATGCCAGGCTTGGTGCGTCTTCGTTCAGCAGGCGCCGGAAGCGCAGATGGTAGCCCTCGATCTCGATATCGCGAATGTGGCACAGCTGCTCAAGCGCGGTGAAGGTCTCGCTCGGGATGCCTTCCCAGGACGGCGGCGCCCAGTTCGCGCAAGGCACAGGCACGCTGGCATACAACTGCTCGAGCTGATCGGGGAAACTGTGCAAGGCTGAGAGAATGAATGCGGACACGGCGTGCTCCAAAAAAGCGCGAAGCCATCATGGTACCTGCAAACGCGTCCGCTTTCAGGTTGCGCTGTCGGTGCGCAGCGACGGATGGAAGAAAGCTACCGGGTGCCGCTGATCCTGGCACCGTACTGGTGGGACGATGGCGTCAATGATCCGATCATCGATCAGGAAACGGGGCCGACGTCCATCCCATCGTAGCCGGCCAGGCCATGTGCATGGGAAAAGGCGTCCAGCTCGATGTTGAGCGCATGCAGCGATTCGGGCGTGTGCACTTCCTCGCGCTCGACGTGCAGAACATAGAATTCGGCTTCGCCCTCTTCCAGCTCGGGCACGAATACCTTCACCGTGCGAAAGCCCAGGTCTTCCAGGCCATACGAAGCATCGCCCAGTTTTTCCGCCGATGGATCATAGAAGAAGTAGCCCCACAGTTTGGGCTGCGTCATATCCCAGCCCGCACCGCTGTCGATGTTATCGAACATCTCCTGCATTGCTTCGAGGGTCAGGTGACTCATGATGGGGACTCCGTTACTTAGCAATCGAACCCGCTGTTATTACGATAGAAATCGGCTTCGGCTTTCGGCATGGTCTTGAGCTTGGCGCACATGGTGTAGCTGCCCACCTGGTGCCCGTTCTTGCGATAGCCCCAGTCAGCCACCTCGGCGCGCGTGAAATGCACGCGCTGGCCCGATTTGACCAGCTTGAGCACACTCGGTTCGCTGGCCAGCGTGCCTTCGAATCCATCCTCGGTCACACGAAACGGCGTAACCCAGAAGTGTTCGGTCAGTTCGCCCTCGTGCAGCGCGATCTTGAGCTTGAAGCCCTCTGTGCCAGCCGGCGGCGCGGCCGCCGCGGCAAGGAAAGTGTCGAGCGTGGCGCGGGCCTGACGGATTGCCTCGACCATGTTCTGGTCGCCGTTGGCCGCGTCAAATACTTTGTCACCGCCGGTGAAGCGTTCACAGGCTGGCAACAGGCAGAGCGCGGCGCCGAGCACGGCGATGTGGAAAGTACGGAAAGCAGAAACCATGGGATGACTAAGCGAGCGGATCAAACCCGGATGGTATCATTTTATTTCAAGATTACCAACATTGCATAATTTGCTTCCCAGCGTGACCGTGCCCGCGCGCCCGTCAGGAGAAGCGCGAGAAGTCCGGTTTGCGCTTTTCGAAGAAGGCGGTGAAGGCTTCTTTCGCTTCGGGCGCCAGCAGCATGGCACCGAACAACTGGTTTTCGGCGGCCATGGTGTCATTGATCGGCGCCGTGCGCGAACGCTTCATCAGCGCCTTGGTCGTGCGGATCGATGCGGCTGGCAGGGCAACCAGTTTGGCGGCCTGCTTTTCGGCGAAGGCGCGCAGTTCCGCGGCCGGCACCACTTTCGATACCAGACCCATTTCCAGCGCTTCCTGCGCCAGGAAGGCTTCACCAAGCAGCAGCTTTTCTGCGGCGCGCGGGTAGCCAGCCAGCTGCGTCAGCAGCAACGACGAAGCGAATTCCGGGCACAGGCCCAGCTGCGCGAACGGCATCGAGAATTTGGCGTTGTCGGCCGCGTAGACCAGGTCGCAATGCATCAGCAGCGTGGTGCCGATGCCGACCGCCGCGCCGGCCACGGCCGCCACCACCGGCTTGGTGCTGCCGCAGAGCGCGCGCATGAACTGGAACACGGGACGGGCTTCGGCCGGCACGCCTGGCACCGGTGCCGAGTTCTTCATGAAGTCGTCCAGGTCGTTACCGGCGGTGAAAATCTCCGGCTTGCCGACGATGAGGATGGCGCGCACTGCGGCATCGCTTTCAGCGTCGACCAGCGCATCGGCCATGGCCTGGTACATCACGCCGGTGATCGCGTTCTTGCGTTCCGGGCGATTGAATTCGAGGGTCAGGATGCCGTCGGCTTTGGTGATCAGAATATCCATGCAGTGCTCCGTAATGTTTGCCCTCCCGCCGGACATGCATCCCCGCTTTCGCGACGACGCCATGCTGGCGGGATCAATTGCGCATTTTAAAATGAAAAAGGCGCCGGGGTAAGCCACGGCGCCTTCGCTGTTACAGTCCGACCTTATACGCGCTCGAAGATCCCTGCCGCGCCCATGCCGGTACCGACGCACATGGTGACCATGCCGTATTTCAGGTTATTGCGGCGCAGTGCGTGAATCACGGTGGCGGCGCGGATCGCACCGGTCGCGCCCAGCGGGTGACCCAGAGCGATCGCGCCGCCCATCGGGTTGACCTTGGCCGGGTCCAGATTCAGGTCGCCCATCACAGCCAGTGCCTGCGCTGCGAATGCTTCATTCAGTTCGATCCAGTCCAGCTGGTCCTGGGTGATGCCGGCGGCCGCGCAGGCTGCAGGAATGGCCACTTTAGGACCAATGCCCATGATTTCCGGTGGCACGCCCTTGACCGCGAACGAGGAGAACTTGGCCAGCGGGGTCAGGTTGTGCTCGCGCAGGATCTTTTCGCTGACGATCAGCAGCGCGCCAGCGCCATCCGACATCTGCGAGCTGTTGGCGGCAGTGACCGAGCCCTTGGCGGCGAACACTGGCTTCAACTTGCCGAGCGACTCGAGGGTCGAATCGGCGCGTGCGCCTTCGTCGGTATCGACGGTGCGGGTCTTGATGTCGATCTGGCCGGTGGCCAGGTTCGGCGTGCGGGTGATGATTTCAACCGGGGTGGTCTCGTCCTTGAAGAAGCCGGCCTGCTGCGCGGCGATGGCGCGGCGGTGCGATTCGACCGAGAACGCATCCTGCTGCTCGCGCGTGACTTTCCACTGCTTGGCGACGTTTTCTGCGGTCAGGCCCATGCCGTATGCCATGCCGACGTTTTCGTCGGTGAACATGTTCAGGTTCATCGATGGGTGGTGGCCCATCATTGGCACCATCGACATCGATTCGACGCCGCCGGCGATCATCACGTCGGCTTCGCCCACGCGGATGCGGTCAGCGGCCATGGCAATCGCGGTGATGCCGGACGCGCAGTAGCGGTTGACGGTGACGCCGCCGACGGTCTTTGGCAGGCCGGCGAGCAGCACCGACATACGGGCGATGTTGAAGCCCTGTTCCGCTTCCGGGAACGAGCAGCCGATGATGGCGTCGTTGATCAGCGCAGGATCGAGGCCAGGCGCTTGCGCCATGGCCGATTGCAGCACGCGCACCAGCAGGTCGTCCGGGCGGGTGGTTTTAAACATGCCGCGCGGCGCCTTGCCGATCGGGGTGCGGGTTGCGGAGACGATGTATGCGTCTTGAAGTTGTTTGCTCATGGTTGTTCTCTCAAAAATTCTGTGGTTCGAAAGGGACTTCGTGATTACCGTTTTTCGGACAAATACCAGTCGACCTGCACCTGTGCCGCCAGGGTCCCGTGTTCGTCGAAGATGTCGACTTCAACCGGGAATGCCACCTTGCCGTCCGCCTTGAGCTGCGCCTTGAGTGCGGCGATATCGCCCGGAACGCGGCCGCTGGCGCGCGTCGCGCCCTTGGCCACTTTCTGGTACTGGATACGCGACTCCTTGGCCACCGGACGCAGGCCCATGATCAGGTCGGCAAAGCCGCCCGCCATGGCAGCGCCGGAGGCCGTCTCGGCCAGCGTGAACAGCGCGCCGGCGTGGGACGTGCCCAAGTGGTTGTTCAGTTTCGGGTCGGCTGGCATCGACACCTCGGAGGTGCCGTTGCCAATCGCGTCGATCTTGATCCCCAGCAGCTGCACAAACGGCAGCGTGTCCATCATTTGCTGCTTGATACGGTCATACACCATCGAAGGCCTCACTCGCAGTAAAAGTTTGAACGCTAAAGTCGCAATCGACATGTCGGTCGATCAGTTGCGAACCGGTTTACCGGTTTGCATCATGCCCATGATCCGTTCCTGCGATTTCGGATGGTTCAGCAATTCCAGGAAGGCCTTGCGTTCCATGTCCAGGAACCACTGCTCGGACACCACAGAGCCCTGATCCACATCGCCGCCCGACACGATCTCGGCGATCATCTCGCCCAGTTTGAAGTCGTGCGCCGAAATGAAGCCGCCATCGCGCATGTTGACCAGCTGCGCCTTGATGGTGCCGTAGCCGTAACGGCCAACCACGGTCACAGGACGGCGCAGCGGCGGACGGTAGCCAGCGTCGAACATGGCGCGCGCTTCGACTTTTGCCACGTGCAGCAGTTCGTACGGGTTGAAGACAATCACGTCGTCTTCTTTCAGGTAGCCCATCGCTTTCGCTTCCAGTGCCGACTTCGACACGTTGGCGGTTGCCGCGTTGGTGAAACCGGTTTTCAGGAATTGCAGAATGTCGGTGCCCTTGGCTTCGTTCGAAGCGCGCACTGCCGCTTCTTTCAGACCGCCGCCGGCAGGAATCAGGCCCACGCCCACTTCGACCAGACCAATGTACGACTCGATCGAGGCCACGCGCTTGGATGCGTGCAGCGCCATTTCGCAGCCGCCGCCCAGTGCCAGGCCAGCCACTGCTGCCACCACTGGTACGTTCGAGTACTTCATCGCCATGAAGGTGTCTTGCAGGAGCGCGATGCCTGGCTCCATGGCCTTGGCGCCGCCTTGCATGAACAGTGGCAGTGCCGACTGCAGGTCGGCGCCAGCCGAGAACGCGCCGCCGTCAGCTGCGTCGCTGTTCCAGATGACCAGACCCTTGAAGTTTTTCGCCGCTTCTTCCTGCGCCATGATCAGGCCGCGGATCACGCCTTCGCCGATCACGTGCATCTTGGTCTTGAGCGAGATGATCAGCACGTCGTCGTTCTGGTGCCAGATGCGTACGGATTCGTCTTCGTGGAAGGTGACGCCGGCGGTTTTGCCGTCGATCGCGCCCGAACCGAGTACTGGTGCGCGGAAGGCCTGGCGGTCGTAGACCGACAAGGTCGAACGCGGCACGTAGCTGTTGCTGATGGCCGAGTACGAACCCTCTGGGGTGTGCACACCTTTTTCAGCCACCTGGCCTTCAAAGACCCAGGCTGGCAGCGGTGCGTTGCACAGTGCGTTGCCAGCGTCGATGTCTTCCTTGACCCAGGTCGCGATCTGCGACCAGCCTGCAGCTTGCCAGGTTTCGAACGGGCCGACGGCCCAGCCGAAGCCCCAGCGCATGGCGAAGTCGACGTCGCGCGCGTTGTCGGCGATCGAGCCGAGGTGCACGGCGATGTAGTGGAAAGCGTCACGGAAGATCGCCCACAGGAACTGCGCCTGTGGATTGGTCGACTCGCGCAGGGCCTTGAACTTCTTGACCGGATCCTTTTCTTTCAGGATGCGCGCCACGATGTCGGCAGCCTTGCCGCCGCCGGCGACATATTCACCCGACGCGAAATCGATGCGCTGGATGTCCTTGCCGACCTTTTTGTAGAAACCCGCGCCAGCTTTTTGACCCAGCGCGCCTGCAGCGATCAGCTTGGCCAGTGCGTCCGGCGTCTTGTAGACGGAGAAGAACGGATCGTCAGCCAGGTTGTCCTGCATAGTCTTGATCACGTGGCCCATCGTATCCAGACCGACGACGTCGGCGGTACGGAAGGTGCCCGACTTGGCGCGGCCCAGTTTGGCGCCGGTCAGGTCATCGACCACGTCCACGGACAGGCCGAATTTTTCGGCTTCGTGGATGGTCGCCAGCATGCCGAAGATACCGACACGGTTGGCGATGAAATTCGGGGTGTCCTTGGCGCGTACAACGCCCTTGCCCAGCGTCGTGGTCAGGAAGCCTTCCAGCTGGTCGGCGATTTCCGGACGGGTCGACGCGGTCGGAATGATCTCGACCAGGTGCATGTAGCGCGGAGGATTGAAGAAGTGCACGCCGCAGAAGCGTGCTTTCAGGTCGGCGTCAAAGCCTTCGGACAGCTTGGTGATCGACAGGCCGGACGTGTTGGTCGCAAAGATCGCGTTTGGTGCGATGTGCGGTGCGACCTTCTTGTACAGGTCGTGCTTCCAGTCCATGCGCTCGGCGATGGCTTCGATGATCAGGTCGCAACCGGCCAGCGCGGCCAGGTTGTCTTCGTAGTTGGCCACTTCGATCAGGGCCGCGTCATCCTTGTTGCCCAGTGGAGCAGGCGAGAGCTTTTTCAGGTTCTCGATCGCGCGCAGAACGATGCCGTTCTTTGGGCCTTCCTTGGCAGGCAGGTCGAACAGGACGACCGGTACCTTGGCATTGACGCAGTGCGCAGCAATCTGCGCACCCATCACGCCCGCGCCCAGAACGGCGACTTTTTTAACGATGAAATTGGTCATGGCTTTCCTTAGTAGGGGCTCAAATAATTAGAACAAGTCGGCGTCAAGCGCCAGCAGGTTGGCCGAACCGGAACGGGCCTGGCGGATCAGCATCGCGGTCTCTGGCTGCAGACGGGCGAAATAGAAGCGTGCGGTGGCCAGTTTCGCTTTGTAGAAGTTGTCGCCCGAGTCTTCCTTGGCCAGCGCGATCTTTGCCATCTGTGCAAAGAAGTAGCTGTAGATCAGGTGACCGACCACGCGCAGGTAAGGCACTGCTGCCGCGCCCACTTCATCCGGGTTCTGGAAGGCCTTCATGCCGATTTCCATGGTCAGCTTGGTGACTTTGTCGCCCAGGTCACCCAGTGGGGTCACAAATTCGGACATCGCTTCGTCGGTGCCGTTTTCTTCAACGAAGGCCTTGATCTTCTCGCCGAACTTGCGCAGCTTGGCGCCGTTGTCCATCAGGACTTTGCGGCCCAGCAGGTCGAGCGACTGGATGGTGTTGGTGCCTTCGTAGATCAGGTTGATACGCGCGTCACGCACGTACTGCTCCATGCCCCACTCCGAAATGTAGCCGTGGCCGCCGTAGACCTGCATCGCTTCCGAGGTCGCAATCCAGGCGTTGTCGGTAATGAAGGCCTTGATGATCGGGGTCAGCAGAGCGACTTCGTCAGCGGCTTCCTTGCGCACATCTTCGTCAGGGTGGTTCAGTTCGCGGTCGATCTGCAGTGCCACGTACGACGAGAAAGCGCGCGCGCCTTCAGCGTAGGCTTTGCCGGTCAGGAGCATGCGGCGCACGTCGGCGTGCACGATGATCGGGTCAGCCTGTTTTTCAGGTGCTTTCACGCCCGACAGGCTGCGCATCTGGATGCGGTCCTTGGCGTACACCAGCGCGTTTTGATACGCCACTTCGGTCAGGCCCAGCGATTGCATGCCCACGCCCAGGCGGGCTGCGTTCATGAACACGAACATGGCGTTCAGGCCCTTGTTCGGCTGGCCGATGATCCAGCCCTTGGCGCCGTCCAGATTCATCTGGCAGGTCGAGTTACCGTGGATGCCCATTTTTTCTTCGATGGCGCCGCAAGCGATGCCATTGCGCTCGCCCACCGAGCCATCCGCATTCGGCAGGAACTTCGGCACCAGGAACAGCGAGATGCCTTTCGAGCCTTCCGGTGCGTCCGGCACGCGGGCCAGCACCAGGTGGATGATGTTCTCGCTCATGTCGTGCTCACCAGCGGAGATGAAGATCTTCGAGCCGGTGATCGACCAGGATCCGTCAGCCTGCGGCAGCGCTTTCGAGCGCAGCATGCCCAGGTCGGTACCGCAGTGCGACTCGGTCAGGCACATGGTGCCGGTCCAGGCGCCGGAAACGAGCTTCGGCAGGTAGACTTTTTTCTGTTCGTCGGTGCCATGTTCGAGCAGGCACTCGTAGGCGCCGTGCGACAGGCCAGGGTACATCGACCAGGCCTGGTTGGACGAGTTGAGCATCTCGTAGAACGAGTTGTTCACGACGATAGGCAAGCCCTGGCCGCCGTATTCAGGATCGCACGCCAGCGCAGCCCAGCCGCCTTCGACGTACTGCTTGTAGGCTTCCTTGAAGCCCTTCGGGGTCGTGACCGACTTGGTGGCGGCATCGAAATGGCAGCCTTCGCGGTCGCCGGAGTGGTTCAACGGGAACAGCACGTTCTGCGTGAATTTGGCGCCTTCTTCCAGAACCTGGTTGATGATGTCGGTGTCAACATCTTCAAATTTCGGCATCTGCTTCAATTCGTCGGTGACGTTGAGGAATTCGTGCAACAAAAAGTGCATATCCCGAAGTGGCGCGACGTACTGACCCATGATTTTCTCCTGACGAAACTATGATTGAACACCCTGCCGGACCATACCGGCGCGGGCAAAATTAGTCTTGCGATTGCTTTTTCGGATTCTGGTAATTCATGATGAGACGCTCGAAACCGGTACGCGCGCGATCGACGCTGCCAGGCATGCGCAGGAAGCGCGCATCGTGGTGCAGTGCCAGGATCAGACCGTACATTTCGTAGACCATCTGCTGGGCATCGGTATCGGACTTGAGGTCGCCGATTTCGATCGACTGCTGCACGCAGCGCAGCAGCGCGCCCTGCCAGGCACGCACCATCGACACCAGCTCCTCGCGGATCGGTCCCGGACGGTCGTCATACTCGACCGCGCCACTGATATAGATGCAGCCAGAGGCGATCTCCACGCTCACGCGCTTGATCCACCTTGCATACATCGACGTCAGACGGGCAATGCCGCGCACTTCCTTCATACTCGGGAAGAACACCTCTTGCTCGAAACGGTGGTGGTACAGCTTGAGCACTTCCATCTGCAGGTCTTCACGCGAACCGAAATGCGCGAAAACACCGGACTTGCTCATGTTCATCTTGTCGGCAAGAAGGCCAATGGTCAGGCCTTCCAGACCGTCGCGGCTGGCGAGGTCGAGTGCGACATCGAGGATCGCGGCTCTGGTGAGCTCGCCCTTGCGCATGAATTTGGCTGAAGTGTTAATAACAGTACCCACAATGAGTTGGAATGAGCGCCCGCATGAATTGAAATCTGAACGCTCGTACTATTATCCACTACTGTGTAAATGTCAAACGGGAATCTAGAAGCGTTGTTCTATTGGTGCGACGCACCAAAAACACCCCGTTTTCACTCTAGCCGCGCGCCTTGCTCAGGGCCCGGCGGTCCTGTTTGGTGGGGCGCCCTTTGATGGTGGTGCCAGGCTCACGGTAGAGCT
>DASWMN010000371.1:0-5441 GCA_036399735.1 Telluria sp. | reverse complement strand
TGCTCGGCCTCGTTGCGCGAGCATGGGATCATTTCGGCCACGCGCTTGGCGAGGCGGATCGAATCGTCGGTCATCAGGATGGGCGCCAGTCTTTGAAAAATGCGGTGAATACGGCGATCACACGTTCGATGTCCGCAGCCGACACGTTCAGATGCGTGACCAGACGCGTATGCTGGCCGACGGTAATGCGAATATGCTCGCGCAGCAGTACCGAACGCAAGGCGTCCACCGCTGCCGGCGGCACTTCAACGTAGAAGATGTTCGTCTGGGGCGTGGCGACCTTCAGCTGCGCGATCTGCGCCAGGCCGCGCGACAAGTTGGCCGCGTTGGTATGGTCGTCAGCCAGACGTTCCACATGGTGTTCGAGCGCGTACAGGCCGGCAGCGGCAAGCACGCCGGCCTGGCGCATGCCGCCCCCGAGCATCTTGCGCCAGCGCTTGCCCTGCTCGATAAAGGCCTTCGGGCCCAGCAGAACCGAGCCCACCGGCGCACCCAGGCCCTTGGACAGGCATACCGAGACCGTGTCGAAACCGGCGGTGGCCGCGCGCAGGCTGATGCCCTGCTTGACTGCGGCATTGCAGATGCGCGCGCCATCGAGGTGGGTGGCCAGACCGCGCGCATGGGCCAGCGATGTTGCCGCCGCCATGTAATCGGCGTTCAGCACGCGCCCGCCGATGGTGTTTTCCAGCGCCAGAATGCGCGTGCGCGCGAAATGCATATCGTCCGGCTTGATGTAGGCTTCGATGTCGGTCAGCGCGATGCTGCCATCCGGCTGGTTGGCGATCGGCTGCGGCTGAATACTGCCCAGCACTGCGGCGCCGCCGCCTTCGTATTTGTAGGTGTGCGCTTCCTGGCCGACCAGATATTCGTCGCCGCGGGCGCAATGCACCAGCAGCGCGATCAGATTGCTTTGGGTGCCCGATGGCGCAAACAATCCGGCTTCAAAGCCGAACATTTCAGCGGCCACGTCCTGCAGGCGGTTGACGGTCGGGTCGTCGCCGTACACGTCGTCGCCCACTGGCGCGGCAGCCATCGCGGCGCGCATCGCATCGCCTGGCTGGGTTACGGTGTCGCTGCGCAGGTCGATCCAGCGGTCGGTAAGTTGGCTCATGTTGTCGCTTCGGCTTTTTCCAGTTGTTGGGTGTAGAAACGCTCGCCCATTTCTTCCAGGCCGAGCGTGGCCAGCACTTCCTGCAGACGTTCGGTCGGACGTTTGCGCGGCAGGTTTTTGTAGCTGGCGATGATCAGTTCATTTTTCATCGAGTGCTCCCAGCCGACCAGTTCGGTCACGTTGACCTGGTAGCCATGGGCCTCGAGCTGCAGGCAACGCAGCACATTGGTTACCTGGCTGCCAAACTCGCGCGTGTGCAGCGGGTGGCGCCAGATCTCGGTCAGCGCGCTCTTGCCCAGGTCCTTGCCCTTGTTCTTCTTGAGCACCGAGGCGACTTCTGCCTGGCAGCAGGGCACCAGCACCATGAATTTGGCGCGCTTTTTCAGCGCGAAGTCGATCGCGTCATCGGTTGCCGTGTTGCAGGCATGGAGCGCGGTGACGATGTCGATCTGGGCGGGCAGCTGGTTCGACCTGGTCGAATCGGCCACCGACAGATTCAGGAACGACATGCCGGGAAAGCCCAGTTTCTGGGCCAGCGCGGCGGATTTTTGCACCAGATCTTCGCGTGTTTCGATCCCGTAGATGCGCGAACCGTCATCCAGCGTCTTGAAGAACAGATCGTACAGAATGAAGCCGAGGTAGGACTTGCCAGCGCCATGGTCGACCAGCGAAATGGCCGGATGGTCCTGCTGGATTTCGCGTATCAGCGGCTCGATGAACTGGACCAGGTGATACACCTGCTTGAGCTTGCGGCGGCTGTCCTGATTGAGTTTGCCGTCGCGCGTGAGAATATGCAGCTCCTGCAGCAGCGCGACCGACTGGCCGGGACGGATCTCGGGTGCCAGCGCTTCGGCCGGCTTGGCAGTGTCAGCGCGCTTCATCGATCCACGCCTGTTGTATCGCTTCGAGCACTTTTTCGCCGCCGCGTGTGTGGTCGTCGTCAAACCCTTCCAGGTCAACGATCCAGTTGTGCAGATCCGTAAAGCGCACCGTGGCCGGATCGGTCTCGGGGAGCTTGTCGTACAGAGCCTCGGCGATGAGGGAAATGTCGCTCCATCTCATGATCAGTGATTCTTTTCGGCTGCGTGGTTGATCGTGTATTTAGGCAGTTCGACCACCAGATCTTCGGTACCCACGATGGCCTGGCAGGACAGGCGCGACACAGGCTCCAGGCCCCAGGCGCGGTCGAGCAGGTCTTCTTCTTTTTCCTCTGGCTCGTTGAGGGATGCGTAACCTTCACGCACCAGTACGTGGCAAGTGGTGCAGGCGCAGACGCGGTCGCAAGCATGTTCGATCTCGATGTCGTTGTCGAGCATGACGTCGCACACCGATTTGCCGCTTGGCGCCTCGACAACGGCGCCTTCAGGACAGAACACAGGATGAGGGAGGAATACGATTTGTGGCACGGGGTAACCTTTTAATGTAATCAGACTTCGTCGAGCGTTTTGCCGGCGAGCGCGCTGCGCACGCTCTGATCCATGCGGCGCGAGGCAAATTCTTCGGTGACGGCGGCCAGCTTCGCGACGGCGTCGTGGATGAACGAGGCGTCGTCGGCCGACTTGGCTGCGGCAACCTTGGTCATTTCCTGATCGATGGCGGCGCGCTCTTCGGCCGACAGCAGGCCGCCGTCGGTATCGAGCGCCGCTTGCGTGGCCAGCAGTATGCGGTCCGCTTCGACCTGCTCTTCGCGCAGTGCACGCTGCACCATGTCGCCTTTGGCGGAGGTGTACGAATCCTGCAGCATGCGCGCCACTTCATCGTCTGCCAGTCCATACGAGGGCTTGACGGTGATCGACGCTTCCACGCCCGAACGCGTTTCGCGTGCGGAGACCGACAGCAGGCCGTCGGCATCGACCTGGTAGGTAATGCGGATGCGCGCGGCGCCCGCCACCATCGGTGGAATGCCGCGCAGCTCAAAGCGCGCCAGCGAACGGCAGTCGGACACCAGTTCGCGCTCGCCCTGCAGCACGTGCACGGCCAGCGCGGTCTGGCCATCCTTGAACGTGGTGAATTCCTGCGCGCGGGCGCATGGAATGGTCGAATTACGCGGGATGATTTTTTCGACCAGCCCGCCCATGGTCTCGATGCCAAGCGACAGTGGCGTCACGTCCAGCAGCAGCCAGTCGTCGCCTGCGGCGCGGTTGCCTGCCAGCAGATTGGCCTGGATGGCGGCGCCCAGCGCCACGACCTTGTCGGGATCGATATTCGCGTGCGGGATCGTCTTGAAGAATTCGGTCACGGCGCGGCGCACATGCGGCATGCGCGTGGCGCCACCAACCATCACGACACCGTCGACATCGTCGACCGACACCGATGCATCGCGCATCGCTTTCTTGATGGCGTTCATGGTCTTGGTGACCAGGTGCCTGGTGATCTCGGCAAAGACTTCGGCGGTGACCTTGACGTGCACGATTTCGCCGGAATTGAGGATGGCGTCGACCGTGGTGTCGCCATTGGTCGAAAGCAGTTCCTTGGCCTGGCGCGCCTTGACCATGAGAGTGGCGGTGTCTTCATCGGACAGCGGTGCCAGCTTGGCCTGTTCGTTAATCCAGCAGAACAGGCGGTGGTCGAAGTCGTCGCCGCCGAGCGCGGAATCACCGCCCGTGGACAGTACTTCGAACACGCCCTTGGACAGTTTGAGGATCGAGATGTCGAAAGTGCCGCCACCCAGATCGTACACCGCATACACGCCTTCGGAAGCGTGATCGAGACCGTAGGCGATGGCCGCGGCGGTCGGCTCCGACAACAGGCGCAGCACGTTCAGACCGGCCAGCTGGGCCGCATCCTTGGTGGCCTGGCGCTGGGCGTCGTCAAAGTAGGCAGGCACGGTAATGACCGCGCCAACCAGTTCGTCGCCCAGCGAATCTTCGGCGCGCTGGCGCAGCGTGGCCAGAATTTGGGCGGAGATCTCGACCGGGCTCTTGACGCCGGCGACGGTTTTGATCTGCACCATGCCGGGCGAATCCTGGAAGGCGTACGGCATGTTCTCGGCGTAGGCGATGTCTTTCAGACCGCGGCCCATGAAGCGCTTGACCGAGACGATGGTGTTTTTCGGGTCCGTGGTCTGATGGGCCTGGGCCTTGTGACCAATGTTGGCGTGGCCGTTCGGCAGATAGCGCACGACGGAAGGCAGCAGAGGCCGGCCGTCTTCATCGCTCAGTACTTCAGGAATGCCGCTGCGGACCGTGGCCACAAGCGAGTTGGTGGTGCCAAGGTCGATGCCGACCGCCAGCCGGTGCTGGTGCGGTGCCGTGGACATGCCTGGTTCTGAGATTTGAAGAAGTGCCATTTTTATTTTCTTTAAATGCCGTCGTCCTCGCGCAGGCAGGGACCCAAGGCACGGATGCGTCGTGGCGGCTCAAATGTGCCATGGGTCCCCGCCTGCGCGAGGACGATGTACTGGCTAGTTATCCAGCGCGTCCAGCGCGTAATGCAGCTCTTCGCCGAATTTATCGAGGAACATCAGGGCGCGCACGCCTTGCGCGGCATGCTCGTAATCGCCCTGATCGAGCTGCGTACCGATCTGCGCCATGCGCACCTTGCGGTCCGCCGCCACTTCGGTGTCCAGCGCCTCGAGCGCATCAACGTCCTTGCCTGCCCTGGCATCGCCCAGTGCTTCGCGCCATTCCATCTGCTGCATCAGGAAATCCATCGGCATGGCCGTATTCGATTCCGTCTTCAGGTCCACGCCATTGAGCTCGCACAGGTACTGCGCGCGCTTTTGCGGGTTCTTGAGCGTCTGGTAAGCTTCGTTCGCCCGGGTTGCCCATTGCATCGCCACGCGCTTTTCAGCGTCGGTGGCGTTCACAAAGCGGTCGGGATGCACCTGGCCCTGGACGTCGCGGTAGGCCGCATCGAGCGCGCCCGCATCGACCGTAAATCTGGCTGGCAGCTGAAACAGTTCGAAGTGGTTCTGCATCGCCTTAGATACGGAAGCTTTCGCCACAACCGCATTCATCCTTGACCTGCGGGTTATGGAAGCGGAAACCTTCGTTCAAGCCTTCACGCGTGAAATCGAGCTCGGTGCCATCGATGTACGGCAGGCTTTTCGGGTCGACGAATACCTTGACGCCGTGCGACTCGAAGACATTGTCTTCGGCCTGCGCTTCGTCCACGTATTCCAGCTTGTAAGCCAGACCCGAACAACCCGTCGTGCGCACGCCAAAACGCAGTCCCACACCTTTGCCGCGCCGTTCGATGTAGCGGTTAATGTGCTTGGCTGCTTTTTCGGTCAGTGTGATTGCCATAATTTCTCCAGCGTTTAGAACTCCACGCGTTCAGTACTTGCACGTTTACTGCTTACACGTTATTTACAATGTTTACTACCGAC
>DASWMN010000370.1:0-27307 GCA_036399735.1 Telluria sp. | reverse complement strand
ATGGCCAGTGCGGCGACGAAGATGACTTCCATGTGTTTAGCGATGTTCATGATGTAGCTCCTTGGTTGGTCTGGGTAAGTGAATCTGTTCCGGTATGTGATCACTATAGCCAGCACCACCGGGCGGCTCCACCGGATTGCGACGAAATGCATATTTCGCGGGCCAGTCGACGAAAATCCGGGATCAGGCGATACTGGCGTCTCCATTTTCCTGTCCACGCCCCCTATGAAGCAGCCTGCAGCCCCCGACTATGACGCCATCGTGGCCGGCAGCGGCCCCGGGGGCGCCAGCGTGGCGCGCGCCCTGGCCCAGCGTGGCCAGCGCGTGCTGATCCTGGAACAGGGAACAAGTGCCCCGCTCAAGGGCACGCTGGGGCAAATGGCGCGCATTGCCGCCGTCCCGGGACGGGGCGCCTTTGTGCACCGCGATGCCTCGCTGCTGGTGCAGGGTGTGCATGTGGGCGGCAGCTCCGCCGTCAACTTTGCCACCGCCACCGATCCGCCGGCAGCCATGTTTGCCGCCCACGGTATCGACCTGGCCGACGAACTGCACGCCCTGCGCGCCGAATTGCCGATCGCCCCCCTGCCCGACCATCTGGTTGGCCCCATGGCTACCCGGATCATGGAAGGGGCCCGCTCACTGGGCATGGGATGGAACAAGCTGGAGAAAATGATCCGGCCGCAGATCTGCCGCAGCGGCTGCTGGCGCTGCGCCTACGGCTGCCCGTTCGGCGCCAAGTGGAGCGCGCGCGACTTTGTCGACCAGGCCTGCACCATGGGCGCAACCCTCATCGGCGAAGCGACCGTGCAGCGCGCGCTGATCGAAGACGGCAAGGCAGCCGGCGTCGTCTACCTGCACCAGGGGCAGCAGCGCATTGCGCGTGCCCGCACCGTGGTGCTGGCCGGTGGTGGCATCGGCAGCCCGCGCCTGCTGCATGCGTCCGGCCTGGGCCCGCGCGAGAGCGCCTTTTTCAGTGACCCGGTCGTGGCCGTGATGGGCAGTGTGGACGGCCTTGATGGCGGCGCCGAGGTACCCATGGCAAGCGGCATGCGTCTCGACGCGCAAGGCATTTCGCTCGCCGACCTGACCTTGCCGCGCCCGATGTACCAGGGCTTCACGGCGCAGGTGGGCCGCTTCGACCGCCTGTTCGCGCATCGCCAGACCCTGTCGCTGATGGTCAAGATCCGCGACGAGATTGGCGGCAGCGTGGGCCCGCGCTGGGCCGACAAGACCCTGACGCCGTCGGACCGCAGAAAGATCGATGAAGGGGTGGCCCTGGCGCGCGAGGTACTGGCCGCCTGCGATGCCAGGCACGTGTTCCAGACCTGGCATTTTGCCGCGCACCCGGGCGGCAGCGTGCGCATCGGCGCGGGCGTCGACAGCGACCTGCGCACCACAACGCCGGGCTTATATGTGTGCGACGCCTCGGTCATCCCGCAAGCCTGGGGCCTGCCGCCCACGCTCACCCTGCTGGCGCTGGGCCAGCGTCTGGGCGCGCATCTGGCCGCCGCTTGAGCAGCTTAAGCTGCCAGCGAACCGTTCAGCGCTTCGTGCGCCAGGTCGTCGATTTCAGCCGTGATGCTGGTCATGGTACTGGCCACCACCGCGAACTCCTTGCCCCCGGCGCCAGCCCGGGCAGCGACAATCTGGGCATTGAAGGCGACCATGCGCGCCTGTTTGGCGATGGTTTTGATGTTGCCCATCATCGATTGCAGCTGGCGCTTCTGGCTCTGGGCATGGCGCTTCGACTGTTCCTCGTACACCAGCGTGAGGCCATTCAGAACACTGAGCAGCGGCGTGGCGCTGCGCACCAGCTCATCGAGCAAGGCAGGCGCGCCCCTGGCATCGTCAACGATAGCGGCCAGGGTGGCGTCGGCCAGGTCGATGAACTGGCGGATCACGCGGTCACCCTGCAATGTGCCGAAATAGGCATCCTGCAGCTGGCCGCAAAAAATGCCCGGCAGGCCGCGCTTGCCCTCGACCAGGGTCAGGTGAGCATTGCGAAACAGCGCCAGCGTTTCGCGCGCGGTGGCAATCGCTCCCTCATGGCCCATCGACGCGAGCACCGCGTACAGGACCACGCGCTGCGAGGTAAAGCGGCGCCGGCCCGACAGATTGATCAGCGCGCCAAAAGCGTCGCCGGACAGCTTGACGTCGGCGAACGAGGTCTCGGCTGAGGAATCCATGGTGGCGATCTGTTCGAGCATGGCGCGCTCCTTTGCTGGCTGGGTTCGGCCGGGTCGCGGCCATCGATGCACTCCTGATTGCATTTTCCGTGCCAGCGCCCTTGCCCGGCAGTGCGCACCAGCCTCACCAAACGGGCGCACGTGCCAAAACCCGGAGCACCAAGTCGGCACACCCAAGCGCCATATTGAAGCGCCCGGAAAACGGAACGGGACCATACGCCATATGCATATATGCCAATGTGGCCTGACTGAAAAGATTTGCTGCCTTGCTATCACAGGGTATAAGATGCTTCGCCGCCGGGGAAACACTCTGGCATTGATTTCGGGCAAGTTTTATCGGCTCACTGTACGTTTTTTTTGAGGTGCTTATGCGTATGCGTCACGTTCCCGTTTTACTGGCAGGCTTGTCCCTGTCGCTGTCGGCCATGGCCGCCTCCACCGACAGCTGGAAGATTCCGGTCAGTGTCAAGAAGCTCGATAACGGTCTGACCGTGATCGTCTCCCCCGACCACAGCTCGCCCACCGTCGGCGTCAGCGTGGTCTATCACGTGGGCATGCGCCTTGAACCGAAAAACCGCACCGGCTTCGCGCACCTGTTCGAACACCTGATGTTCCAGGGCACCCCGAACGCACCGAAAGGCGTATTCGACAAGGCCATCACCGGCGGCGGCGGCCGCAATAATGGTTCGACCCGCCCCGACTTCACCAACTACATTGAAACGGCGCCGGTATCGGCACTGGACTCGATCCTGTGGCTGGAAGCGGACCGCATGAAAACACTCGACTTCAGCGAATCGTCGCTGAAGAACCAGCAGGACGTGGTCAAGGAAGAGATCCGCGTGAACGTGAAGAACCAGCCTTACGGCGGCTTCATGTGGATCGACATTTCGCAGCAGGCTTTCCAGAAGTGGGAAAACAACCACGACGGCTACGGCAGCTTCAAGGACCTGGAAGGCGCCAGCCTGGACGACGTGCGCAATTTCCACCGCGATTACTACGGCCCGAACAACGCCGTGCTGTCGATCGCCGGCGACGTCACGCCGGAACAGGGCTTCGCCCTGGCCAAAAAATACTTCGCCGCGATTCCGAAACGCGCCACGCCACCGATGACGGACTTCAAGGAGTCGCTCAATACGGCTGAAAAACGGGTCGAGCAGTTCGATACCCTGGCCCAGGTGCCGGCCATTGCCGCCGCCTGGAAAATGCCGGACCGTGGCAGCAAGGACCAGGCGCCCATGGCCGTGCTGGGCGAACTGCTGGCCGGCGGCGACGCCTCCATCCTGTACCAGGGTCTGGTCAAGGGCCGCGAACTGTCGCTCAATATCGATTCGCTGTACGGTCTGACCAGCCCGTGGGAATTCGATGGCCCTACCCTGTTTACCGTGTTCGCCCTGTACAAGCCCAACACCAGCGCCGACGCCATGCTGGCCGCCATCGATGAAGAAGTCGCCAAAGTGGTCAAGAACGGTGTCGACGCCGCCACCCTCAAGCGCGTCAAGACGCGCATGCTAGCCGACTGGTACGACACCAACGAAGCCTTCATCAACCGCGCCGACACCCTGGCCAAGCTGCAGACCCTGTGGGGCGACGCCAATGTGGTCAACAAGATCCCGGGCTGGATCGAAGGCGTGACCTCGGCCGACGTGCAGCGTGCTGCCGCGACCTACCTGACGAAGGCCAACCGCACCGTCATCGACCGCAAGCTCGCCCCGAAAGCGGCGCCGGCGCCTGCCGTCGCCCCGGCCGCCGCGCCCGCACCCACCGCTACCAAGAACTAAGGAGAGCATCCATGAAAAAACTGATGCTGACACTCGCCATTTCGATGATGTTCGCCCCGGCCGTGTACGCCGCCAGCGATGTCGATGCCGCCCTGGCCAAACTGCCGCCGTTCGGCAAGGACAAGCCGATCCCGGCCCCGCAGATCACGAAAAAAACCCTGGCCAACGGCCTGACCGTATGGGTGGTGCCACGCAAAGGCCTGCCGCGCGTGGACTTTGTACTGGCCGTGCGCGGCGCCGGCTATGCTGCCGACGACAAGCAGCACCCGGCATTTGCCAGCATGCTGGCCAGCCTGCTCAACGAAGGCACCACCAAGCGCGATTCGCGCGCCATCGCTGAAACCGCGCAAGGTCTGGGCGGTGCCGTGGGCGCCGCCGCCAGCCACGACGGCGTGACCGTGTTCGGCAATGCGCTGACCTCGAACGCCACGCCAATGCTGCAGCTGCTGGCCGAAGTGGCGCGCAGTCCGTCGTTCCCGGCCAATGAAGTCGAACTGGCCAAGGGCAATGCGCTGCAAAGCCTGAAGGCATCCGAAGCGCAGCCGGGCTTCCGCGTCGAGCGCGCGCTCAACAAGGTGATCTACGGCGAGCACCCGTACGCCACCACCACCGCCACTGTCGAATCGATCACTTCCGTCACCGACGCCTACCTGAAGGCCGAACACGGCAAGCGCTTCCGTCCGGACCGCGCCCTGCTGGTCATTACCGGCCCGGTCACAACCGATGCGGCGCTCAAGATGGCCAGCGCCGCGTTTGGCGACTGGAAAGCGGAAGGCGCGGCCCTGCCAGAAACCCCAGCCGCGCCGACCGACATCAAGCCGGTGCGCCAGGTTCTCACGCGCGAAGGCAGCGTGCAGTCGACCGTGCGCCTGGCCGCCACCGGGGTGCCGGCCAGTACCGCCGACCTGGTGCCGCTGCGCCTGACCAGCACCATTCTGGGCGGGGGTTTCAGCAGCCGCGTGAACATCAATCTGCGCGAAGACAAGGGCTACACCTACGGCGCCAATGCCGGCGCGCGCACCTACCGTAACGGCGGCGGCATCGTCGGCGGCGCGGACGTGCGCAACGAAGTCACCGGCGCGGCCCTGAAGGAATTCTTCGCCGAATACCGCAAGATCGGCAGCGAGCTGGTACCGGACGCGGAAATGAAGATGAACAAGCGCTACGTCGCCGGCGGCTACCTGATCAACAACCAGCTGCAAAAAGCGGTGGCGGCCACGCTGGCCAACAACTGGCTGATCGGCCTGCCGCCGGAATTCCTGGGCGAGTATGTGACCAAGATCGAGAAGGTCACCCCGGAGCAGGTGCGCGACATGGGCAAGAAGTATTTCGCCCCCGAGCGCCAGTCGATCGTTGTGGTGGGCGACCCGGCCGCAGTAGCCGAACAGCTCAAGGAATACGGGCAGTTCTCGACCGACAAATAAGCCGCGGTCAACGAAAAAAACCGCCAGCGCGCAAGCCTGGCGGTTTTTTTGTCGCTGGCCTCAGCAATTCTGGTACTTCCAGTTGCGCGCCTTGCCCTCTGCCAGCCAGGCGAGCGCCTGCTCCATGCGACGCAGGCGGGTCGCCTCGGTCTTCGCTTCTTCCAGCCAGTCGACGTATTCACGCTTGAAGCTGGTGCTGCCCGCGTCGAACACCTTGCGCGCCGTTTCGTTGGCGTGGAGCGCGGCCGTCAGATAATCCGGCACCGCCAGTTCGTGCGGCGCCGTCTTGGGACGCGCGCGCACCACGCCGGCCTCGTTCAGCTTCATGGCCTGCCTGATATAAGCGGTGAGTTCTTTTTTGGATGGCAGATCCTTGACCGAGGTAATCCGGCCCATGTGCCCCATCGCATCCTTCTCGATATCCGGGAACATCTGCGCGCCGTTCCAGAAGCCGAACGCGCAATGCGCCTTGAAGGCCGACATATTGCACAGGATGCCGTGGTACATAAAGTGCGGCATGCTCCACTTGATCGTCTCTTGTACCTCGGGACAGGCGGTGTGCACGAGCGCGCGCAGGTGCGCGAGAATTGGCTGCGCAAACGGGGCAGCGCTGGCGATATAGGCGTCGATGCGCGGGTCGGTAACGGGCATCAGATCAATATAGCAGGTCCGATGCCGTTTGAAAGCGCCATGCGGATCAGCGTTGGGCCGTCACGCCCTTGCCTTTCATGCCCTTGTAGGCATCGCTGTCAGGACGGAAGAAGGCGGCGCTCATTTTCGAGGCCAGCGCATCGAAGGCGCGTTCGGCCATCATCGCGTACACCGCGCTGTCGGCAGGGCCTTTCGCGACCTCGCCCGGCGTGCCCTGGTACTCCACGCGGAAATGGTCGGGTGGCTCGACTTCCATGTCGAAGCGCCAGGCCGGCGCGTCAGCACCGATCTGCAGGCCGGACTGGAAACGCGCGACCAGGCCGACGAAGCCGCGCTGGGTTTTCTCCAGCGTGTACAGGGCGCCGGATGGCTCGATCTGGTAGTGGATGGTCAGCGCGGGCAGCTGCGCGTCGTCGCTGGCCGCTGGCACGAGCGCCAGGACATCACTTGAAAACACCTGTCTGAAACCGTCCTGCAGACCGGACACGATGCGCGCTTCCCGCACCGCGGCACTGTTGGGCGCAAAGTGGGCGGCCGCCGGAATGATGTCCATCCCATTCGCCTTGCCCTGATTGAGCTTGATGCGCCGATCCATTTCTGCCAGCGCTTCGTTGGTCGGACGCACGAAGCGGATGCCGACACGCGGATTGCCACGTTGCTCGAGCACTTGCAGCAGCTGCGTCATGGATGGCAGCAGGGCCGGGTCGGCGGTGGCCGCCTGCGCAGCGAATTTCTCCAGCGCCTTCTGGTACAGCACGTGGATTTCCTTGGCCACGTCCGCATTCAAGCCGGCGCGCGGGTAGCGTTGCAACACGGCGCGCAGCGCTGTGACGGCGTTTTTCTTGCGTACTTCTTCAAAGGCGACGCGCGGGATGGCGGCGCGCATTTCGGCCAGGTAGAATTTGCCATCGAAAAGATAGCTCTTGTATGCCTCTTCGGTCGCCATTCGCTTGGCGTTTTTATAGACCGCGACGTCGGCGGCGGCATTGCGCAGCCCCCACGCCAATGGCGTGGCAACGGCCGCGATCAGGGCGGCACCCGCCAGCGGCAGCGCCAGCAGACGCAACACCGGCGACTGCTGTTCGGGTTCCGGCCCCTGCGGCGCGACCCAATCCTTGCGCCGGATCTCGAAGAAGGGATCGAGGCGCAGCAGCGCGGCGACATCGTTGCGCTCGAAAGCAGTGCGCGACTGCGCCTGCAGCGCGTTGACCTTTTCCCAGAAACGCTCGGCTTTCTGCTTGCCACTGACAGTCCACTTGCGGGTCGGTGCGTCCTGGAATTTGAAGACGAATTCGGTGTGGGTATACACCCCGTTAAGATGCTGATGGGTGACCTTCAGGTCACTGAGCTGGGTCAGGTCGAACACGGTCAGCATCCGCTTGCGCGCGTCGATCATGGTGTAGCCGAACAGGTATTGGGTCGGCTGGAAGCCGAACAGGCGATCGAGGCTGCGGAACTGGTGCACCCGCAGGCCGATGTAAGCAAGGCCGCCAATAAACAGGGCGTAGCTGATCATCACCTGCCGGTTGGACCAAATCTCGTCCTTGCCGGGCGTGCCGAACTGCCCGGACATCACCATCAGCAGCAGGCCCGCCAGTAGCAGCGCACCGGCCGCCCGAGTTGCGTAAAAATAGAGCCGGTTCCCGTCTTCCTGCAAACGGTAGGTCGGGTCGGCGACGGCCCGGCCCAGCTGGCGCTGGATGCGCTCGGGCAGCCGGGTATAGTCATATTGGTGATGCGATGGCACGAATTAACACCCCTATTGTTGACGCCGGGAAGGCAAGTTTTCACTTGTGAAACATGAAATTATTGCATGAAAACAGGCAATTCTGACAGCTTAGGGTTCGCACAATCATGTTTACAAGGCCGTTTCCGTTGTAGTTGCGAAACAAATGTACTCGCCGACCATGGGTAGCGCCGCCCCGTCCAGCAGGCACAGTTCGGCTGCACCGAGCTGGTCGATGCTGTCGCCGATCGAGGCCAGGGCAAACCCGTTGGCGGTCAGGAAACCCGGCAGGTCGGCGCGCCGCATACCGGACATGAAAGGCTCGCCACGCAACTTGAGCCAGAAATCGATCAGGCGGCTGCGCCGGCTGAAGTTGGGACGGCCGTCTGCCTGCGGTTCAAGCCAGGTGAACGCGACGCGGCTCTCTGGCGCGGCCTGCGCCATCTGCCGAAACAGGGTCGCCACGGCATCGAGCGGCACATACATCAGCAAGCCTTCGGCCACGAACAGGGTCGGTGCATTGGGTTCGAACGCGGGGCATTGCGCCAGTACGGACGCCAGCGGCTGGCGCGCCAGATCGACGCCAAGATAGACGATGGCAGGCCCCTGCGGCCCGGCCGCCGCGCGCTTTTGCAGCTGCGTGGCCGGATGGTCGATTTCGAAGCAGCGCAGGTGCGCATAAGCGCCAAGCAGCTCCGCGCACAGCGTGTCGAGCCCTGCGCCCAGCACCACCACCTGGCGGCAGCCGCCCTGCACCGCGTCGTGCGCCAGCGTGCGCAGGCGCCGCTTGCGCAGCGCGAAATGGAGCGAGATGCCTGGCAACGTGGCCCGCTCTGCCAGCAGCGCAATGCGGCGGAACCAGGGTTGGCGCAGCAGCGCCGCCAGCCGTGGGTGGACCGCGCGCAGCAGTTGCGCGCCGCGGTCGATTGCCTCGGCCGGCATCAGATGCGCCAGCGCGCGCGTGTCGGTGGCCAGCTGCAGACCGCCGGCGACAATCAACGCGGTGTTACTTGGCTTGTTCTCTTTCATGCTGCCAGCTCCCTGCTGGAGACGGCGACCAGGTCGCGGTAATGGCGGTACCAATTGCTCTGGAAGCGCTCGTGCGGATCCAGGCGGCGCTTCCATTCGAGGAACTGGTCGAAGCGCGGATGGCAGGCGCGCAGCTGATCGAGCGTGGCGGCTTTTGAATAGGTCAGGTAGTAGCTGCCGTCGCGCGCGATGGCCAGGTCGATCAGGCGCCGGAACGCCGCGCTCGTGGCCGCGATGCCTTCGGCCGTGTGCGGCGTGTGCAGATTGAAAATGACGCAGGCATAGCCCTGGCTCGCCCACGGCATGAAGCTTTCGTCGTCACGCTCGATCAGACGGATGGTGCCGTAGATCAGATCGACGCCGTGCAGGCGGAAGTCGGCTGCGGCATCGCGCATGAAGTCGACCAGGCGCGCGCGCGGCACATAGATCTCACCGATCATCTCCGAGCCGCAGTGTCCGAGCATCGCGTCGAGCTCCTTGTGGTAACCGTCCAGATAGGTACTTTGCTGGAGCCGGTCGCTCCAGTATACCTGGCCGCTGCTGGCCAGGTAGAAGCTGGAATAGTGTTCGAACGCGGTGCCCTTGTCGGTGTGGGCCAGCGCCAGCAGGGCGCGCCAGTCATCGGGCGACAGTTCGCGACTGGCATCGAGCGGGGTGGCAGGGTCGAGCGGCAGGTAGCAGGAGAACACGCCCTTGCGCAGGAAGTCATCGCTGTTGGGGTCGATCGCAAACTGGAAATCGCCAAAGGTGTAGCCATCTTCGATGCGCCCGTCGAAGGCCGTCATCAAGTCGTCCAGCGACAGCAGCGACACATCGCGCCGCATCTTGACCCGGGGCGCGAGACGCAGCGTGACGCTGACGATCACGCCGAACATGCCGTAGCCGCCGATGGCAAGGCTGAACAGGTGGGCGTCGCACTCGCGCGTGCACACTTTCAGTTCGCCTTGTGCGTCGATCAGGGTGAAGGCCGCCACATCGTCGATAAAGGGGCGCATGCGCAGGCCGCGGCCGTGCACATTGGCCGACAGGCAGCCGCCCAGACTGAGGGAATCGGCGCCGGTCTGTTTCTGGCGAATGCCCCAGCGCGGCTGCTCGCTGCTCGCTTCCAGGAAGTCGATCAGGGCCGGCCACTGGATGCCTGCCTCCACTTCGACCAGGCCGCTGACGGCGTCGAAGGCCAGCACGCGGTCCATGGCGCTCATGTCGAGCAGCAGCGCGCCTTCACCGAACTGCTGGCCGCCCATCGCATGGCGGCCGCCGCAGATGGCGACCGGCAGGCCGAGCGCACCGGCGGCACGCACTGCGGCGCTGATCTCGCCCGCACTGCGCGGCGTGACGATGCGCGCCACGCGGGTGGCGTTCAGGGCGGAATGGATGTCGTTTACAAGGGGGAAGATGGTCGAGTGGTGCATGGCGCGCTCCGGTTGAAAGAAGCGGCCATTGTGGCCTTGGAGCGCGTTTAGCGATACCAAATAGCTAGAAGTACCGTAATGCAGCACCAAAGAGCCACTACATCGACCTCGGGAAGGCGGTCGCGATGGTGCGGAATGCGGCATAAAAAAACCGCCAGGGCTTGCGCGCTGGCGGTTTTTTACTGGCCGAAGCCGCTGATAATTACTGCGCGGCTGGCGCGGCTTCGCCGCCTTCTGCAGCTTTCATCGACAGCTTGAGGCGGCCGCGGTCGTCGGTCTCGAGGACCTTGACGCGTACTGCCTGGCCTTCTTTCAGGTAGTCGGCAACCGCGTTCACACGCTCATTGGCGATCTGCGAGATGTGCAGCAGGCCGTCCTTGCCTGGCATGACCTGAACGATCGCGCCGAAGTCCAGCAGCTTGAGCACCACGCCGTCGTAGGTCTTGCCCACTTCGACCGAGGCGGTCAGCTCTTCGATGCGGCGCTTGGCTTCCTGGCCGGCAGCAGCGTCGACGGAAGCGATGGTGACCACGCCTTCGTCGCTGATGTCGATCTGGGTGCCCGTTTCTTCGGTCAGCGCGCGAATGACTGCGCCGCCCTTGCCGATCACGTCACGGATCTTCTCCGGGTTGATCTTGATGGTGATCAGGCGCGGTGCGAAGTCCGACAGCTCGGTCTTCACGTGCGGCATGGCCTTCTGCATTTCACCGAGGATGTGGTGACGTGCTTCCTTGGCTTGCGCCAGTGCCACTTGCATGATTTCCTTGGTGATGCCCATGATCTTGATGTCCATCTGCAGCGCGGTAATGCCAGCTGGCGTACCTGCTACCTTGAAGTCCATGTCACCGAGGTGATCTTCGTCGCCCAGGATGTCGGTCAGCACGGCGAACTTGCCGCCTTCCTTGATCAGGCCCATCGCGATACCGGCAACGTGTGCCTTCATCGGCACGCCAGCGTCCATCAATGCCAGGCAGCCGCCGCACACCGACGCCATCGACGAGGAACCGTTCGATTCGGTGATTTCCGACACCAGACGGACCGAGTAGCTGAAGTCTTCAGGGTTAGGCAAGGCTGCGACCAGGGCGCGCTTGGCCAGACGGCCGTGACCGATTTCGCGGCGCTTCGGCGTACCAACGCGGCCGGTTTCGCCGGTGGCGAACGGAGGCATGTTGTAGTGCATCATGAAGTCGTCGGTGTACTCGCCCATCAGCGCGTCGATCTTCTGGCTGTCGCGTGCGGTGCCGAGGGTCGCCACAACCAGCGCCTGGGTTTCACCACGGGTGAACAGGGCCGAACCGTGGGTACGCGGCAGGATGCTGGTGCGGATTTCGATCGGACGCACGGTGCGGGTGTCGCGGCCGTCGATACGTGGCTCGCCGTCGAGGATCTGCGAACGCACGACTTTGGCTTCGATGTCGAACAGGATGTTGCCCACTTCAGCCGAATCCGGGGCCGAAGCGCCGATCGATGCGGCTTCCTTGGCCAGGTCGGCGTTCACTTCTGCGAAGGCGGCCTTCAGCTTGGCGCTACGTGCCTGCTTGTCGCGGGTCTGGTAAGCGTCGGCGATTTTTGCATCGGCGAAGTGCTTGACGCGGGCGATCAGCGGCTCGTTCTTCGCTGGTGGGACCCATTCGACTTCCGGCTTGCCGCCGTCGCGCACCAGGTCATGGATCGCGTCGATGACCGCTTTCATCTTGTCGTGGCCAAAGACCACGGCGCCCAGCATGATTTCTTCGGACAGCTGCTTGGCTTCCGATTCGACCATCAGCACGGCCGTTTCGGTACCGGCGACAACCAGGTCCATTTCCGAGGTTTTCAGTTCGGTCGTGGTCGGGTTCAGGATGTACTGGCCGTTGGCGTAGCCGACGCGCGCAGCGCCAACCGGGCCGTTGAATGGCACGCCCGACACGCACAGTGCAGCCGATGCGCCGATCATGGCGGCGATGTCCGGATCGATCTCAGGATTGACCGACAGAACGTGGATGATGACCTGGACTTCGTTCAGATAACCTTCGGGGAACAGCGGGCGGATCGGACGGTCGATCAGGCGGCTGGTCAGGGTTTCTTTCTCGGATGGACGGCCTTCGCGCTTGAAGAAACCGCCCGGGATTTTACCGGCAGCGTACGTTTTCTCGACATAGTCAACGGTCAGCGGGAAGAAGTCCTGGCCTGGCTTGGCGTCTTTGCGCGCAACCACGGTCGCCAGAACAACGGTGTCTTCAATCGACACCATCACGGCGCCGGATGCCTGGCGAGCGATCTCGCCGGTTTCCAGGGTGACTTGATGCTGGCCGTACTGGAAGGTTTTCGTAACTTTATTAAACATGGGTAATCCCTTTCTATTTGCCGACAGATTTTCAGGGGCTGTCGTTCACCTCACCACAGGCAATACAGATTGCCTTTCCTACAAAAACGGGACGACAAAAACAAAATGCCCGCGACAGCAAGCTGCGCAGGCATTTGTTTTTAAACTGGAATACGCAACAGTGATTACTTGCGCAGGCCGAGTTTGGCGATCAGATCGCGATAACGGGTAGCGTCCTTCGACTTCAGGTAGGACAGCAGGCTCTTACGACGGTTGACCATCATGATCAGACCGCGACGCGAGTGGTGATCTTTTTGGTGGGCCTTGAAGTGGCCGTTCAGTTCGTTGATGCGTGCGGTCAGCAGTGCGACCTGAACTTCTGGGGAGCCGGTGTCGTTTTGGGCACGGGCGTTGTCCGCGATGATCGCGGCTTTGTTGATGTTTTCTACGGTCATGATATTACCTTTCACATGCGGTGCAAGAGTCGCAACCCAGCGCACCGTGAACTTCGATTGATGAACCAGCCAAAACGGCCAGACCCGCAAGTATATGCGAAATCGTATCGTGTCGCCAGTGCCGATTGGATTCGAGAGGCGCATCATGGTCTTTTTTCGTGTTTTACGGTGGTTTTCATGCCTAAACTCATCCATATGGCCGGCCTGGCCTGCCTGCTGAGCGCCTGCGCCGGCCTGGTGCGCCCCCCGCCCGCCCCCGGTTCCACCACGGCCCAGGTCGAAGCGGCCTGGGGCAAGCCGACGGCGCGCTACCCCGGCGCCGACGGCGAAGTGCTCGAATATGCCAAAGGGCCCATGGGCCAGCAGACCTATATGGCACGCATGGGCCCGGACGGGCGCCTGCGCCAGTTCGAACAAGTACTCACCGACGACAAGTTCGGCACCCTCAAACCGGGACGCAGCACCCAAGCCGAGGTGCTGCGCACGGTTGGCCGCCCGGCCGAAACGTCCTACCTGGCGATCCCCAAACTAAAGGTCTGGTCTTACCGCTACCGCGAAAGCGCGGTGTGGAATTCAATGATGCATCTGCACTTTAATCATGACGGCGTGCTAACAATGATGATGAATGGGCCAGATCCGATGTACGAACATAATGATTCCAACCGCGATTAACTTGCCTTTCGGCAATTTAACAACAGATGTCACACTTTTGCGGTGCGCGCGTTGACTTGTGTTCAAGCTTCCCGTTAAATCGTAAAGATACGCAGTTCACTGGCGTAATTGCAAATCTTTCATTCCCACCAACATTGAAAGTCACTCATGTCATTCAAAGTATTTGCCTTTGCATTGCCCCTGCTTGCGATGCAGGCCCCATGCATGGCCCAGGAACTGGAAAAAAAGGGCCTGCCCTGCGTGGCCGAGTTGTGCCTAGGGGACGGCATTGCGGAACTGTCCAAGATCCAGTGGGCACCGGCGCAGAATTCCTTCAAGGTCAATAACAAGGTCCAGCTGACCTCCACCCGCAAGCTGAGCGACGATGACATGCGCGCACTGCGCGGCACCTGGCCGGTGGTGGGCGAAGCGGCCCCCTATTTGTACGACAAGCAGTTCGACAATGGCGCCTTGCCCATCCTGACCCGCGTCGCCGCGGCCTGCGAATCGAATGAACTGTTTGGCACCTTCGGTGCCGAGGGCGAAACCCCGACCCGGGTGGGCATCAGCCTGACGCCGAGCCTGAGCGATCCTGCCAAACAGGAATGGATCGTCACCACCATCGTGCGCGAATTCCCGACCGCAGTGAGCAATGACGACAAGTCGATGATGACCAAGCTGCTCAACAAACGCTACAGCAAATTCGGCGCCGGCCGGGTCGATGTGCCGCCGGCCCAGGTTGGCGAAGGACGCTACTTCCCAGGCGGGATGAACCGCTTTGGCTTCGGTTTGTCGCTGTATCGCGGCAACGATGAAGCCCAGCGCCTGAAGGCGAATCCGGCCTGCAGCGCCGGCGATAAATCCAAAGTCGGTTAATTCACATTTGCCGCCATAAAGGCGCGCCAGACGCTCCCGCGGGGTCCGTCTGGCGCGCCTTTTCACATCCAAAGGTGGCACAACAACAAGCCACCTATACTCCCGTGGATGTCCACCATACCCTTTCCAATTCGCGCTGAACGCCGCTATGTCGGCATTGCCATCACACTCGCGCTGCACCTGGCGCTGGTGTGGATCTGGCGCGCCAACATGCAGACAAAGCCTGTCCCCGATTCCCCCCCTCAGGCCATGCAATGGGTCAATGTGAAGCTGCCGCCCCCACCGCCGCCGAAAGCCAGGCCCGAACCGAAGCTGGCGTCCGCCGCGCCGGCCAAGCGCCGCGCCGCGCCCGAGCGTGCGCCAGCTGCGCCCGCCGTGCCGCCGGTCCAGTTGATCATCCCGCCAACGCCACAGATGGAACGCCCGGTCGCGGCACCGCCCGCCGCGCCGGCCACGCCAAGCGCCGCGGACATGCTGGCGCAGGCCAAGCGCGACATCGGCAAGTTCGACAAGGACTTGCGCAAGGAGTTTGCCGGCAAGGGCATCAGCAAACCGGTCGATTCGCCCCAGCTGCGCCTGGCCCAGGGGATGGAAGACGCCTACGACGCCGCACCGCCCAAGTGGTATGAATCAGCCAAGATCAAAATCATCGATCCCGGACAGTACGGCCGCAAGCGCTACCGCGTGACCACCGCGTTCGGCACCTATTGCATGACCTACGAGTCCAACAACTCCCCCACGGCCCAGCTCGATCCAAGCAAACGTGTCGAGCCGAAAATGACCAATTGCCCGCCCAACGAGCAGCCTGCGACCACCCAGAAATGGTAAGCCAGCATTCCTGATTGGAATCGATTCCATTATTGTGCTATGTTGCTACAAACAACACAATGCGGGAGACAGGCAATGCACAACACCATGGGCACCACGGAGATCTATCTGATCGCCATGCTGATCATTTTCACCGTTCCCTATCTGATCTGGCGCATCGCCGACACCGACTATTACGCGCCGCTGGTGGTGGTGCAGATCATCACCGGTATCCTGCTGGGCCCCGGTGTACTGGGCCGCGCCTACCCCGACTACTACAGCTTCGTTTTCAACCCGCAGGTAATCGCTGCGCTCAATGGCGTGGCCTGGTGGGCAGTCATGCTGTTCGTGATGATCGCCGGGATCGAGCTCGATCTCAAGAAGGCCTGGGAACACCGGCGCGAAAGCGTGATCGCCGCCTCCCTGGCGCTGGGCACGCCGCTGCTGTTCGGCTGCGTGGCGGCGCTTGGCATGCTGGGCTACGCCGGCTGGGTCGGCCCGCAGGCGCAGAACTGGCAGTTCGTGCTGGGCGTGGGCATGGCGTGCGCGGTCACGGCGCTGCCGATCCTGATTTTGCTGATGGAGAAACTGGAAGTGCTGCGCCAGCCGATCGGCCAGCGCATCCTGCGCTACGCCAGTCTTGACGACATCGCCATCTGGGGCGTGCTGGCCCTGATCCTGCTGGACTGGGACCGGGTCGGGCGCCAGCTTGGTTTCCTGCTCCTGTTTGGCGTGGCCACCTTCGCCTTCCGCAAACTGATGGTCTGGTTGCAGCAGCGCGACCGCTGGTACGTCGCGCTGATCTGGCTGGCGGCATGTGCGTTCGCCGCCGACTGGGCCGGCCTGCATTACATGGTCGGCGCCTTCCTCGCGGGTGCGGTCATGGACGCCGACTGGTTCGACCAGCAGCAGCTGGACATGCTGCGTCACCACGTGCTGCTGGCGGTGATGCCGGTGTTCTTCCTGTCGACCGGCTTGCGCACCAACTGGGCGGTCGGCGGTTATGCCGTGTTTGTCGCTGCAGCCGTGCTGCTGCTCGCCTCGGTGAGCGGCAAGCTGGCCGGCATTCACGCCGCCGGCAAGATCCTGAAATGGGGCCCGGGCGAAGCGTCCATCATCGGCTGGCTGCTGCAGACCAAGGCCCTGATCATGATCATCTTCGTCAATATCCTGCTCGATAAAGGCATCATCACCAGCGCAACCTTTACCGCCCTGCTGCTGATGGCCATCGCCAGTACCATGCTCACGGTGCCGGTAGTGGCGCCCAAGCTGCGGCGGGTGGCGGCGCTGGTGTTCAAGACGAGCTGAGCCCGTCCGCGCAGCATCGTATTATTGCTGGGGATTGACCCGCTCCACCTTGGAATGCAGCTTGTTCAGCCCTGACAGATAGGCCTTGGCGGAAGCGACGATGATGTCCGGATCGGAGCCGACGCCATTGACAATGCGGCCAGAGCGCGACAGCCGCATCGTCACTTCGCCCTGCGACTGGGTGCCATTGCTGATCGCGTTAATCGAGAACAGCACCAGTTCGGCGCCGCTGGCCGCTTCCTTTTCGATGGCGTTGACGGTGGCGTCGACCGGGCCATCGCCCTCGCCTTCGCAGCTGTATTCCTTGCCGTCGATGGCGAACACCACTTTCGCGCTTGGCACCTCGCCCGTTTCCGAGCGCTGGGCCAGCGACACGAAGCGGTAGTACTCGCCCTCGTGCGCATGGTCTTCGGCCGACACCAGGGCCATGATGTCTTCGTCAAAAATCTCGCTCTTGCGGTCGGCCAGGTCCTTGAAGCGGGCAAACGCCGCGTTCACTTCCGCCTCCGACTCGAGCTCGATGCCCAGTTCCTGCAGGCGCGCCTTGAAGGCGTTGCGGCCCGATAGCTTGCCGAGCACGATCTTGTTGGCGGCCCAGCCCACGTCTTCGGCGCGCATGATTTCGTAAGTTTCGCGCGCTTTCAGAATGCCGTCCTGGTGGATCCCCGAGGCATGCGCGAAGGCGTTGGCCCCCACCACCGCCTTGTTCGGCTGCACCGCAAACCCGGTAATCTGCGACACCATCTTGGAGGCGGCGACGATCTGGGTGGTATCGATCCCGAGCTGCAGGCCGAAGTAGTCGCCGCGCGTGCGCAGCGCCATCACCACTTCTTCCAGCGCGGTATTGCCGGCCCGTTCACCGAGGCCGTTGATGGTGCATTCGATCTGGCGCGCGCCGCCGATCATCACGCCGGCCAGCGAGTTGGCCACCGCCAGCCCCAGGTCGTTATGGCAGTGCACCGACCAGATGGCCTTGTCCGAATTGGGGATGCGCTGGCGCAGGCGGGCAATGGTGGCACCAAATACCTCGGGCACCGCATAGCCGACCGTGTCCGGGAAGTTGATGGTGGTGGCGCCTTCGGCGATCACCGCTTCGAGCACGCGGCACAGGAAATCTTCGTCGGAACGGCTACCGTCTTCCGGCGAAAATTCGATATCGTCGGTGTACTGGCGCGCGCAGCGAATGGCGATCTTGGCTTGTTCGAGCACCTGTTCCGGCTCCATACGCAGCTTCATCTGCATGTGCAGCGGCGAGGTGGCAATGAAGGTGTGGATACGCTTGCGCGCGGCCGGCTGCAAGGCTTCGGCGGCACGGGCGATATCGCGGTCATTGGCGCGCGAAAGCGAGCAGACGGTGGAATCCTTGATCGCGGCCGAGATGGCGCGAATCGCCTCGAAGTCGCCTGGCGAGGCTGCCGCGAAACCAGCTTCGATCACGTCGACCCGCATGCGCTCGAGCTGACGCGCGATGCGGACCTTTTCATCCTTGGTCATCGAGGCGCCGGGCGACTGTTCGCCGTCGCGCAGGGTGGTGTCGAAAATGATCAGACGGTTCGAATCGGTCATGGCAGCTCCAGTAGGCAAAGAAAATTGCGAGAGCCGCCTCCGTTTCACCCCCGCCTTCGCGGGGACGACAGACGACTTAGCGGCGCTCGCTCGGGTCGAGTGGTTCGTCGCCGGTCTGGACGATGGACACCGGCTTGCCTTTTGCAAGGCGCCAGAAATACACCGCGTAACCGGACAAACCATATAAAACAAAAATCGGCATCAGCACTTTGGGCGGGTCGATCGACACCAGCGCCAGCGCCAGCGCAATCAGGAACACCACAATGAACGGCACCGACTTGCGGAAGTTCACGTCCTTGAAGCTGTAGTAAGGGACATTGGTCACCATGGTCAGGCCGGCGAAGAGGGTCACGCCGAACGAGATCCAGGCCATGGTCGACGGGGTCCAGTCCAGATCGGGCGCGAAGTCGGTCATGATCAGGATGAAGCCAGCCACCATGGCTGCCGCCGCAGGGCTGGGCAAGCCCTGGAAGAAGCGCTTGTCGATCACTTCGATATTGGTATTGAAGCGCGCCAGCCGCAGCGCGGCGCCGGAGCAGTAGACAAAGGCGGCAATCCAGCCCAGCTTGTGGTCCAGGCTATGCAGCGACCATTCGTAAATCACCAGCGCCGGTGCGGCGCCGAAGGACACCATGTCGGACAGGCTGTCGTACTGGGCGCCGAATTCGGACTGGGTATTGGTCAGGCGCGCGATGCGCCCATCGAGCCCGTCGAGAATCATGGCGATGAAGATGGCCCAGGCGGCGTGTTCGAACTTGTAGCTCATCGCCATGATGATGGCGAAGAAGCCGCAGAACAGGGCGGCAGTGGTAAAGGCATTCGGCAGCAGGTAGACGCCACGGCGGCGTACCTTGTTGCCTTCGGCGTCAAATTTCGGGCGGCCGATCCTGCTGAAGCGCGAAATCTTTTTCGCTTTCGGTACTGCGCCCTGCTTTCTGCGTCGGGGGAAGGTGGCCATAGAATTCCGTTTCAAGTGTTGGTGCCGCGTCGTGCGGTCTTGCCGTCCTTATTATAGAGGGCAGACCGGCGACTGCGCGAGCCGATGTGCTTACTTGAATCTGACCTTTCCTACAACGCGCATCGTGAGTGTGCTTTCGCCCGGTTCGAAACTGGGTTCCGCGCCGGCGCGATCCATTTCGGCACGGCTGCGAATGCGCGAACCGGTCACTTCGACGCGCTGGAATTCACCATTGAGGGCCGACGCGCCTTCAAAATCGACACTTTCAACGGATGCATCGCTAACCTTGCGCCCCATTGCTGCCGCAATTGATGCGATGCGTTCGTTCAGGTTGCGATAAGTCGCCGCGATGCGCGCATCATCCTGGCTGCGGATCGTCGTATCCGTCAATCCAAAGATAACGTCGCTCACGCCCATTACTTTTTGTGCAGCAGCGGCCACCTTGGGCAGACTGGCCAGATCGGTCGTCTTCATCCGCACTTCCTGCTCGTAGCGCCAGCCGAGCGAGACGCGCGCCGCACTGGACGAATCCCGGTCTGCGAACTTTTCATATACAAGATAACCGCCCGACTTGAGCGTGGCGTTGGGCGCTTCCCTGCGCAAGATCTCGATTCCTTCTTTCATCTTCTGGTTCGCGCGCGCTGCGGCAGCACGCTTGTCCTTGTCTTGCTCGATGACCGTAAACACCACGGTAGCCTGGTCGTTCGGGTGGCTGATCTGACTGCTCCCGGACACAGTCACCAAGGTGCCGGGCGTTGCCAGCGCGGTTTGCGCCTGGCTATGCATGGCGATTGGCAGCAAGGTCAGCAAAACAAGTTTTTTCAAAGACATGATGACTCCGGGTTGAAAGTGCGGGGCAACATGCCCCACTAAACTTTATCCCCGGAAAGATACCCGGAATCATCAATCAGTTGTACAAAAATCAGTTACTTGAACTTCACTTTACCGACCAGACGCATCTGCAGCGTGGTTTCGCCCGGTTCGAAGCTCGGCTCGGCCACTTCAGCCGATTCCTGCATGCGGCCCTTCGCGCGCATCATCATCGGTGCGCCGGCGGCGTCCGACGACTGGTTGCCAGCGTAATTGCCGGAGCCTTCGAAGTCGACCGTTTCCAGCGTCGCGTCGCCGACCTTGCGTCCCATGGCGCTGGCGATCGAGGCGATGCGCTCGTTCAGGTTGCGGTAGGTTTCGGCGATACGCTTGTCGTCGAGCTGCTTGGCGGTCGCCGGGCTCAGGCCGAAATTAATGCCATTCAATGCCGCGACTTTTTGCACGGCCGCGGTCATTTTCGGCAGGCCGCCGATGGTGGTGGTTTTCACTTCCAGATACTGGCCGACGCGCCAGGCCACCGGCTTAGGTGGCTTCGGTGGCGCCAGCGGCTGCTCGGGCGCGTTCATGACCACGGGTGGATTTTCGGGATAGACCGGGTAGGTGTAATACCCCATGGTCTTGAGCGTGGCCTTCGGGTCTTCCTTGCGGACGATGTCGGTGCTCTGCTTCATCTTCTGGTTCACGCGCGAGGCGGCGGCGGCCTTGTCCTTGTCCTGCTCTTCCACCATGAAATTGACGGTCGCTTCATCGTTGATGTGCGTGACTTCGCCAGTGGCGGGAACGATGACGAGGGTGCCGGTGGTCGGCAGCGACGATTGGGCGTGCGCCTGGGTGGCCAGGGCGACAGCGGCGAACATGGCGATTTTTTTGAGGGACATTGTTTGATTCTCCAGGTGAATGGCAAGCGACAGCTGCTTGATTAACTGGAAAGATACCCGGAATCCATACTTCGGCGTGGCTTTGATACTGACGGTTGCAAATGAATGCGATTTTCTACAATTAGCAGACCGGTTTCACACACTAAATTACCACCACATTAAATTACCACCACATCGCCCGCGCAAAGGCAGGGGCGATGTGGCGGTGGTACTTAGTTCTTCGACTGATCGACCAGCTTGTTCTTGGCAATCCAAGGCATCATGGCGCGCAGTTTTGCGCCGACTTCTTCGATCGGGTGCTCGGCGGTCAGGCGGCGGCGGGAAATCAGGGTCGGGGCGCCGGCCTTGTTTTCCAGGATGAAGCTCTTGGCGTACTCGCCGGTCTGAATATCCTTCAGGCACTGGCGCATCGCATCCTTGGTGGCCGAGGTCACCACTTTAGGGCCGGTCACGTACTCGCCGTATTCCGCATTGTTCGAGATCGAGTAGTTCATGTTGGCGATGCCGCCTTCATAGATCAGGTCGACGATCAGCTTCAGTTCGTGCAGGCACTCGAAGTACGCCATTTCCGGCGCGTAGCCCGCTTCGGTCAGGGTCTCGAAACCAGCCTTGATCAGTTCCACAGCGCCACCGCACAGAACCGCCTGCTCGCCGAACAGATCGGTCTCGGTTTCTTCACGGAAGTTGGTTTCGATGATGCCGGCACGGCCGCCGCCATTGGCCATGGCGTACGACAGGGCGATATCGCGCGCCGAGCCGGACTTGTCCTGGTACACGGCGATCAGGTGCGGCACGCCGCCGCCTGCTGCGTAAGTGCCGCGCACGGTGTGGCCCGGGGCCTTGGGCGCGATCATGATCACGTCCAGGTCGGCGCGTGGCACAACCTGGCCATAGTGCACGTTGAAGCCGTGAGCGAAGGCCAGCACCGCGCCCTGCTTGGCGTTCGGTGCGACGTTTTCGTTGTACACCTGGGCGATGTTTTCGTCCGGCAGCAAGATCATGATGATGTCGGCAGCCTTGATTGCATCATTGACTTCCGCTACTTTCAGACCAGCCTGCTCCACCTTGTTCCACGAAGCGCCGCCCTTGCGCAGACCGACCGTGACGTTCACGCCGGAATCGTTCAAGTTCTGTGCGTGCGCGTGGCCTTGCGAGCCGTAGCCGATGATGGCAACGTTCTTGCCTTTAACGAGGGAGAGGTCGCAGTCTTTGTCGTAAAAAACGTTCATGATATTTCCTGTAATTTTTGTGTAGGGGTTTGTGCTTGCAAGCACGGTCTAAACTTTGAGGATGCGTTCGCCGCGGCCAATACCGGATCCACCGGTACGCACCGTTTCGAGGATGGAGGCGCGGTCGATGGAATCGATGAACGCGTCAAGCTTGCCCTTGTTGCCGGTCAGCTCCACCGTGTACGTCTTTTCCGTGACATCGATGATGCGGCCGCGGAAGATATCCGCGGTGCGCTTCATTTCTTCGCGTTCCTTGCCCACCGCGCGCACCTTGATCAGCATCAGCTCGCGCTCGATGTGTGCGCCTTCGGTCAGGTCAACCACTTTGACCACCTCGATCAGGCGGTTCAGGTGTTTGGTGATCTGCTCGATGATGTCGTCCGAACCGCTGGTGACAATCGTCATCCGCGACAGCGTCGCGTCTTCCGTCGGCGCCACCGTCAGCGTTTCGATGTTGTAGCCGCGCGCCGAGAACAGGCCGACCACGCGCGAGAGCGCACCGGCTTCGTTTTCAAGCAAGACAGAAATAATATGGCGCATTACAAGTCCTCCGATCCGAGCAGCATTTCGGACAGGCCCTTGCCCGCCTTGACCATCGGCCAGACGTTTTCGGACTGGTCGGTGATGAAGTTCATGAACACCAATCGGTCCTTCATGCCGAAGGCTTCGTGCAGCGCGCCGTCCACGTCGCCCGGTTTTTCGATCTTCATGCCGACGTGGCCAAACGATTCGGCCAGCATCGAGAAGTCCGGCAGCGAATCCATGTACGACTCGGAATAGCGCGAACCGTAATCGATCTGCTGCCATTGACGGACCATGCCAAGGAAGCGGTTGTTGAGCAGAATGATCTTTGGCGTCAGGTGGTATTGCTTGCAGGTTGCAAGTTCCTGGATGCACATCTGGATCGAGCCTTCGCCGGTAATGCAGGCAACTGTCGCATCCGGATTGGCCATCTGCACGCCCATGGCGTAGGGCAAGCCGACCCCCATCGTGCCCAGGCCGCCGGAATTGATCCAGCGGCGCGGCTTGTCGAACTTGTAGTACTGCGCAGCCCACATCTGGTGCTGGCCCACGTCCGAGGTGATGAAGGCATCGCCCTTGGTGATGTCCCAGACCTTTTCCACCACCGACTGCGGCTTGATGACCAGATCGGAATCGGCGTATTTCAGGCAATCGCGGCCGCGCCATTCCTGGATCTGCTTCCACCAGTCTTTCAGGCCGGCTGCGTTCGGCTTGGCTTCGGCGGCGTCCAGCTGGGCCAGCATTTCGATCAGCACGTCCTTGACGTTGCCGACAATCGGAATGTCGACCTTGACGCGCTTCGAGATCGACGATGGATCGATGTCCACGTGGATGATCTTGCGCGGGTTGGAGGCGAAGTGTTTCGGGTTGCCGATCACGCGGTCGTCGAAGCGCGCGCCAATGGCAATCAGAACGTCGCAGTTCTGCATGGCCATGTTGGCTTCATACGTGCCGTGCATGCCCGGCATGCCGACAAACAGATCGCTCGAGGCGCGGTAGGCGCCCAGACCCATCAGCGTGTTGGTGACCGGGAAGCCCAGCTTGTCGACCAGCTTGTTCAGCTCGGGCGCCGCATTGGCCAGGATCACGCCGCCGCCGGTGTAGATCATGGGCCGTTCGGCGGCCAGCAGCAGCTGGACTGCCTTGCGAATCTGGCCCGAGTGGCCCTTGTCGACCGGCTTGTACGAGCGCATCTCGATATCCTTCGGATAGTCGTAGACGCACTTGTGCATGCTGATGTCTTTGGGAATATCGACCAGCACCGGGCCCGGACGGCCCGTTCTGGCGATAAAGAATGCTTTCTTGATCGTCGCAGCCAGATCCTTGACGTCTTTGACGAGGAAATTGTGCTTGACGCAAGGGCGGGTAATACCGACGGTATCGCATTCCTGGAAGGCATCCTGGCCAATCGCATGGCTGGGCACCTGGCCGGAAATGACGACCATCGGGATCGAATCCATGTACGCGGTCGACAGGCCGGTAACGGCATTGGTGACACCCGGACCGGAGGTGACGAGGGCAACGCCGACGGTGTTCGAGCTGCGCGAATAGGCATCGGCCGCATGCACGGCTGCCTGCTCGTGGCGTACCAGGACGTGCTGGAATTTATCTTGCTGGAAGATGGCGTCGTAGATATAGAGGACGGCTCCGCCTGGATAGCCAAAGACGTGCTTGACGCCCTCTTCTGCCAGACAACGCACGACTATCTCAGCGCCCGTGATGGGAGCTGTTGTTTCGTTGTTCATGATACATTCCTTTCAAAACCCATTGGGAGGTGATCGGATGCTCTTTCCTAACGAGACACGCGTGGCGCGACAGTAGCTCAAGCTCCCCTTTTTCTGCGGTCACGTCGATCTTTCACGTACCCATAGATACGTTACGAACCGGCGCTAAACGCAACTCGTTTGGCGTGAGTTTCTGTAGCGTTACTGCGAACCTCTCGCGCTTGTGGCGCGGGTTAGAGCAAACTGCCTACATATGAAAGCGCGTCATGTCGAAGGAGGCTTTTTGTGCCGGTCTCGACTTGACCATAGAGCTTCGGGGTTGCAAAGCGTTCTATACCTTACCGCGCTGCACCATTTTGGTCAAGATAAAAAATGGTGAAATTCGCCGATTTCGGCGCAATAAACGGGCGAATTGCGGTAATTTCAATGCAAAACTGCCCATTATTTGCTAGCATGCGTCAGTTTTCCGAAAAGCCACACCCTCACCCCGCGCATGGCCACAGACAAAGAACTATCCGATTTTCTCGAAAGTGTGGAACGGCGTGCTTTCAAGCAGGCTGCTTACGCTGTGCGCAAGGACGAGTCCGCTCTCGATATCGTGCAGGATGCGATGATCAAACTCGCCGAGAAATACGGCGACAAGCCGGTCGCCGAACTGCCGATGCTGTTCCAGCGGATTTTGCAAAACACCATCCTCGACTACTTCCGCCGCGAGAAAGTTCGCAATACCTGGGTCAGCCTGTTTGGTGGCATGGGCAAACGCGAAAATGACGGGGAAGACTTTGATATACTCGAATCGTACGAAGCGGAAGAAGGTTCTGCCGCCGCCGAGTCCAGCGCCGACCAGATCGAACGCCAGCAAACCCTGAGTCTGATCGACGCGGAGATACAAAAACTCCCCGCGCGTCAACGGGAAGCCTTCCTCATGCGTTACTGGCAAGACATGGACGTGGCTGAAACAGCCGAAGCAATGGGTTGTTCTGAGGGCAGCGTCAAGACACACTGCTCGCGTGCAACCCACGCCCTCGCTGAATCGCTAAAAGCCAAGGGAATTACACTATGAATGCCGACGACCTCAATTTCGCGTACAAAGTACGCCACGCGCTCAACGAGCACCTCGACCATCTTCCTGCATCGACAGCGGATCGCCTTGCTTCTGCACGCAAAGCGGCCGTCGCGCGCAAAAAGCCGCATCGTCCTGTGCTGATCGCCACCAGTCAGCTGGCCGGCCACATCGGCGCCTTCTTCTCCTTTTCCTTCCTGGGCCGCATGAGCGCGATTGTGCCGCTGCTGGCCCTGGTGGCGGGTCTGGCCGGTATTTACCAGTACGAAGAACAGCAGCGCATTGCCGAAGTCGCCGAACTGGACGCTGAAGTGCTGTCCGACGAATTGCCGCTGACCGCCTATCTGGACGAAGGTTTCAACGCTTACCTCGAGCAACGCGCACAATGACGGGCGTCCGCTTCAAAGCTGCTGTCGGCATGGCGCTCTTGAGCGCAGCGGGCCTGGTCCTGGCGCAGACACCTGCTGCCACCGTTGCACCAGCGGCCAGCGCGCCTGTCGCCGCAGTGCCGGTCGCCAAGGCGCCGGTCAAGGCGACCGCCGCGACACCTGCCGCCTTGCCCGTGCTGACCGACAAGCCGCTCTGGAAAGAACTGAGCGCACCGCAACGGCTGGCGCTCGATCCGCTCAAGCTGGAATGGGACCGTCTGGACACGGCACGCAAAGCCAAGTGGATCGATATTGCCAACCGGTATTCGTCGATGAAGCCGGACGAACAACTGCGTGTACAGGAACGCATGCGCGCCTGGACACGCCTGAGCCCGGAAGAACGCCGCGTCGCCCGGGAAAATTACACGCTGAGCAAAAAGATCGACAAGACCCAGAAAGCATCGCAATGGGAGCAGTACCAGCAACTGCCTGAAGAGCAGAAGCGCAAGCTCGCGGCCGATGCCGCCGTTAAAAAACAAAAGCAGCCGGTCACGGCCCTGCCACCGAAAACGCAGCCGAAGGCGATCGCACCGATCAAGAAGATCCAGTGCCCTGCCGGCACCATGCGCAATCCCAATCCAGCCGGTCCCACCTGCATCCCGGGCAGCGCCACGCCAGCTGTGATTCCACCACCACCGGCCACGCCGGCAGCACCAGTTCCCAATGCAAAATAGTACGTCGCCGCTTCCTACGCCCACCCTGAAACGCCGCCTGATCTGCCTGGTTTATGAAGCCGTCCTGGTCACGGCGGTGTCCGCGCTCGGCATCTTCATTTTCCTCCTGATTGCCACGCCCTTCCACAATGAAGCACTGGTGTTCTACGGTCGCCAGGTGGCGCTGTTCCTGGTGCTGGGCGCGTACTTCATCCATGCATGGACCGGCAGCGGCTTCACCCTGGCGATGAAAACCTGGCGCATCAAGATTGTCATGCTGGGCCACGCCAAGGTACCGTTCAAGAATGCGGCCATCCGCTACCTGCTGGCCTGGGGCTGGATTCTGCCCGCGCTGGCGGCCAGTTATACGCGCCATCTCACGCGCGGCCAGACCGCCGCCCTGGTCGGCGTCGGCATGCTGGGCTGGGCCATGACTGCCCTGTTTGATAAAGACCGCCAGTTCCTGCACGACCGTCTGGCCGGCACCCGCCTGATCTCGCTGCCACCAGCAGAAAAGGCTGCCAGGGCCGCCAAGTAGTTTCCAAAACGCACACAGAACGCATGCCGGCTTCACACTGATTCCTTACCATGGCCTCCTTCACAGGAACCAGGAATCAATATGGACGACCCGGCACTGCCGCATGCACCCCGCTTTCGGCGCCTTCAGACGAGCTTCATTTATCTTGCCGGCATATCGTTGCCGGTGCTCGCCATGGCGGTCCACGCCGGCCTCGGCGTTTTCCGTCACAGCAATCTTGATCCCGCCCCGACGCTGCTCCACTACTTACTGATCGGCTCGGTGCCGCTGGCGAACCTGCTGTTGATGCTCGCCGTAATCGGAGGCCAG
>DASWMN010000369.1:0-41738 GCA_036399735.1 Telluria sp. | reverse complement strand
CGTGTGGTCGGTCGACATTTCGATGCCGAAGCGCATGCGCAGCACCTTCGCTTCGCGCGGGGTCAGCGAGTCCAGCACATCCTTGACCACGCCACGCATCGAAGCGTGCAAGGCGGCATCCGACGGCGCCAGCGTGTTGTTCGCCAAGAAGGGATTTCACGTGGTGGGGCAGGACCTGGTGCCCGAAGCGGTGGAGGCTGGCCGCCGGCTCAAGGCGCAGAACGGCATCGAGCATCTGGAGTTTATCAGTGGCGACTATGAGTCGCTCACTTTCAATGAGGAGTTCGACGTCGTCGTGTTCTTCGATTGCCTGCACCACGCCGTGGATGAAGTGAGCGCCTTGCGCAGCGCTTACCGCGCGCTCAAGCCGGGCGGCATCTGCATTACCTCGGAACCGGGGCGGGGCCACGCACGCCGCTCGGCCGCTGTGGCGGCCGAGTTTGATGTTACCGAGCGCGACATGCACCCGGCCAAGATCAAACGCGCGGCGAAGAAGGTGGGCTTTAGCAGCGCCAGCGTGCATCCGCACGCGCAATACCTTTACATTGCGCTGTATCGCAGCGAGCAGCGCGGCATGCTGGGGAAACTGTTCAAGATACCAGGCATGCGGGCCCTGGTCGGCATGGTCACCGTAATGCTCTCGAAACACCAGGCCGGGATTGTGGTTCTCAAAAAATAGCCGCTGGCCTTGCCAGAGCGAAAGAGCCAAGGGCATGCCTGCCTATTGTATAATTCCCGCTCCAAAACCGGGCATGCAAGCAAACTGCACCGTCCGACGCAATCCTCAAAGGGCCTCTAGCTCATGCTTGGTTAGAGCAGCGGACTCATAATCCGTTGGTGCCGTGTTCGACTCACGGGAGGCCCACCAGTTTCTTCTTAAAAATCAGTAGCTTACGCCTAGTTCTGAACTCTTTTTACAACGGTTTGTTCCGCAAAAAACGTCAAAGTTGCGATTTTTTTGAGGTTTAGGGCGCCAAACGTGCATTTGAAAACACCGCTGCGTGAGCAGGCAACTGCGTCCACCAAGGTGACGCCTCCAGCTGAACGCTGCAGGGCCTGCCACAAGTAGCGGGCAGCGATTGCGTGGTGCTTAAACATGCCGTCACCATCCCTGGCGCCTGGTACCGTCGCACCCATTCTCTACCCAAGATTATCTCTGCCGACTTTATTCGACACGGGATACGAATTCACGCAGAGTGACTCGCTTGGCCGTTTCTTCGGAAAAGGTCGGCCGCTGTCTCCTTGATCGAACAAGTATTGGAGCGGTTTGTCCGGCCGTCGGCAAATACCATTCCCATGGCTGGCCGAATGAAAGCCGAAGGGCCTCCGCTATCCTTTCCACTTGGTCGGGTTCGCTCGAATTAACCCTCGCCGTGGATAGGGCGCGCAATTTGAGCCTAGGGCGTGTGATATTTTTTCGCTGGCAACTAGATTGTTGTGGTGCAATTTTATGCGCCGGGTATAATATTGCACATTAGTTAATCAGTAGATTAGCGCTGAACCATCCACGCCGTGTTCCGGACATTGCCAGTGGCAGATTTGTTTCGCGACCAGTCCGATGGCTGAATTTTGCTGTCCAGCGGTACGGTTCTTGATCTTGAGCCTGCTGCCCACGCGACGTGCACTACGCGCAAAAATTGAGTCCCTAACCCGTTGACCTAATTCTCATGAATATAATTTTTTATCACGCAGTCGCGCTCGCCCTGCTGGGTTGCGGCTGTGTTGCTGGTCAGTCATCAGCGTTCGCTGCCGATCGAAGCGTTGATCCAAACATCTTCTATCATCCGCCATATACAGACACGTCGCGTTGGGACAGTTCCGAAGGCGCACTTGCATACTATCAATGGCTTTACTCGTATGGGTTTAACGTTAGGATCGAGACGCCCGCTGGCGTGAGTATGACTAACGGAAAACCGAACGCCTACAACATAGCGTTTTTCTATAAGGCGCGTGGGGGCGCGCTGGAACATGGCAGCGCGCAAGTTGAGACAAACCACGATGCGTCTCTTCGGACGCGAAGTCAACCGTTGAGTGGCTGGTGGTAACTGTTACGCTCTCGGAGCGGCCACTTCGGAAACGAGATATATCTTGGATCCAGCTAGTTTTGCCTTTCCTACACATCTTTCGAGCGACCTTACGGTCCCCTAGGTTTCTATAAACACATGTCGCTGCGCGAAGAGCGGCTCACCTATCCTTATCAAATATCTTATGATCAAGAATCATTTCCTCTCGGCTTTGCTCGGCTTTTTATATTGCATTGGTCTGCTGATACCGACGTTTTCCGTTGCTGCAGACCGCGATGTCGCGGCGCACGTTTTTTATACCCCTTATGGTAGAGACTCCCCGCAGTGGGAGTCGGCGGACCAAGCCGTTTCCTACTTCCAAGGGCTTTATCCAAACGGTTCGAATTTTCGTGTGGTGGCGCACCCCAGCGATACTAAGACTTTAAATGGGAAGGGCGCCTATTACATTGAGTATGACTACACGCCGCCAGGAGGTGTCTTGGAAACCGGGTCTGGCTCGACAAGCCTAACTTATGAATGCCCGTATGGCACATCGAATCGAATGCAAGGGACGTTTCCAACGTATTTCGCATCATGCGTGATTGATCCCGTGCGTGCGCAGCCACCCTGCGACACTTGTCCCACGCCAACGGGGCCGAAAGAAACGGTCGGCAATCCGATATTTCCAGCAACGCTGATGAAGATTGAGACGGCGGTTGACTACGTTGGTGGAGGCGCAAATTCGCTTCAGTTCGTCCGCACATACCGTAGCGATCAAAGTGGATGGACCCACAATTTCATGTTCACTGGCGTGGATTATACGTCGCCAGCCACTGCAGCCGCGTCGGCTGAAGGCGCTTGCTTTGTAGGCGTGGGTGCTATAGCGCGACGGCGCCTCTGTTCCCCTTTTCTCCCTCGAGGGACCGCGAACGATTTTTCGGTTCGACGTGGGCACGGGAGGATGCTCACCTTTGGCACAGCAGCAGACTTGAAGCCAATGTTTGCAGACGTCACCGATAAAGTGGCGAAGGTGCTTAATTCGCAGGGCCAAGCCGTCGGGTGGCAGGTTTTTAATGCAAAGAATAATTCAACTGAATTGTACGGATTGAACGGGCTGGTAAGCACTATTACGCAACCAGACGGGCGCAGCCGATTGTTTACGTATTCCACAGTGGAAACGGCCCAGGCGATCGCTCCTCGCCCGGGTCTTCTGCTATCGGTAACAGATAACTTTGGATATCGGCTGTCATTTACGTACGACACGCAGGGGCGAATGAAGACCATGACAGCGCCTGATGGCGAAACAACTGTTTATGCGTATGACGAGCCCAGCGCGATCATTGTCGCAGGCGGCTTTCCAGTTGGTAATCTCACCAGCGTTACCTACCCAGGTGGGAAGAAGCGGGTCTATTGGTATAACGAACAAGACAAAACAGAGAATACAGACTTGCCTGCTGCCCTCACCGGTATAAGCGATGAAAATGGGATACGTTTTTCTTCCTATCGCTACAACCGGAAAGGGCAAGCCATTTCAACCGAGCACGCTGGCGGGGTTCAAAAGTACGGTGTTGAACCTTGGACTTCCTCCACCAGTTATGTGACAGATCCGCTTGGAAACCGCAATCGTTACGAATTTGCCACGGTATCTGATGTCGCCCGGATGAAGTCGGTGGAACAGAAACCCGGCGCAGGGAGTCCCGCCACGACAATAACGAATGCATTCGACAATCAAGGCAACATTACATCTACGAAGGATGCCAGCGGGAGCCTTACAACGTTTGTCTATGATCTGATCCGTAACCTTGAAACTAGTCGCACGGAAGCCGTTGGCAAACCGGAAGCACGGACAGTCAAGACCGAATGGCATCCAACCTTGAACATCGTGAAGCGGGTTTCCGAGCCTTTGTTGCGGACCACAATGGAGTTCGACGCCAATGGCAATGTGCTGAGCCGCACGATCCAGGCGACCACTGATGCCAATGGCAGCCAGGGTTTTAATGCGGCGTTGACAGGCAAGTCCCGCACCTGGACCTACACCTACAACAGCGTCGGCCAGGTCCTCACGGAGGCAGGGCCACGTACCGATGTCGTCGTTAAAACGACCTATACCTACGATGCTGCCGGCAATATCAAGACAGTGACCAATCCGGCAGGACACGTCACCACGTTCGATAGCTACGATGCGAATGGCCGACCAACCATGATCACCGGCCCGAACGGTCAGATCACTCGTTTCAGCTATCTGCCGCGCGGCTGGCTGCAAAGCACTAGCGTGACCGACGCGGGTTCGAGCCTCGTGCAGACCACGAGCTATACCTACGACGACGTCGGTCAGATGTTGAGCGTAACGATGCCCGATCAAACGGCTACTTACTACACCTACGATGCCGCACACCGCTTAACCGATGTGCAGGATTCGCTTGGCAACAAAATTCACTACACCTTGGACAACATGGGTAAACGTATCGAAGAGAAGGTCACCGATCCTTCCGGAACGCTGGCTCGCCAGATCTCGCGCCAGTACGATGTGCTGAGCCGTCTGAAATCGCAGACGGGAGGCCTGTAATGAATCGCATCTCAAATAAGGTTCTGGCAGTGGCCATGGTGGTTGCCGGGATCGTCAGCCCAGTGCTCGCCGCTTCGGTGCCCAGCACCGCCAGTTATGAATACGATGCAAATGGAAATCTGACCAAGGTCACCGACGGACTGGGCAAGGTGACCACATTCACTTACGACGGACTGTCGCGCCAAGTCAAATCCACCGATGCCAATCTTAAGGTCACTTCGACGGAATACGATGGTCGCGATCAGCTGACCAAGGTTACGGACGCGCGCAATCTGAGCACGGTCTACGCGATTGATGGCCTGGGCAATCTGTCGCAAACGACCAGCCCGGATACCGGCGCAACCGTGAACACCTACGATGATGCGGGCAACCTGCTGACGCGTACCGACGCCAAGCAGCAAAAAACCACCTACAAATACGATGCGCTCAACCGCGTAACCCTGATTACTTACGCTGATGCGAGCACGGTGGCGTATGTGTACGACCAAGGCCCGAACGCGGTCGGTCAGTTGTCGAGCATTACCGAAGCCAGTGGCGTGATTAACTACGCCTACTATACCTTCGGTCGCTTGGCATCCGAAACGCGGACGATTGGCAGCACGGCCTACACGACGGCCTATCGCTATGACGCGTATGGCCGCCTGTCGGGGATGCGCTATCCAAGCGGTCGCGATATCGACTACACGCGTGACACGTTGGGCCGCATCAGCCAGATCAACATGACCACGGGGACCACCACATCAGCTCTGCTGACACACGTTAGTTATCAGCCGTTCGGTCCTGTCAATTCGGTCACATTTGGCAACGGCCGCAGCCAGACGCGAACGTATGACATGGAAGGGCGTATAGCCAGCTTCACACTGTCGTCGCAAACCATGGCGATCAGCTATGACGCGGCCAGTCGCATCAAATCGATTACGGATGCGGCCAATGCTGCCAGTGGCAACAACTATGGTTACGATGAGATCGGGCGCTTGAACAGCGTGATCACGCCGACAGCCGGTCAATCCTACACCTACGATGCGGTCGGCAATCGGACGCAAAAGGTAAACAACACAGTGGCGATCCCTTACACCTACGATGCCACATCGAATCGCTTGGCGACCGTAGGCGGCCAGGTGATCACAACCGACGCCGATGGAAGCATCACCAGCAAGCCGAACGTGACCGTGACTTACGACGCTCGCTCACGCCTGGTGTCGGCAGTGACGCCGATCGGGACGGTGAACTATCTGCTCAACAGCCTTGGCCAGCGCATCCGCAAAACCACGCCCACGGAGACGGTCGTGTTTCACTACGACAGCAGTGGCAAGTTGATTTCCGAGGCGGCGACTAAGGCGGGGGTGACGACTACCCAAGAATATGTGTACCTAGGCGACATGCCCGTGGGAGTGATCGGCGCACAGGCCTATTCCATTTACAGTGATCAGATCAACACGGCGCGCGAAATTGTAGACAATTCGGGGATAAAAGTCTGGGCGGCAGATCCCGAGCCGTTCGGTGCTAATTTGCCCGACGAGAACCCGTCGGGGAAAGGCAACTTCAACTACAATAACCGGTTCCCTGGGCAATATTTTGATCGCGAGTCTGGGTTGCACTACAACTACTACAGGGACTATGACCCGCAGGCGGGCAGGTATTTGCAGAGTGATCCTATCGGGCTGAACGGCGGTATCAACACTTACGGATACGTTGACGCAAATCCGCTAAAATATACAGATCCAAAGGGTTTAATTGCCGGGGCCGATGATCTTGTAATCGTTGGAGGTGTCGTAATCACTTCCATGATTCTCAGTTCACCACAAGGTCAAGATGCAATCAAACGGGGAATTTCTGAGCTCACGAAATCATGTGAATGCCTTGTGTTCCGAGACGTTTACGAGGCGAATTCCGGCAAGCATGGTGGAGGTGACCGGGGCGGCCCTCGGGGACCGATTTCGCGTGAGCCGACCAATCCAAATGTATTGCTTGCACTTTCTGTTCCGGTCGGCCCGCGCATGCGTATGGCATCTGATCCATCCGCAGGCGAGCTGATTGTTTATAGGCTTACCGAAACTCGGGGATGCGACCGCATTTGGCATGCTTACGTAGTGACTGTAAAAGATCTTACACCGGACCAATGGAGAGCTGGCCGTGATGCAGATTTTCCTAATTGGCCAAGAAAGCCTAGATAATGTCAAAATTGACCAATATATTCGAACTCGAATTTGGCGATTTTCAAATCGTTTTTGATTTAGACATCCAACGTTCTGTGGAGTATTCCTCCGTTTTTGCGCTAGGTCGCCGTGATTTCTTTTTTGCAGTCGTTCTAACGTGGGTGAAAATAGGCGGTGCAAAAACGCTCATCGACGCGGCCGAGTTTCCTGGAAACTTCCTTGAGGATTCTAAATTCTTAGAGGAAGCGATCGCTTCGCCTGGATTGATTTGTAACGGTGAACGAATTTTCGAACCTGGGGGGTGGTGGAATTGGATGAAAGGATATTGGAGTCGAATTGAGCACGATTCCGCTACAGAAGAAGATGAGCGGAAATATGACGAGATGTTCCGCGCATCTGCGTGGAACTCTGATAACGGTGACATTGCGATTTATAAATACGGTGAAAATCATATATTAGAAATTTTCGCCCGAACGAGCGAATATCCAGAGCGTTCCCACGCTTGGGTTATTTTTGACAATAGGAGTATTTTAAGTAGGCTGAGACAAATTCGGAGCGCGATCGAGGACGCATTGTCAAAGGCTAGAGGGCATCAGCCTGACTGAACACTATTGCCGCATAAGTTCGGCTAATGGTGCTTTTGCCACCGCTGGCAAGTTCGGCGAGGTGCATGTTAAATGAATATATTCATTGTCAGACCTTTTACTACGTAGGACAACGGGCGGTAGATGCGTGTCAAGCCACGTGCGAACGATCGCCTGACAGTGCGCCTTGGAGATACGCCCGGCGGGAATGTCCAGAAGGCGCACTGGGCCTTTCTCTTGAAGACGATTTTGTTTTACAGCGCACTTCGCGTGCTATTCATGGGAGCAGCTCTGCTCGCGCGAATGAGCGCGGACTCTCAGCGATGACTTAACGAACTCACATGCTAAGTCGACATGCTTTGAGACTAAGAATTTTAGGTCCAAGATCGTTCCGCAAAAAGACTGCATGAACTTGCCAAACTTGGGGGAAAGACCATACACGAGACATCAGTTTGCGGAACGATTTTCTGGGTAACTGATTGTTTTGTCATGGTTTTTCTGAGGACTCATAATCCGTTGGTGCCGTGTTCGACTCACGGGAGGCCCACCATTAAAAACAAGAAGGCTTACTGGAATTGCCAGTAAGCCTTTTTTGGTTTTCCAATCCAAGAACGGCGGAGCGGCGGTCTGGAAGCTCGCTGTACCGATGCGGCGCAGTGTGGCTTCGAAAGGGTTACGTGTAGTGTTCCGCGCCAGCGGGCGGTACAACCCAGCGATGCATCCGTCCTTCGTAGACCGACACTGTGGGCGCCGGGAACGTCGGGTCGGCGAACGCGCCGACCGGAATAGCGATCCACGTTTCGACTTCAGCGGGTACGTAATAGACGGTCACGCCGCACACAGGGCAGAAATGAAACCGCGCGCTCGTGCCTTCGTCGCCTGTGCGCACATAGCTCGTTGAATGTCCGGCCACCGTCACATCCGGGCGCAAAAAACGCGCTTGCTCGGCGAACGGGCCGCCGCTACGACGCTGACACGCAAGGCAGTGGCAGATTGAGATGCGCACCGGGTCGCCAGTCGTCAGGGCGGTGAGCTGGCCGCAACTGCAAGAGGCAAGACGCGTTTGCATGATTCGTTTTCCCTATCGTTGAAGGTTCGCTCGTAGCCGATCTCGGCCCTTCGTGCAGTAAGCCGCAAGTGGACAGTATATCGCTCAGCTGGCAGTCTGGTGCCTTTCGCTGAACGGAAGCATTCGGCCACTGAATTGCATCTGCTGGTCCAGTGAAGCCTGGGACGCCAGTGCAGGGGCGTCGTAAATTCGTGACAATATTAACCAAATACCATTTTGCTATTCTTTTTCACGTAAGATGACTGGACCGTCCGGCACCTTTGAAAGGAACAGCATGCTACCCCGGCTTTTTGCAAGCTTGCTTCTGCTCTCCGCCGGCCACGGCGTCGCCCAGGCCTCCATCATCAGCGTCACTTTGCATGGCACGATCACCGACGAGGCAATCGACAAATCCGCCATGTTCGGCCGCATCGGCGCCAGTCTGTTCGGCCTGGATTTCACGACCACGTTTCGTTACCAGCGGCCGCCCCGGACCGATTTTTCGAATCCCAACGTCGACGTCTACAACGCGCAGATCCAGGGTAGCGGGCCGGTCAATTTTGAAATCACGATCAACAACCGGACCTTGCACCGTGAATTTGTGCCGGTCGAATTGATCCACTGGGCTGCGGACAGCCGTGACGGATTCGCGGATTATTCGGTGATGGGCGTTGGCACGGGCAATGTACCCGGCGGCGTAGTCATGAGCTACTTCATCTACAACTTTGAGGACGCGTTTATTCCCAGTCGTCCCCGTCTGGAAACCCACATCGCGTACCATGTTCTGCCCACCGACCGCTCTTTCGGCGCTGTCTGGCTCCGCCCTGAAGGCAGATCATTCGGCAACCTGGTGTTTGACGCGCGCTACACCTATCTGGAAGTGAACTCGGATGCAGTCGATGTGCCGGAACCGGGCGGCGGCCTGCTATTCCTGGCCGCGCTTGGCGCTGCAGGCCTGGCAGCGCGGCGCACGCGCAGAAAACGCCCAACTTATTGCATATAGCCACCATGCGCAGCGCCACCTTGTTGCCCGGAAGTTGAAACATCTGCCCCAGCGCAATACCAATCTCACGAAAGCGGCGACTGCGAGTATTCGCGCTTGCTGTTAGCCAAGCCGCGATCTATCCTTAGGCTGACGGGCCGTCAAATGCGCCGCCACATTCTCCACCACCGCCAGGCGGATCCCAAGTCTGGCATAGGCAAAAGAATTCGGCATGCTAGTATTTCTCACCAAACCATTTTGATGATGTGGGGGTAGCCATGTTTGCTTCGAAGGTCGACAAGCACCAGACGCAGCGCACGACCGGAGACCAGGCGTCGCTTCGGCTTCTGGCACAGAGAGCTTCGCACACCCTGCCCAGCAAGGAGAGCGGCGCCCACAAGGGCGAAAGCGCTGGACAGCAGGACATGGCGTCCCCAGCCGCAATGCATGGTGCCTCCTGGGATTTCAGCAAGATCCCCGTGTCGCGACCGAACCGGCCCACGCAGCCTTCGTCAAGCTTCAGCCTTCCTCCGCTGACTGTCGGAGGGGGCGACAATGCGCGCGAACACGAGTCGGTGAAAGCCAAGGCAAGTTCGGCCGCTTGCGTTTCGTGCTCGGCGCACGAACGCCAGTCGCTTGATCGCACCAAAGTATCCGACGATGGGCCGCTGGCCGAGGAGGTGACGCTGCCCGATGCAGGCGTCACGGCGGGCCCCGATGCTGGCGTAGCGCCCCCCGCATCGCCAGCAGACGCGGGGGTGCCGGCCAAGAAGGCAGAGCTCAAGAGCGGCCCCACTTACACGCCGTCGGGCACGGTCAAGGCGACCAAGTCCGGCACCACGAAAACAGCATCGTTCAAAATGGCCGCCGAGTTCAAACATGATCCGGCGAAAGGTATTGATGCTTCTGTGGGGGAAATCAGGCAGTACATCAAGTGGACCGCCGCCGAAACCTCGCCCAGAACGGGTGCATGGGACCCGGCGGCCTCCTTCCCCGGCGACACCTGGTACGAGGATCGCGACCCGGCAGGAAAGCGCTACGGGCACCGTAGTGGCGGCCACGCCGAGTGCGTCAGTATCAATCATTACGAGGATGCGAAGGGCGTGAAAGACTGTGCCAATGGCGCAAAGTTTGTAGGCGAGGATAAGCCTGTTGCGGCCGCTTCGCGGACGGGCAAATGGAGTTTCGAGCTGCGCGCGGTTGATACGGTGTCCGGGAGCGAAATTGGGACGCCTGCTTCGGTTGCCATTGATTGGAATGTCTAGACCACGAGCTGGGCGCGTGGTTCACTGAGCGAGGCCACACATGTCATCCGGGATCACACTGAAATTAACTATCCAAGGTGCGCAATTGGTTTTGACGATCGTCAATTCCTCCGATCAGGCACTGCGGCTTTGGGAATGGCACAATTCCTGGGGTTGGGACGCCTTGTCGTTTGAATTGGTGCGTGACGACGTTCCGCCTGTCACGATCAGCCACAAACCACGCGAGTGGACCAAGAATGGTCCCGACTATTTTGATGTGGCGCCCCATCAAAGTTCCGAGCTCAGCGTTGATTTGCATGACGGTTGGTGGGGGCCGGCGGGTGCGGATCAGGACCAACTGGCACAAGCCGGTTGGCGGGATCAAGCCGTGCGGCTGCGCGCGCGCCTGCAAATTTTGCCGACGCCCGAGTCGGATCGTTTAGGCACATTCACCGGTACCGTCTACAGCGAGTGGACGAGCTCCCGTCCGCCCAACGACTGGCTGTAGCAGCTTCGCCCAATTTCCGGACCACGGAGATTTCGGTTTAGAATCGCTATCCCTGCAGGCCAGAGATAATCGCGACGCACAATGATCGAATGTAACCGCACCATGGAACAAGCCCGGCGCGATTTTTCCGCCGGCCGTCTGGGCAGCGCGCTGTTGGTGCGCGTGCCCATGAGCCAGAAACAATGGAACATCCGTCTGCTTGGCGCCAAAGGCGATGCCGGCATGCTGCTCGACGTTAAAAATCTGGAGCCGCAGGTTTTTGCCGGCCTGGACAGTGCGGCCAAAGCGCTGGAAGAGATCGGCTTTTCGTTCAGCCAGCTCAAACCGGCCTAGGTCCGCGCGATGAAATACGACGACGCCGAATACTTCTTCCTGAATTTCGAAACCGATACGCTGGAAAACGAAGCCGGCGCCACCCACATCGGCATGTTCATGGCCTGGATCATTCTGCACGAGCTGGTGTCGGAAGACCATCGCGCGCGCCATGGCGATGAACTGGCGCAGCTGAAAGCGCGCCAGATCACCGGTGCGCAATTCGTGGTCGATCAGCTTGACTGCAAATTGATGGACTGCGACCTGAGCGAGCTGGGCAAGGCGTTCGCCGCGTCGTATTACGCCAGCCACTACGGACCGGACTACATGCAGGCCATGGGCATCAACGACGACACGGCCGATAATTTCTGCAGCGTGGCCGACACCTGAGACAATTACGCCAGGATTGCGCGCGTCCTCGACCTGCGTTTCGACGCGTTCAAGAAAGAACGGGCGGCAACTCGGCGCTGAGCGCCGTGCCGGCGGGCGCCTTGATGGCGGCCAGCGCCAGTTCCGAACTGTTCAGCGCGCCTTCGACGAAGCCCTGGTAATCCGAAAACGCTTCGCCCACAATGTGCACGTTCTTGGCGCCCGAGCCGAAGTCGAAGGCCTTGAACGAATCCATCACTTTCCATGAGCGCACGCCCGGCTGCCAGCCGTGGTTGGCCGCGCCGTACGGTGCGCGCGCCCAGTCGCGGATGCCGTAGGTGATGATGGAATTTTTGATATAGGCGGTGGCCTCGGCCAGTGTCTGTTCGCTGAACACCAGCTTCGAGTGCGCGTTCAGTTTCAAATGCGTTTCGTTGTTTTCCAGCGAGCGCTTGACGTCGCGCGCGACGAACAGGGCGAACGCGTCGACGATGCGGGCATCCTGGTCGACCTCGGCGCGGTCGTGCTTGTCCGGTTCGCTCAGGTAATGGCGCCAGAACTCGGTCGACGGCCGGTCCATGTACAGCATCATCATGCCGTGGCCATCCTTGTCCTGCTCCTGGGGACGGCGGAAATAATGCACTTCGCGCGTGGGCAGGCAGTTCGCATACTGCTGCGGGGGCTGGTCGTAATCCCACCATGGCGCCTTGCTGACAAAGAAAATCTTCAGCATCGGGAAGCCATTCACGGCATCCAGATGGGTGGCGATATGCTCCGGCAGGTGCGCTGCCAGCTTGACCAGCGGCACGCGCGGCAGCGCCAGGATCAGGCGCGCGGCGTGCAGCTTGATGGTGCCGTTCTTGGTGCGCACGTCCAGTTCCAGCGTGGCCTGGCCCAGGCCCGTCGGGCGAAAGCCCAGCAGGGTGTGGCCGCCCGCCAGGGTGATGTTGGGCTGGGCGTGGATCTTGGCCATCAGCGCTTCGGTCAACTTGGCCGAGCCGCCTTCGATGCTGGCCAGCTTTTGCCCCACAGTCTTGAGTGCACGCAGCCACCAGATGATCCATTCGATCGCATTCAGATTCTCCGGGATCATGTGATAGAAGGTACCGGTGTCGCGCAGCTTGACCAGCGCACGGTGGCTCAGCACGCCTTGCGCCGACAACGCGTTCCAGAACCCGGTGGCCCACAAGGGCTGGCCGTGCAGCTGGGCATGCTTGCGGAAGCGCATGTAGTCGTCTTCGCTCAGGCCGTCGATCCAGGCCTGGTCACCGGGATCGCGCCCCATCACCAGCATGATGCCGCGCTTGAGCAGTTGCAGCGAGTTCAGTCCCTGTTCGGCGGCCGGCAATTCACTATCGGGCGCGCTCATGGTTTCCGCCGATGGTCCGGAAAAATCGACCAGTCCCACACCGAGCTCGGCGCACAAGGCGGCAAAGCGCGGCTGCAAGGTGGGCTCGAAGCGCATCGGGCCGTATTCGGCGATGAAACCATCCATGTCCTCGGTTTCGATGCGGCCGCCCCAGCGGTCCGAAGAGGCTTCCAGGATCAGTACTTTGTGGCCGGCTTCGGCCAGGCGGGTGGCGCAGTACAGGCCGGAGACGCCGCCCCCGGCGATGACGATACGTGGTTCTTCCATGAGTGCGGGCGCTGAGCGCGAAATGAGGTGATATTGCGACAAGATCGCGATTGTGCCACGCTTTAAGCGGCCTGGGCAGGCCCGCGCTTGTCCGAAGGCCGCTCAGCTCGCGCGTGGTTCAGCTCATGCGTGCTGGAAAGGACAGCCGGAGGTGCTGGCCGGCGTGGCCGGGCCCGCCGGGCGTTGCGCGCGCTTTGCCAGCATCAGCCGGAGCCCGCCTTCCGGGCGCATGGTGACCTGCAGCCGCATGCCGGGCTGCTCCTGGCCGGGGCCGGGCCGCAGCGTGTAGCGCTGCAGCAGCATGGCCAGAATCAGGGTCATTTCCATCGAGGCGAAGCTCATGCCGATGCAAACGCGCGGACCGGTGCCAAACGGGAAATAGGCGCCGCGCGGAATCTGGCGCGCCGCTTCCGGGGCAAAACGGTCCGGATCGAAACGGTCGGGATCGGCAAACCAGCGGGCATCGCGTTGCACCAGACTCGACAGCAGCGTGACAAGCGAACCTTTCGGCAGCAGCCAGGGTCCAATCTGCACATCCTGCGCGGCCTGGCGCATGAATACGCCTGGGGCAGGGGAGTACAGGCGCAGCGTTTCCTTGACCACCTGGCCCAGGTAAGGCAGGCGTGCAATGTCGGCAAAGGTGGGTGTGCGGCCTTCCAGCACCGCGTCCACTTCCTCCGCGGCCTTGAAGGCGATGTCGGGGTGGGAGGCCAGCACCCAGCCAGCCCAGGTCAGGCCTGCCGCGGTGGTTTCATGGCCCGCCAAAAAAGTGGTCATCAGCTGATCACGCACTTGCTGGTCCGACAGCAGGCTGCCATCGCCTTCGTTGTCGGCAGCCGTCAACAGCATGCCCAGCAAGTCGTTGTGCTGTTCGCCACTGGCACGGCGGCGCCGGATATGCGACCAGATCAGGTCGTCCAGCAGCTGCATGGCACGCCGCTTGGCCCGCTTCGATGGAATCGGCAGCCAGTCCGGCAGCGAGATCGGATAAAACATGTCGTCGTAGGCAATCTCGCTCAGCAGGCACACCGCGTGCTCGATGTCGGCCGTATCCTGTTCCACGCGCGCGCTGAACATGGTGCGCAAAATCACGTCCATGGCCAGCATGTTCATTGCCTGCTCGAAGTCGAAGGCGCGGCCCTGGTGGCTCACCAGTTTGTCCAGCACCGATTCAGCCGCTTCCGCCATCTGCTCGGCGTAACCTTCGTAGCGCTTGGGACTGAAGCCCGGCTGCAGGGTGCGGCGCTGCTTTTTCCAGACCTCGCCTTCGGTGATGAGCACGCTCTCACCGTGCACCTGGCGCAGCACATTCATGTGATGTTCGTAGCGCACAAAAGCATCGGCCTTTTCCACCAGACATTCGCGGATCAGGTCCGGGTCCATGAAGGAATAGGTGCCCTGGCCGGCCACGCTCACGTACAGGCTGTCGCCATAGGTTTGCTGCGCACGGCCCCAGAAACCAAGGTAGTCGCGCGCCATGCCGCGTAGCAGGCTCAGGCCGAAAAAGCGGTCGCGCGGACCGGGTGGGCGTGGAATATTCATAAGTACCTGTCTCCTGTTGCATTAATTATAACGGGAGTACTTACGAACAACCAAGTGGCCTGGCAGGCCGGGCCGATTTAGCTCAAGGACGTCTGTTTACCACTGCTGAACGCGGGAACGCGAGAGGCGTTCCCACAAGCGGCCCAGCACGGACACGCGGCGGCGCACCGGTTCGTCGTCAATCGGGTCGCTTTGGGAAAGATAGGTGCTGGGAATTGGCGCTGCCCGCGCGCCGGGTCCGCTGATGGGGATCGTCATGCCGTCTTCGGCCAGCTCTTTTTCGACCGTGCAATTGCAACCGATCAAGTCCAGGGTTTTGGCCAGGCGCTGCGCGCTCACATGGTCGAGCCGGCGCCGGATCACGGCCTTGGGCGTGGCCAGCATGATCAGCACTTCGTCGCGGTCGCGCTTGAGCAGCGGCATCAGTTTTTCGATCATCGCATCCTGGTCGACCAGTTTCTGGATGCTGTCGAGCGTCAGGCAGAACGTGGCCGGGCGGTGCACCTTGCCGGCCTGCTCGTCAATCACGGTCAGGGCCAGCGCACCGGCGCGGCGCAGCAGGAAGGGGATCACTTCAACGTTACGGCAAGTCACGCTGATGATGCCGATGTCGCCGGCGAAGCAATCCATCAGCGGATTGTGGCCCCATGGACACTGGACGGTATCGTCGTTCAGATAGGCGCCGGTCGAGGCGCAGGGGAAGCGTTCTGTAATTGCGTCATGAAACTGGATCAGGCGGGGCGCCGGGACCATGCCTTCTGAATCGCGCAGCAGTTTGTCCGCAAACCCATAAGCATCATGGTTGTACGGCGGCACTGGCGGGACGACGATTTTAAGGACGTAGTTCATTCGCAACTAGTGTTAATTCGCTGGAAATCGGTATTGTATTTCATCCGGGAAATTTAGACGCTGAAAAACGTGTCCGATGTGGTTTCTCGGTGTTACCATTTATGCAGTTGCACAAATACCCACAGGCCCCGTCAAACATGCTGAAGCGTACTATTGTCGCCCTTGCATTGTTGTACTCCGCCAGCGCTGCTTGCGCCGCTGAAGGCACCCTGCGCATGATCGCGCCGCGCAACCAGACCATGCCCCTGGCACAGTTTCAGAACGATCACCTCAGTGGCGGCATTCTCAAGGAGCTGGGGGATGCGATCGCGCAGCGCATTGGCCGCCGTGCCAGTTATCTCAGTGTAGCAGGCGATCAGGTCGCTGCGGCGCTCGCCTCGGGCCAGGCCGACGGCATCTGCTACGTGCGCCCGTTCTGGATCGATGGCGACTTCCACTGGAGCCGTCCGGTGATCCCGGACGCCGAACTGGTCGCCTCGCTGCCCGACGCGCCCGTGGTGCGTTCCCTGCTCGACCTGCGCGACCGCCCGGTCGGCACCGTGGCCGGCTACCGCTATCCGCGCGTGGAGCAGGTCCTGGGGCTGCGCTTCCAGCGTCTCGATTCGCGCACCATGGAAGACAATCTGCGCAAGATGACGCAGGGCGGGGCGCGCCACACCGTGCTGGGCCGCGCCACGCTGGGCTACCAGCGCAAGGTCAACCAGGCGCTCAAGCTGCGGCCCGATCTGGTGATTGCCTCCTTCACCGCCCAGTGCGCCTTTTCGCGGCGCAGCGAGGTGCCGTTCGCCGAGATCGACCAGGCCATCAATTCGCTGCTGGACGACGGCACCGTGAAGGCAATTCTGGGCCGTTATCGCTAGCGGCGGAAACGCTCCCAATCGGCACCGCTGCGTGTACAATTGAGCGGCTTTTTCCCTGGCCCCGCTGCTGGCGCCATTTACCCACGCGAACCGACGGACCATGACGCCACCGACCCTGCTGCGCCGCCGCCAGATCCTCAAGGGCGCCCTTGCCGGCGCCTTGCCGCTGGCCGTGCCATCGCTGGCGCTGGCCGACAGCAAGAGCGATCCCCTGATCGTGGGCGGTCTGCCCGTCACCTGCAACCTGACGCTGCCGCTCGCCTGCGTCGCCAAAACTGCCGCCAATGCGCGCGCCGGTCTGCCGCCTTCCTTCGAATACAGCAAATACAGCGGCTGGCCCGAGATCAAGGAGTCGCTCATGACGGGCCGCATCCAGGCGGCCTACATGCTCGCGCCGCTGGTGATGGACCTGAGCGACAAGCGCATCCCGCTCAAGATTGTCTCGCTCGGGCACCGCTCCGGTGCGGTGATCATGGTGCGCACCGATTCGGCCAACAAGAGCTTCAAGGACTTGCGCGGCAAGCGCATTGCCATTCCCAGCCGCTTCGCGGTCGACTTCCTTTTCCTGCGCAAGATGCTGGCGCGCGAAGGCATGACGCCGAAGGATATCCAGATCATCGAGATGCCGCCGCCGGACATGCCGGCCGCGCTGTACGCCAAGGCGGTTGATGCGTATTGCACCGGCGAGCCATTCGGCGCCGCCGCCCAGCGCGCCGGCTACGCGCGCCCGCTGTCGATGACGCGCGACGAATGGCGCAACTACATCTGCTGCGTGCTGACGGTGCGCGAAGAACTGATCCAGACCAACCGCCCGCTGGTGCAGTCGCTGGTCAATCACGTGCAGGCGGCCGGCAACTGGCTCGACGCCGGTCCCGCCAACCGCGCCCGCGCGGTGGCCATCGCGTCCGGCCGCAAGTACTTCAATCAGGATCCGAACGTGCTCAAGTTTGTGATGGAAAATCCGGCCGATCGTGTCACCTACGGCGACCTGCGCATGATCCGCGCCGAATTCGACGAATTGATGCAGCTGTCGATCGAGGCCGGCACGCTCAAGCGGCCGGTTGCCTACAGCACCTATGTCGACGAGAGCTTCGTCAAGAATATCGCGCCCGTCGCGATCGCAGTTTGAAACGGGAATCCATGACACGCTTGCCTGCTGCCGCACTGACCCTGCTCCTGCTTCTGCTCCCGTTCGCCGCGCCTTGCCAGGGCGCGCCAGCCCCGGCCCTGAAAGCGGGCGTGTTCGAGCCGCCCCGCGCCGCGCCCGAGATCGTGCTGCCATCGGCCGGCGGCAAGCCGTTCCGCCTGAGCGACTATCGCGGCAAGGTGGTGGTGCTGGAATTCGGCTACACCCACTGCGTCGACGTATGCCCGGTGTCGCTTGCCGCGCTGACCCAGGCGCGCCAGAAGCTGGGCGCGGCCGGCGCCGACGTGCAGCTGGTGTTCATCACGGTCGATCCGGCGCGCGACGACGCGGCCCGCCTGCGCAGCTATCTGGCGCCGTTCGATGCCGGCATCGCCGGCCTGACCGGCACCGGGCAGCAGATCGACGCGGTCCTGAAAAGCTACGGCATCAGCGCCACCCGGCGCGCGGTGGACGGCAGCAAAACCGATTACACGATGCACCATTCCTCCTACCTGTACTTCATCGACCGCAAAGGCATGCAGCGCGCGCTGATGCCGTTCGGCCGTCCGGCGGACGACATGGTGCACGACCTGCGGCTGCTGCTGCAGGACTAGGCGGCCATGGATTATTTGCGCCGCAACTGGCCGCTCAGCGCGCTGGTCACCATTGTTCTGGGCACGCTCTTGTGGGCCATGCTCGCGCCGCTGCATGTGGCCACGCATGACAAGCTGTTCGAGATTCCGAAAGGGACCTGGGCGCGCCGCATGGCCGGTGACAAGGTCGAAATCCTGCCCTCGAAAATCCGCCTCACGCTCGGCGTGCGCGATGTGCTCCTGCTGCGCAACAGCGACACCGTGCCGCAGATTTTCGGCCCGGTCCTGATCATGCCCGGCCAGGATTTCCGCCTGCCTTTCGAGACGGTGTCGGAAAACCAGTTCGCCTGCAGTGCCCATTTGTCGGGGCAGATGACGGTGATTGTCGAACCCTTGCCCAATCCGGGCCTGGCGCGCCTGGAATGGCGCCTGGGCGAACTGGCGCATGCCATCCGCACTTACTGAAGGCCTATGCAAAAACTCAAACACGCGCTGCCCTCGCTGGTTCTTATCACGCTGCTGATCGCACTGTGGTGGACCGTGGTGGTGCAGACCGACAGCCTGATTTTCCCGACGCCCTGGCAGGTCGTCACCGGCACCATCGAGCTGGCCGAAGACGGCACGCTGTGGGAGCACATCGGCGCTTCGCTGTTCCGGGTCGGTACCGGCTTTCTGATCGCGGTGCTGGTGGCGGTGCCCACCGGCTTGTGGATGGGGCGCGTCGATGGGGCGTACCGCACCCTCAATCCCCTGTTCCAGATTCTGCGTCCGATTTCGCCAATCGCCTGGATTCCACTGGCCATCCTGTGGTTCGGGGTAGGCGATATCTCGCCCATCTTCCTGATCTTTATCGCCGCCGTGTTCCCCATGATCGTGCAGACCGCGGCCGGGGTGCACACCATCGAACGGCGCTATCTGCACGCGGCCGAAAACTTCGGCGTCTCGCGCGCCACGCTGTTCCGGCGCGTGATCGTGCCGGCGGTGCTGCCCGAAATCGTGGTCGGCATGCGCATCGGCCTGGGCGTGGCCTGGCTGGTGGTGGTGGCCGCCGAAATGATCGCGCTGCGTTCCGGCCTGGGTTACCTGATCATCGATTCGCGCAACGCGGGCAACCGCTACGACCTGGTCATCGCCGGCATGATCCTCATTGGCCTGATCGGCCTTCTGCTCGACGGCCTCATGCGCCTGCTCGAAAAACTCAAATCTGTCAGGTGGCGCTATGGACGCTAAGATCGTCGTCAACGATATTCGCAAGCATTTCGGCAGCGGCGCCGCGGCCCTGCCGGTGGTGGGCGGCGTCAGCCTGTCGATTGGCGACGGCGAGTTCGTCGCCATTGTCGGTCCTTCCGGCTGCGGCAAATCAACCCTCATGAAAATCATCTCCGGCTTCGAGCAGCCCGATAGCGGCGCCGTCATGATCGACGGCCTGCCGGCGCACAAACCTAGCCCGAAAGGCATCGTGATTTCCCAGCACGGCTCGGTGTTCCCCTGGCTGACGGTGCAGCAGAATCTGATGTTCGGCCTGAACGGCAATGGCCACGGCGACAAGGCCGCTCTGGCCGATCATTATGCGGCCATGGTCGGCTTGAAAGGCTTCGAGAATGCCTACCCGCGCGCGCTCTCGGGCGGCATGCTCAAGCGCGTGGAGCTGGCGCGCGCGCTGGTGGTCAAGCCGGAAATTCTGTACATGGATGAACCGTTCTCGGCGCTGGACGCGCTGATGAACCTGCGCATGCGCACCGAACTGCTGCGCATCCTCGCTGAAGAACGCCACACGGTTTTGCTGATCACCCACGACGTGGAAGAAGCAATTTATCTGGCCGACCGCATCCTGGTGCTGTCGCCGCGTCCGACCACGATCCAGGCCAGCTTCGACGTGAAGCACGCGCATCCGCGCAAGCTGTCCAGTCCCGCACTGCAGCAATTGAAGGAAGACATTCTGGCGCAACTGGGTTTGTAGAATCGTGCTCGTCTCGGGCCGCGCTTTCTGTCATCATGGGGCATGGCGACGTTGACCTTCCCCTTGTTTCCACTTGGCACTGTCCTGTTTCCGGACGGTGTGCTGCCCTTGCAGATTTTCGAGGTGCGCTACCTTGACATGATCAGCCGCTGCATCGCCGACGGCACGCCGTTTGGCGTGGTGCTGCTGACCCATGGCGGCGAGGTGCGCACGCCGGAAGGGCAGGAGCGTTTCGTCACTTCCGGCACGCTGGCGTCGGTGCACGAGAGCGCTTCTTCTGCGCCGGGTTTGCTGCAGGTGGTGTGCCGCGGCGGCGCGCGCTTTCATGTGCTGTCCAGCGAACGCAGGCCGAATGGTTTGTGGATGGCCGAGACCGAGCTGATGGAAGACGATCGCCGCATTCCCGTGCCGTCCGAATTGCAGGGCGCGTCCGAAGCGCTGGACAAAGTGCTCGCTTCGCTGCACGAAGTGCCGGAGCAGCGCTGGCCGGTGCCGCCGCCGTTCCGCCTCGATGATTGCGGCTGGGTGGCCAACCGCTGGTGCGAGTTGCTCCCGCTGCCGAATAGCCAAAAACACAGTCTGCTCATGCTGGACAACCCGGTGATCCGCCTGGAGCTGATGCACGACGTGCTGGATGAGCATGGGCTCATTACCAGCTAGCCGCGTGTCATTACCCGAGCTAGCCACACCGTCTTGCCGCAGACGGGGACGATGTGGCCTAGCCATGGCGACAGCTGGAAATTAAGGCTTCATCTCGGCGCCATCGCCACTTTCCTTCTTGCCCGCGCGCCCGTTCGCGGACGCGGCGCCCCTCACACGCACCGATTTGTCAGCCTGGAGCGCACCATCAGCCGCAGGCCTGGTCGCCTGGGCGGCGCTGCCTGCATTGGCCGCCGTGCCGCTTGCATAGCCGCGGCTGCTGTCAATCTGGCTGCGGGCGCCACTGGCCACCGGCGCGGCACCGGCACGTGCGCCGCCTACGGCGCTGCCGATGGTATCGCGGCCCGTACTGGCGGCATTCGTGTCGACGCCGCCGCCCATGCCGCCACTGGCTTCGCCATTGGCGCTGCCGCCGCCCGAGTTCAGCGCGCCGTTGGCCGCGCCCGAAGCGCTGGCTTGCCCACTGGCGCCAATCGACGTGGCGCGCGCCGCCGCAGCGCTCTGACGTGCACCGTCCAGCCCAGCCTGTCTGGTCGCGCCGACGGTGTCGCCTGCATTGGCCGCGCTGGCAGCGGCATGGTCGCGGGTGCTGCCAGCCTGGCTGCGGGCGCTGTCGATGGCCGGCGTGGCGGCATTGCGCACGCCCGTGATTTGTCCTGCCATGCTGCGGTTCCAGGCGGCAGAACCCTCGCCGCTCACCGCGCCCGCAGCCTGGCCACCGGCAGCGCCCGTACCTGAAACGGATTTGCTGCTGCCGAGGGCGCCGGTCAGGCCGCCGTTGTGGCTGGCGTCGCCTGTGGCGGCGCCGCTCGCGTCAGCGGATTTTCGCAGCTTGCCGGCCTCGCCGGTGCGGCTGGCGCGCAGGTCGCCTGCCAGCGAACCACCGCCGCCCAAGGCGCCGGCGCCGCCCATCTGGCTGCCCATGTTGGCGGCGCCGCCGAGCAGGCCGCCGCCCGCACGGCCGCCACCGAGCAGCTGCGCATGCGCCGATGCCGCCACGCCGAGAGTGAAAAGGATCGCGATGTGTTTGACGAGGTGTTTGGTTTTCATGGTGTTCTCCTTTGACTGGTGCAGACAATCTGCAGCCCTTGCAAGGAGAACGGTCGGGCTCGTTTGTTTATTCCTTCACATGCCAAACAAACATGTAACAAATCATTTCAGATGCTGCGGATCGACACGGTAGTCCTGGCCCACCACGCCCTTGCCGGTCTCGCCTGCAAGGGGATCCCTGGCGCTGCTCGCGAGCGCGGCCAGCGCCTTGGCGGCCCCGGTTTGATCGGGCGCGGCCAGTGTGCCCGCCAGCAGCGCCGCGACAATGGGCGCGGCGAAGGAGGTGCCGCGTACCTGGCGATAGGGCGGCGTGCCCGGCGCCGCGCTGACCATGTTGTTGCCGGGGGCGGCGAACAGGACCTGCGGCCCGCGGCCCGCTTCCGGCAGCACGCGACCGCGCTTGTCCACCGCGCTGACACCGACCACACCAGGATAACTGGCGGGGTAGAGCGGCGGCGCGGCCGGACCGTCGTTGCCGACGGCCGCGACCAGCAGATGCCCGCGCCGCAGCATGGCGCCGACCACCCGCTCGAGCGTCTGGTTGGGTGGGCCCACCAGGCTGAGATTGATCACGGCCACCTTTTCGCGTGCCAGCCAGGCCAGCGCAGCGGCGATCCGTTCGGCCGAGCCACCGTCCCCCTTGTTGCAATAGATGTCGGCCGCATACACTCTGGCCATCGGGGCGACCCCGCGAAAGTGCGCTGACTGCCCGACCATCAGCGCAGCGACCGCGGTGCCGTGCGCGTCCGGATGCGCCTGCTCGCACCCCCAGCGCTGCACACTGGCGTCGCGAAAGACTTCATGTTCAGTGTCGATGCCGCTGTCGACCAGGCCGATGGCATTGCCGTGCCCGCGTCCCGGCAGCACAGTCGCGCTGGCCGTGGGGCCGGCTTCAGCGGCGCCCGCTTCGCTGCCGAGGTAGACGTGGTTGAAATCGTAGGCGCCGGCCGGGTCGAGCGCGCGCAGCTGGTCCAGCAGGGTGGCGGTCGCGGCCCCGTCCGGCACCTGCAGCACCACGACCGTTTCGTCCAGTGCCGCGAGCCGGCTTTCGCGCAGCACCCGCAATCCGGCCCCGTCCGCCAGGCGCAGGGCGGCGGCGCTGGGCGACCAGGCCAGTATTTCTCGTCGAACAACAGGATCGCCGCGCGGGTCGGCCTCCAGCTGGTCGCGATTGCGGCGCAGCAACTCGGTCAGGCGTGCGAGCCGCAGCGCGCGCACATCCGGCACATCGCGCAGCTCGCTGCGCGAGAGCAGCCTTTCGGCCGGTTCGCGCAAGAGCGGATTGGTCAGCGTATCGAGTCTGGATGTTGGTAAATTGACGGACGGAATACGTAGTTGCGCGTGTGCGCTGCCCGCGCTTGCGGCGAGAGTAAGCGCTAACACAATGCGAGCGCAAGGTCGCGCACGGAATGGGCCGAATGTCTTCATTGGTCGGATGATAGTATAGAGATTGGACATCATGATCAATTAAACGAACGGGACCGGGAATAAAATCCATGGCGCCAACGTTTACTTCCTCTCTATGACTGGAAACGCTGCAACCCACGCCGACATTGCTGCCTTGCTGCCCCGCTTGCGCCGCTTTGCACGGGCTATCACCTATCACCGCGAGGACGCGGACGACCTGGTCCAGATCGCGGTGGAACGGGCCCTGACCCGGACCGGGCAGTGGGAAGCCGGCACCCGGCTCGACAGCTGGATTTTCCGGATCATGAAGAATGCGTGGATCGACGAAGTGCGCTCGCGCATGCGGCGCGACCAGGTATTCGCGCCCGAAGAAGCGGGCGAGCATGTGGGCGATGGCTACGCCGAGGCGCACCAGCAGCGCATGGCCATCCAGAAAGCCATCAGCATGCTGTCGGACGACCACCGGCTGGTGATCGGCCTGGTACTGGTGGACGGCATGGCCTACAAGGAAGCGGCCCAGGTGCTGGAGATCCCGATCGGGACGCTGACCAGCCGCCTGGCACGGGCGCGTGAGGCGCTGCAGGAACTATTATCTGATCAAGCGAGGACCGTAGCATGAGCTTTTCCGATGAAACCCTGATGGCCTTTGCCGATGGCGAGCTCGATGACATCACCAGCCACGAAGTGGAGCTGGCCATGCGGCTCGATCCGGCCATTGCCGAAAAAGTGCGCCTGCACCAGGCGCTGCGTTCAAACGTGTTTGGCGCCTTTGCCCGCAGCCTGGACGAGGAAGTGCCGCAGCGCCTGCAGGCGGCCGTGCGTTCGGGCAAAGTGATTCATCTCGATAACGTGCGCCAGCTGCGCACCCCGCCGCCGGCGCCGCAGCCGGTGCGGGTGGTGCGGCGGCGCTGGTCGTGGCCGGAGTGGGGCGCGCTGGCGGCCACGCTGGTGGCGGGCGTGCTGGGCGGGATCGTCGGCACGCGCAGTCTGGGCGATGGCCAGCAGTTTGCCGCCTTCGACGCCGGCGCCGGCGCGCTCACTGCGCAGGGGCGGCTGCACCAGGCACTGTCCGGCCAGTTGGCCCTGACGCCGCCACGCGACAAGGATATCCGGATGGGTCTGAGTTTCGTGTCGCGCCAGGGGCACTACTGCCGCAGCTTCATGCTGCCTGACACGGCCGGACTGGCCTGCCGCAGCGGCAAGCTGTGGCGCATCGCCGTCATGGCCGACAGTGCCGATGCCAAAGGCGGCGACTATCGTCTGGCCAGCGCCATGCCAGTCGCGGTCACGCAGGCAATCGATGACATGATCGTTGGCAACGCGCTCGACGCCGGGGGCGAAAAGACCGCGCAGGCGCAGGGCTGGCTGCGCTAGGCGGCGATCGCGCCGGCCCTGGCGGTGCGTGGCGCAATACGCATGCCGGCCTGCGCCGCCCGCCCGCGCCTACTGAATCGTCAGCTTGTCCAGGCCGATTGGCTCGGCACTAAAGCTGGTTTCGCACACCCCTGGGCTGGGATAGTCAAAATCGAACAGGACCTCGCGCCGGGAATCGATGCCGACGATACGCGCACGGGTGCGGTTGTTGGCAGCGGCGTAGCTCAGCAGATAGCCGCCGCCCGGGACTTCGTAGACGCTCGAACAGATATCCGACAGGATGGTCTTGCCGTAATCGAAGTTCCAGATCTCACGCGCCGTCATTTTCACAGGATCGATGTCATAGGCCGAGACCACGCTGTAGAGACGCTTTTCGCCCAGCGGCGCGCCGGCCGGTTGTGAGACGCTGGGCGTGCCGTTGTTAAACAGCAGCAGCGACCCGTCGGACGCGATCGACACGGCATGCTGCCCGACCGGATACAGGCCGCCCGCTTCCAGGGTCAGCGCCTTGGCGCGCAGGGAAGGAAACGTGTACCAATATTTGGTCGGATCGCCCAGGATCCACTTGATGGCGCCGCTCGCATAATCAATTTTGATCACAAAATTTTCGCGGCTTGAAACGATGACGGAATTGTCGCGTGCATCGTACGTCGTGGCGTTCATGTGAAACCAGTCGGACCCGGGGCGTACGAACAGCGCCGGATCGTCGCCGTTGTCGCGCATCTGCTTGCGCACGATCGCCGCCATGTCCCAGTCCTTGAGAATCGCGCCCGCCAAACTGAGATCGACGATCATGCTTTCGATACTGGGGATACCGTCCACGACGCCGTCAAGTTCCCCCAGAATACCCGATCTGCTGCGGTCCAGGCTATGATGGAAATGGTCGAACTGCGCCTGGGGATTGCTCGGCGCCTGGGCCGGGATCAGCATTTTTGTCAGCGCACCGTCCAGTTCGATTCTGTAAAAATCGAGCGAGGTCTGCCCGGCGAGGAAGAGCGCATTGTCGCGCAGCACCACGCCGCGGCCGTTGAATGTTCCCGGTGCCGTCCAGCGCACCTGCGCGTCCGAATCGACCACGATCGGCCCCGCGCTGACCGATCTCAGCAATGCATAATTGAGGGAGGGGCCGCCGCTGGCGCGGGCCTGCAGGATCGTCGGGTGATCAAAAATGCCTGCCGGGTCTACGTAGGGCGGTGTCGTGATGGTGACGACTTTTTCCTGCCGCGAGCCGTCGCCAAATGTCATCTCCAGCGTGACCTGGTTGGCATGGCCGGCGTACAAGCCGAACACCGGCAGGTTCGCGCTGCTGCTGCCGTCCGCGTGAAAGCCGCGCCGCGCCATGGCGGCGGCGCTGTAGCGCACGTCGACGGGACGGGACACGGTGCCTGGTTTGGGGGCGATCAGAAAGCGGTAGATGCTCACCTGCTTCAGGCTCTGCCCGCTCAGGGGAAGCACGCTGATGAATGGTGTCGGACCAGGCACGGCCGCACCAACGGCAATGTCACTGCTGCTCGCCTGCGGCGCCGGCGCGGTGGAGGACCCGCCGCAGGCGACCAGCACCAGCGCGAAAGAGGCGCTGGCCAGACGGCGCAGACAAGTGGTGACAACAACTGCGGCGTGAACACGGCAGGCAAGTTTCATCTCGACCTCCTGAAAGTCAGCTGCATCGATCATACCCCAGAAGGTCGCGATTGCAACGGCGCGCATGTCGCGTGTACCCGACAGTACGGCGCGCCGGGCGCGCCTGCGCGGCTTTTGCTTACGAGGTGACTTCGCCCAGGGTGGCGCGATTCCGTCCTTCCAGCTTGGCGCGGTACAGCGCGCGGTCCGACTCGGCAATCAGGGTCGACCAGTCGACCGATTCGTCCGGCATGGTCGTGGCCACGCCGATGCTGATGGTCACGACCCCGTGCGGCGACTTGGCATGCGGCAGGGCCAGCGCGGCCAGCGCTTCGCAAATGCCGCGGGCAATTTCCATGGCATCGTCAGCGTCGGTGGCCGGCGCCAGCAGGGAGAATTCCTCGCCGCCATAGCGCGCCACCAGGTCGCTGGTGCGCCGTCCGTGGGTGGCGATCAGATCGGCCACCGTGCGCAGGCACTGGTCGCCGGCCTGGTGGCCGTAGTGGTCGTTGTAGGCCTTGAAATGGTCGACATCGAGCATCGCCAGCGCCAGCGGATAACCGTTGCGCGCGGCCCGGCGCCATTCCTTTTCCAGCGCCGCGTCGAAGCCGCGCCGGTTGTGGATACCGGTCAGGCCGTCCGTGCTTGACAGCTGGGCCAGCTTGGCGTTGCTCTCTTCCAGTTCGTGGGTGCGCGCCGCCACCATCGCTTCAAGCTGGATCTGGCGCCGTGTCAGGTGGCGCACGCGCGCGCGGTAGGCCACGGTCAGCAGGGCCACGCACAGCAGCAGGAGCAGGGCGCGGAACCACCAGGTTTGCCACCACGGCGGCAGGATCTCGATGTCGAGCGAGGTCGGCTTGTCGCTCCACAAGCCCTGGTTGTTGGCGGCCTTGACATGGAAGGTGTAATTGCCCGGATCGAGATTGGTGTAGGTGGCGCTGCGCCGGCTGGCGTCGGTGTAGACCCAGTCGTGGTCGAAGCCGTCCAGGCGGTAGGCGTAGGTGTTGCGCCCCGGGTCGGTGTAATGCAGGGCCGCAAATTCGATCGTAAACACCGATTGCTGGACCGACAGCGACAGCGTGGACGGCGAGGTCACCGGGCCTTCGAGCTTGATGCCGGGCGCCGGCTTGCCGGTTTTCAGCGAATGGTTGAATACGCCGATGTCCGTCACCGCCACCTGCGGCATGATGGAACTGCTGCGCACCAGCTGGGGTGTCACGCCGGTCATGCCCTTGACCCCGCCGAAGTACAGCTTGCCGTCGGCGGCGGCGTGGGCGGCGCCCACCGAGAAGCCTTCGGTCAGCCCGTCGGCGCTGGTAAAGCGCGCGGCCTTGCCGGTGGCCGGGTCCATGCGCAGCAGGCCGCCCGCCGTGCTCAGCCACAGCATGCCTTCGCGGTCGCTGCGGATCGCCAGGATCTTGATGGCACCCACGCTACCCTTGTCCAGATAGCTGCGAAAGCTGATGCTGCCATCGTCGGCACCCAGAATCTGGTTCAGGCCCTTGGCGGTGCCGACCCATAGGCGGCCCTGCGGGTCCTGGTACATCGAGGCCACGTTGTCGTCGGCCAGCGAGGCCGGGTTGCCGGGCTGGTGGCGCAGATGGCGGAACTTGCCGCTCTGGGTGTCGAGCAGGTCCAGGCCGCCGCCGCTCCACTCCGACCCCATCCATACACGGCCCTTGCCATCTTCAAGGATCACATTGGTGCTGTTCACGCTGCGGCTGTTGGGGTCGTCCGGATTCGGATAGTAATTGTTCCAGGCGCCGCTGGCGGTGTCGTAGCGGATCACCTGGTTGCCGGTGCCCAGCCACAAGGTATTGTTGGCGCCGGGCGCGATGGTGTTGATGAAGTCGGCGCCGACGCTGCCGAAGCTGATCGCCTTGATCGGCTTGTCGCCACCGTCGAGGCGGTTGAGGCCGGCCGAGGTGCCGATCCATAGCGCTCCGCCCGGCTGCTGGTACAGGCTGTACACGGTGTCGTTGCTGAGCGCGCCCGCTTTGGCGCCGTCGGCGCGCCAGGTCTTGAGCACCTCGCCATTGGCCGGATCGAACAGCGACAGGCCCGAGTTCCCCGCCAGCCACAGGCGGCCTTCGGGTGCGCCTTCGATGAACTTGAGGGAATTGTCGGGCCGCAGATTGTGCGCCTCGACATCGAACGGAATGAAGCGCTGGAAACCTTGGCTGTTCAGGTTGACCAGGCTGATGCCGTCGGTGAAGGAGCCGACCCACAGCATGCCGCTGCGGTCGTGCATCACGGCGCGGATGTAGTCGGACGGCAGGCTGTTCGAGTCGTTGGCCCGGTGCACATAATGGATCGCCTTGCTGCTGCCCTTGTCCCAGCGCAGCAGGCCGGCCGCCAGGGTGCCGGCCCACACCGTTTCGTTGGCGTCGCCGTACAGGTAGTTGATGCGGGTGGCCGGCGCGTCCAGGCGGGCCCGGGTTTCCCAGTCGCTGCCCGTGTTCCAGTTCATTACGCCGTTTTCGGTGCCGATCCACAGGGTCTTGTCGCGCGCGAAGTGCAGGGCGCGCACGATGTTCAATTTCGGATCGGGGCTGGCGGCGCTGTCGACGCGGTAGTGCACGAATTCGCTCTGGCCCGGGGCCAGGTAGTCGAGCCCGCCTGGCCAGGTGGCGGCCCAGATCCCGCCTTTTTCATCCATGGCGATGGCGTTGATGTCGTTGCTGGCCAGGCTGGTCGGGTTGCGCGCATCGTGCAGGTAGACCGTGAAGCTGGCGCTGGCCGGATCGAAGTGCTGCAGGCCGCCCCAGGTGGCCAGCCAGATGCCGTCGCGGCCATCGCTGATGATGGACTTGATGATGCGCTGGGCCGATGGCCCCGGCGGCGGCGCGAAGCGGGTGAAATCATTGGTCTTCGGGTTGTAGCGCGCCAGACCGGCCTGGGTGCCGGCCCAGATATTGCCCTGCTTGTCTTCGAACAGGGTCGAGACGCGGTCGTGCGGCAGACTGTTCGGGTCGAGCGTGCTGCTGGTGTATTTGACGGCCTGGTAGCCGTTGTAGCGGTACAGGCCGCCACTATGGGTGCCGATCCAGATGAAGCCCTGACGGTCCTGCATCAGCGCCAGGATCGACAGATCGTCCGCGTCCAGCGAGCCGAGGCGCTTGAAACGCAGCGGCGAGGTGGGCGTCGCCCAGGCCGACAGGCACAGCATCAGCAGACACAGCAGGGCGCAGCTGCGGCGCAGCGTGGCGGGAAAGGCGAAGAGCATGGTCAAGGTCGGTCTTTGCGCAGGTGACAGAGATAAGGTGCCAAGGGAAGGGCGCGTGCATGGCGCCGACGCTTGCATTGCTTGTCAGCTTATCATTGCGACCGGCAAATGCCCAATAAAACGCTACGCCGCCTTTTGGCGCGGCGAAGCCGGCAGTGTAAACCAAGTTATTCGGAAAGCAAGTCCCGGGGCGGGGGAATGCGCACGCCAGCGCGACAGGCGGTCGCCTCCTGTGCACGATTCCATATACAGTTGCCCAGTTTTAGGGTATCGTTTACGGCACTATTATTGCATCTACGTCCGCGCGTCCGGATTTTGCCGGCGCCCACGCGACATCATTTCGAGCTGGCCAGCGGGTTTTCCTGGTGCCGGCCTTCCTTTTTGGGCGTAGAGCTTAATCACATTCGCCCGGAAAATTTATGTCAGAAACACCGATCACCATCGAAGCCGACAGCGCGCCTACCGTGCGTTTTGCCGATTTCGGCCTCGACCCGCAAATCCTGCGCGCCCTGACCGATCAGGGGTATGTGCATCCGACCCCGATCCAGGCCGCCGCCATTCCGATCGTCCTGCAGGGGCGCGACGTCATGGGCGCGGCCCAGACCGGCACCGGCAAGACCGCCAGCTTCTCGCTGCCGATCATCCAGCTGCTGATGGCGCATGCCAACCCGAGCATGTCGCCGGCGCGCCACCCGGTGCGCGCGCTGGTGCTCACGCCAACGCGCGAACTGGCGGTGCAGGTGGCCGACAATGTGCGCGCGTATGCCCAGCACACCCCGCTGCGCTCGACCGTGGTGTTCGGCGGCATGGACATGAAGGGCCAGACCGTGATCCTGAAGGGCGGGGTCGAAATCGTGATCGCCACCCCGGGCCGTCTGCTCGACCATATCGAACAAAAGAACGTCAGCCTGGGCCAGGTCCAGATGCTGGTCATGGACGAAGCCGACCGCATGCTCGACATGGGCTTCCTGCCCGACCTGCAGCGCATCATCAACCTGCTGCCGAAAAAGCGCCAGAACCTGATGTTCTCGGCGACCTTCTCGCCAGAAATCAAGAAGCTGGCCAACAGCTTCCTGAACGACCCGCTGGTGATCGAAGTGGCGCGCAGCAATGCCACCGCCGACAAGGTGACCCAGATCGTCTACAAGGTGGCCGAAGACGCCAAGCGCGACGTGGTCGAACACCTGATCCGCGGGCGCGACCTGAAACAGGTGCTGGTGTTCTCCAACACCAAGATCGGCGCCTCGCGCCTGTCGCGCCACCTCGAGCAGAGCGGCATCCGCGCCACCGCGATTCACGGCGACAAGACCCAGCAGGAGCGCATGGCGGCCCTGGAAGCGTTCAAAAAAGGCGAAACCGACGTGCTGGTGGCAACCGACGTGGCTGCGCGCGGCCTCGACATTTCCGACCTGCCGTGCGTGATCAACTTCGACCTGCCCTACAACGCCGAAGATTATGTGCACCGCATCGGCCGTACCGGCCGCGCCGGCGCCTCGGGCGACGCGCTGTCGGTGTATTCGGAAAAGGATGAGCGCCTGCTGGCCGACATCGAGAAACTGATCAAGCAGACCATCACCCGTGGCGAACTGAGCGGCTTTGTGGCCCCCGCCGCGCGCCCCGCGCGCGACAGCGCGCCCGAGCGGCGCGCGCGCCGGCCCGAAGGCGAAGCCCCGGCCCGCAGCGCCGAGCGCAGCGAGCGTGCGCCACGGTCGAACGGCCCGGCGCCACGGCGCGAGAAAGTCGATCCCTGGTTCCTCAAGCCCTACGAACCGACCACGGCGCCGGTGGCCGCACCTAAAGCGGCCCAGGCTGCTTCCGGCAAGCCCAAGCAAAAGGTCGCCGCCCTGCTTGGCGGCCTCCCCAAGGCCTGAGCGGACCGCCCGGCAGTGTGCCGTGCCCGCGCCCGCGCGCGTGCACGGTTTTTATATTGCCGAATAGAATTTCAATTGATGCCAGCGATAAGGCTCTGTTATCATTGAAGTTTGTGCAATCGAGAAGAAGAAGTCAACCTAATGCATCGCACCCTCTCATTTGAAAAAGCATTGGCTGGCAAAAAAGTGCTGGTCACGGGCAGTACCGGCTTCACCGGCGGCTGGGCCTGCCTTTGGCTGCAGGCCATCGGCGCCACCGTGCACGGTTTTTCGCTGGCGCCGGAAACCACGCCCTCCTTGTTCGACGCGCTCGGCCTGGCCAATGATTTCCCCACGACCATCGGCGATATCTGCCAGTTCGAGGCTATCAACGAGACCGTACGCACGTTCGAGCCGGACCTGATCCTGCACCTGGCGGCGCAGCCGCTGGTGCGCCGCTCCTACCGCGAGCCGGTGTCGACCTTCAATGTCAACGCCCAGGGCACCGCCCATGTGCTGGAAGCGGCGCGCCTGACCAAGAGCGTCAAGGGCGTGGTCTGCATTACCACCGACAAGGTCTACAAGAACAACGAATGGTCGTGGCCCTACCGTGAAAACGATCCGCTCGGCGGCAAGGACCCGTACAGCGCGTCCAAGGCCGCGGCCGAGATGATCATTCAAAGCTACGCCGCCTCCTATCCTTATACCGAAGGCAAGGGCCCGGCGGTGGCGATTGCCCGCGGCGGCAACATCATCGGCGGCGGCGACTGGTCGGAAGACCGGCTGATCCCCGACTTCGTGCGCGCCCTGATCGACAGCAAGCCGATGACGCTGCGCTATCCGGACGCCACCCGTCCGTGGCAGCACGTGCTGGCGCTGGTGCATGGCTATCTGATGCTGCTGTCCGGCCTGATTTCGGAGAATCCGGCGCGCTATGCGCGCGCATGGAATCTGGGTCCCCAGGACCTCAAGCACTATTCGGTGCGCGACGTGCTCGAGCAAATGTGCTCGCACTGGGAACGCCCGCAGCTGGAATACGAAAACAATCCGCTGCCGGAAGCGGGGGCGCTCGCGCTCGACAGCTCGCTGGCACGCAACCAGCTGGGCTGGCTGCCGGTGTGGGATACGGCCCAGGTGGTCGAGCACACTGCCGCCTGGTACCGCGACTACTACCGCGATCCGGCCGGCGTGCGCGCGCTGACGCTCAAGCAGATCGATGCCTGGCGCGCGGGCGTGCAGGAATGAAGTTCATTGTCGGTGCGCGCGGCCGCCTCGGGCAGGCGCTGGCGCGCCGCTTCGGCCCCCAGGCACAGTGCCTGGCGCGGGCGCAGTACGAACACTGGCCGGCACTGGACGCGGACGCGGCCCGGGCCGAGATTGCTGCCTGCTTTTCCGCCCATGCCCACAGCGGCGCGACGATTTTTGTCACGGCCGGCCTGCTGGACCCGACCCTGGCGCCCGAGCAGCACGCCCGCGTGAACGTGGAATTGCCGCGCCGGATCATCGACGCGGTGGCGCCGCTCGGCATCCGCGTGGTGACCTTCGGCACCGTGATGGAAACCCTGCTGGCCCGGCAAAATCCGTATGTGCGCAGCAAGTCCGAGCTGGCGGCCTTTGTCGCGGCCCAGGTCGACGCCGGCGCCGATCTGTGCCATGTGCGGGTGCATACCCTGTACGGCGAAGGCCAGCCGAGCCCGTTCATGTTCCTGGGCCTGATTCTGGCGGCGCTGCGCAGCGGCACTGAATTTAAAATGACATCGGGCAAGCAGTTGCGCGAGTATCATCATGTCGACGACGAGGCGGCCGCGGTGGCCCTGCTGGAAGCGGCCGCCGTGCGCGGCGTGCTCGACCTGAGCAGCGGTACCCCGCTCAGCCTGCGCGCGCTGGCCACGGGCGTGTTCGCCGCTTTCGGTGCCGACGCCAGCCTGAAGCTGGGCGCGCTGCCTGAACCGCTGGACGAGAATTACAGCACCGTGTTCGCCCCGCATGCCCTGCTGGTGCAGGCGGCGTTCCGGCCGGCGCTGCCGGCCATCATCGATTATCTACAAAAATGTGCAGCACAGCAGGAGCTTAGCGAATGACCGCATTACCGCACGCCCAGGCGCACCAGAAGCCCCTGATTTCGATCACCATCCCGGTCCTCAACGAGTCGGGCAATATCGACGCCCTGTACGCCCGCCTGTATGCGCTGGGCGAGAAGATGCGCGAGCGCTGCGATCTCGAGTTCGTGTTTTCGGATAACCATTCGGACGACCGCACCTGGGACATGCTCGCCGCGCTGGCCGCGCGCGATGAACGGGTGCGCGCGATCCGCTTCTCCAAGAACGTCGGCTTCCAGCGTTCGATCCTGGCCAACTACCTGCACACCCGCGGCGACGCGGTGATGCAGATTGACGCCGACCTGCAGGATCCGCCCGAGATGCTGGAACAATTTTTCGAACGCTGGCAACAGGGTTATCAGGTGGTCTACGGGATTCGCCGCAAGCGCCCCGAATCGTTCCTGCTGAACGGCTTCCGCCGCCTCGGCTACTGGGTCATCGACAAGATCAGCGAACATCCGATCCCGCGCGACGTGGGCGACTTCCGCCTGGTCGACCGCAAGGTGATCGATGCGGTGGCCAAGGTGCGTACCGCCAACCCTTACCTGCGCGGCATCATTGCCGGCCTGGGCTTCAACCAGACCGGGGTCGCCTACGACCGCGATGCGCGCACCGCCGGCGAAAGCAAGTTCAATGTCTCGCGCCTGGTCAAGCTGGGCCTGACCGCGGTGTTCAACCACTCGGTGATCCCGCTGCGCGCGGCTTCCTTCATGGGCCTGGCCATTCTGGTGGTCAGCATCATCGGTGCGATTTATTACGTGGCGCTGCGCCTGTTCCATCCGGAACTGCCGCCCGGCCTGGCCAGCATCCACATCCTGGTGCTGTTCGGCATTGGCCTGAATTCATTTTTCCTTGGCATCATTGGGGAATATCTGCTGCGAATTTACCTGGTGGTGCGTGCCGATCCGGTCGCCATCGTCCAGCAGAGCCTCAATTTTTCCGCTCCCGAACTCAAACTCTGATAGGTAGAAACGACGATGAAAGCAGTGATCCTCGCAGGCGGCCTCGGCACGCGCATTTCCGAAGAATCCGATACCAAACCGAAACCGATGGTGGAAGTGGGCGGCAAGCCGCTGCTCTGGCACATCATGAAGAACTATGCCCACCACGGCATCAACGATTTCGTGATCTGCCTCGGCTACAAGGGGTATGTGATCAAGGAGTTCTTCTTCAATTACTACCGCCACCTGTCGGACATGACGATCGACCTGCGCACCGGCGAGCACACCATCCTGAACAGCCAGTCCGAAGACTGGCGCATCACCCTGGTCGACACCGGCCCGGATACGATGACGGGCGGGCGTCTGAAGCGCGTTGCCCCCTACCTGGACAATGAAACCTTTTGCATGACCTACGGCGACGGCTTGTCGAACATCGACATCAGCGCCGAACTGGCTTTCCATAAAAAACACGGCAAGCTGGCCACCGTGGCCGCGGTGCAGCCGCCGGGCCGCTTTGGTGTGCTCAACATCGACAGTGCCCTGGGCGTGTCGAGCTTCGAAGAAAAGCCGAGCGATGAAATCGGCTGGATCAACGGCGGCTTCTTCGTGCTGGAACCGAAAGCGATCGACTATATCGCCGACGACAGCACCTCCTGGGAGCGGGCACCGCTGGCCAACCTGGCCAAGGATGGCCAGATGTCGGCCTTCCACCATACCGGTTTCTGGCAGCCGTGCGACACCCTGCGCGACAAGCGTGAACTGGAAGCCCTGTGGGCCGCAGGCGACGCGCCGTGGCGCGTCTGGGACCGTTAATGCAGCAAGCCGCCATGCCGCAAAAAAAGCACGGCTGGGTCAAGCACCTGGCCGGCGCTGCCATTACCGTGCTGTGCGTGGTGGTCATCGCGCGCCAGGTCAAGCTGGCCGACGTGATGGCCGCGATCGAGCATTTCCAGTGGCCTTATCTGGTGCTGGGCGTCCTCATGCTCAGCGCCGGCTATGCGTTGCGCATTCTGCGCTGGTCGCTGCTGCTGCGCGCCTCGGAGCCCAAAGTCACGTTCGGCAATTGCGTCGCGCCCTTCCTCAGCTCGATCGCGCTTAACAACGTGCTGCCGTTGCGCCTGGGCGACCTGGTGCGCGCCTTCGTGTTCCCGGTGGCGATGGGGGTGCCCAAGATCATGGCCACCAGCAGCCTGGTGATGGAGCGCCTGATCGATCTGATGACGCTGCTTTGCTGCCTGGCGCTGGGGCTGTTTGCCATCCGCACGGCGCAGGTACCACCCATGATTTCCGAATCGGCGGTCACGCTGGCCGTGGTCGGCGGCGTGGCATTGACCCTGTGTTTCCTGTTCAGCGGCGCGCTGGCGCGCCTGCTGGGCGCACGCGCCGCGGCCGGCGGCAAGCTGGCCAAGCCGCTGGCCACCGCGGCCGGCCTGCTGCGTGGCTTCGAAGCGATGTCGCGTCCGCGCGTGCTCGGCACCACCCTGCTGATCTCGATGCTGGTCTGGGTCGGCGAATCGGGCATGTTCTATTTCGTCATGCGCGGCTTCGGCCTCGATCCGACGCCCGTGATGGCGCTGCTGGTGATGGCCATTGCCACCCTGTCGACGCTGGTACCGTCCTCGCCCGGCTATGTCGGGCCCTTCCACCTGGCCGCCTTTACCGCCATTTCGCTGGTGGGCGGCACCGCCGCCCAGGCCGGCAGCTATGCGGTGCTGTCGCACCTGGCATTGTGGCTGCCCACCACCCTGGCCGGCGCGCTCGCCATCCTGACCCGTCCCGAACTGTTCCGTGCCGCGCGCACCGGCAACACCTCTGAATTGCCCATCAATTGAATGAATATCATGACTAAATATGACGTAGTAATCGCCGGCGGCGGCTTTACCGGGCTCACCGCGGCCTATGTGCTGTCGAAGCAGGGCAAGCGCGTGTGCGTGCTCGAAGCCGACAGCACCCCGGGCGGCCTGGCCGGGACCTTCGAGTTCGGCGATGGCGTCACCCTGGAAAAGTTTTACCACCACTGGTTCAACAACGACGTGTTCGTCCCTGAACTGGTCAAGGAACTGGGCATGGAAGGCGATGTGATCCTGCTGCCGACCCGTACCGGCATGTACTTCAATGGCCGCATGTGGAAACTGTCGACCCCGCTCGACCTGCTGCGTTTCAAGGCGCTCTCGCTGGTCGACCGCATTCGCCTGGGCCTGCTGGTATTCCAGGTGCGACGCATCAAGGACTGGAAAACCATCGAACACCTGTCGATCCGTGAATGGCTCGAGCAGCTGGCCGGCAAGAGTGTCTACAAGATCGTGTGGGAGCCGCTGATCAACTCCAAGTTCTCGGTGTATGCCGAAGCTGTCAACGCGGTCTGGATGTGGAAAAAGCTGGTGCTGCGCGGCAGTACCCGAAATGACAAGGGCGGCGAAGAGCTGGCCTACTTCAAGGGTGGCTTCGGGCGTCTGGCCGAAGCGCTGGCCGCGGCCATTCGCGCCAACGGCGGTGAAGTGCGCTATGGCGCCAAAGTGACCGGGATGCAGACCGAAGGCAAGCGCATCAATGCGCTGGCCACCACCCACGGCGACGTTGCCGGCGACAAGTTCCTGTTCACGCCATCGTTCCCTATCATTGCCGACATGTTCGAAGGCAAGGCGCCGGCCGACTGGCTGGCCAAGCTGCGCCGCGTGAAATACCTGGGCAATATGTGCCTGGTGCTGCGCCTCAAGCACAGCCTGTCCGAAACCTACTGGCTCAACGTCAACGACCCGGGTTTCCCCTTCGTCGGCGTGATCGAGCACACCAACTTCGACAAGCCGGAAAACTACAAGGGTTCGCACATTGCCTACCTGTCGCGCTACCTGGCCAAGGAAGATCCGGTCTGGGCTTACACCGACGAGCAATACTGCGAATTCGCGCTCGAGCACCTCAAGCGCATGTTCCCGGCCATGGATAAGTCCTGGGTTCAAGAGTATGCCGTCTGGCGTTCGGAGTACGCGCAACCGGTCACCGAGCGTAACTATTCGCAGTATGTGCCCGGCCAGGAAACCCCGTACGAAAACGCCTTGATTTCGACCATGGCGCAAATCTATCCGGAAGACCGTGGTACCAACTACGCGATTCGCGAAGGCCGTGCGGTGGCCAAGCTGCTCGCGTGATCGAGCCGGCCGGCACGGACAGCGGGGGCCGCCCGCTGATGGGGGCGCTGCAATGGGTCGCGCTGCTGGCGCTGGTGGCCGTGCTGGTCATCTTGCGCCTCGACAGCGTGACTGGCGGCTCGATCGACCTGGCCCACCATTACGTGCTGGCGTTTCGCCTGGCCGAGGACTGGAGCGTCGTCAGCGGCGACCCGACCATGGGCGAGATGAGCGTCTATCCGCGCCTGAGCCATGCCATGGCGGCGGTGGCCGGCACGGTGCTCCATTCCACTTTCCTCGGCATGCACCTGGTGGCCTTGCTGGCGCTGGCACTGCTGTGGGCCGCTGTGCTGCACCTGTACAACTCGCTGACCTTGCGCGCGGCGCTGGCGGCCTCGCTGGCGCTGGGCGCGCTGGCATTGCTCAATCAGCAGTTTTTCGGCGTGCAACTGCACGGCGCCGAATTGATCGGTAATTACTTTTATGCGCAACTGGTCGGGCAAGGCCTGGCCCTGGCAGTGCTGGCGCTGGCAGTCAGCCTGGAAGCGCGCTTCGGCGCGCTGTATGCCTGGGCACTGCTGGCCGCTGCGATTTTCGTGATGACTTCGCTGCATCTCCTGCCCGCGCTTGAACTGTTCGGCGCGCTCGCTGGCGTGCTGCTGGTTGATACGCTGCTGGGAGGGCGCAGCGGTCGCGCGCGCATCGGGTTGGGCCTGGGCGCGCTCGCACTGCTGTTGGCGTCGGCCGCCAGCGTGTATCTGAATCCCGACTTCAAGGCCATGCGCTCGATTTCCGAAAACAACGGCGAACTGATTCTTGCCGGCTTGCCGACACTGGGCCACCTCGCCGCGCTCTGCCTGCTGGTGCTGCTGTGCGCCGCCGCTGTGCTTTATCTGTGGGCCCGGCCGGCGCCGGCGCAGCGCGCGCCGGCGCTCAAGTATCTGGCGGTCTACGGCGGCGCGATGGCCGCGCTGTGCCTGCTGCAGATGGCATTGCTCAACTATGGCATGGGTTCCGAATACGCGGTCAAAAAATACGGCTTCGGCCTGATGACGATCTGCTTCGTGCTGGTGGCAGCTGCGCTCGGCCTGGGCGTCGAACGCGTGCTGCGCGCACGGGCGGCCCTGCCCGTGGCGGCCGCGCCGCTGCGCCTGGTAACGGCGGGAGCCGTGCTCGCGCTGCTGTTTCTGACTTCAAGCGGCGCTCCCAAGGTACTCGACACGTCCGAGGTGGTGGCCATGGAACAGCAGGTGCTGGCTGTGCGGCGTGACGCGCTGCCGCTGCCGGCTGCGGGCTTGCACCACGCAGTGGTCGATGTGCGCGAAAAGTCGCAACTGCTCAGTTACATGTTTTCGATTGCGATTCTTGGCACGCCACGCTATTTGATCGGCACGGACCTGCTGGTGCATAACCGGATCCAGGATTTCAGCAAATACGACCGCATTGTCGGGGCGCGCCGCCATTCGCGCTACGCGCGCGCCGCTTGCGACAGCAGCATGCCGGGACCGATGCTGGTGCAGCAGGCCAGTTGCCTGGCCGGCGCCAGCGAGCTCGCGCGCGTGTGCAAGGGGACGCTCGATTTTTCCGTCAAGGGCGAGCTGGAAGCGTCGATGATGACGGGCATGGGCGATGCTGAACAGTCTTCCCGCTGGACTGCCGGCCGTCGCGCCACCATCACCTGCAGCGCCGAGGGCGCGCCACGGCGCGCCAGCCTCACCCTGACACCGTTTCTGGTCGCCACCCTGGCGCGCCAGCGCCTGCTGGTATCGATCAATGGCAACAAGGCCGCTGCGCTCGTATTTGACCAGCCCGGTGTCGCGCGCACGATCGTGCTCGACCTGCCCAAGCTGGCAGACGGCGTGCCCTTGACGCTGACCCTGGAAACGCCGGATGCCACCTCACCGAAGGCGCTGGGCTTAAGCGGCGATAGCCGCGAACTGGCCTTTGCGCTGACCACCCTGAGTTTCGAATAACCGGGCCCGCCCGCCGACTGCAGCACGTACCTGAATAAGATCATGCAACCAAACAAGCTATTACGGAGCAATTCCCCCTATCTGATCATCGTGCTGTCCCTGCTGCTGGTGTTCATCGCACTTGGTCTGGGCAAGCCGGTCCGGGTCGGCGACGGTTCCGAATACTATGGCATGTTCTACGCTTGGGACCTGACGCACCGGCCCTGGATGAACGCCGCTTCCTACGCGGCCTACGAAAAACTGCACGCCACCAACACGATCCTGGGTCTGGTCACGCGCGAGCAGCTGGCCAACGCCTTCCAGGCGCTGCGGGTGGGCGAGACCTCGGACTTCAACCATTTCTGGTTTTTCAGTTTGCTGGCGGTCATCTGCAGCAAGCTGCTGGCCGTGATCGGCATCAAGCTGACCATCCACCAGAGCTTTCTGGCGGTGCACTTTGTGCTGCTGGCCATGACCGGCTCGATCGCGTATCGCTATTTCTCGTGGAAAGGCGTGCTGGCGATCGGCCTGATGCTGCTGGCCTCGCCGATGTTCTGGTTCATCGATAAAGTCCATACCGAGTTCATGACGGTGTGCCTGGTGCTGTCGGCCATCATGCTGCTGCGCGCAGAGCGCTACACGGCCAGCGCCATGCTGATCGCGCTGGCCTCGACCCAGAATCCGAGCTTTGCGCTGGTCGCCTGCATCCCCCTGTTCTACCGGGTGGTGCTGCAGCGCGAACGCGCCTATTCGCTGTTTGAAGTGGCCATGCTGGTCACCACCGTGCTCGGCGTGCTCATGCACCCGGCTTATTATTTCATGCGCTATGGCGTGCCGACCCCGCAACTGCTGGCCGGCGGTGCGGCGCTGGGCGCCAACCTGTCGACTTTTTACGTCTGGATCGTCGATCCCGACGTCGGTCTGCTGCCGAACTGGCCGCTGGGCCTGGGCGTGCTGGTGCTGGCCTTGCTGTCGCTGGCGCAGCGCCGCGGCGCGCCGCTGAAGACAGTGCCGGTGCGCTGGACCGCCTTCTTCCTGCTGTACCTGGCCATTAACTTTTATGCGCACTCGTCGACCACCAACCTGAATTCGGGCGCCACCCCGGGCCTGGCGCGTTACGCGCTGTGGTACCTGCCGCTGATGTTCCCGGTCTTCCTGTATGTGCTGGACCTGTTCACGCCGCGCTCGCGCGCCTTCTATGGCGCGCTGCTGGTGTTGGTGGCCGTGTGCGCGGTGTCGCTGAAGATCAATGATCCGCGCCGGTACGAGCAGTATTCGAACCCGTCGCTGTCGTCGCGCTTCCTGCAGACGCGCCTGCCGGGTCTGTACAATCCACCGGTGGAAATTTACGTCGAGCGTTTTTCCGGCATTGGCGAAGAGGTGCACCAGCGTCCGCTGCGCGCCCTGGTCGGCCCCGATTGCGGCAAGGTGCTGGTGATGGCCGGCGCCGACAAGCGCGATGCGCTGGCGGCCCCGGGCTGCATGTTCGATCCGGTCAAGCTCAATGCCTATGTCAACTCGCCCCAGTTCGCACTGGACACGGGCGGGCTGCCGGCGCAGCCGGCCTACCGCCGCATGCCCGACAGCGCCGCCGCCGCCTTGCTGCTGACGGTGCCCAAGGGCGAGCACCGGGTCGGCAGCGACGGACCGCGCGCCTCCATTCTGGGCGACGGCTGGAGCGTGCCCGAGCCGTGGGGCATCTGGTCGCAGCAGAAGAGCGCCTCGCTGGTTATTCCGTGCAACCAGGCGCAGTATTTCCATGGCGCCCCCCAGTTCACGCTGACGCTCCAGCTTCGTCCTTTCCAGCAACAGAAGATCCAGGTCACTACCGCCAGCGGCGTGGTGTGGGAAGGCGCGATCAACCAGACCGATCAGCGCGTGGCGGTGCCGCTCAAGCCCGCCGACTGCCGGCGCGGCCGCGCGCTGGTCACCCTGGAGCTGCCGAATGCCGTCTCGCCGATGCAACTGGGGATGTCGGGCGATGCGCGCATGCTGGCCGTCGGTCTGTCGGCTTACGAAATTACAGTGCCTTAAATTGCAGCGCGCCGGCAAGAGCGCGGCCGCGAAGGCAAAAAAAAACGGACCGGCGTGACCGG
>DASWMN010000368.1:0-6522 GCA_036399735.1 Telluria sp. | reverse complement strand
AGCCCATCCGCTACGCCATCAGCACCGCGCTGAAGCGTTTCCGTTCAAACGTCCTCAAGCGCAACAAGGTGCTCAGCATCCTCAAGACCCTGGTGGCCGAATCGCCGTCCGAGCGCATCAATGTGCTCGATGTGGGCTGCGGCTGGGGCGAATTGCTGCAAACCCTGCTCACTTCGCTGCCGGACGAGCAGCGCGTGCGCGTGGCACCCCACGGTGTGGAAATTTCGCGCGCCCTGTCCCAGTTGTCCGACGAGAAGCTGCGCCCCCTGGGCGGGCGCTGCATCCATGCCTCGGCCCAGGATGGCATTCTGCGTTTCGAGGAAGACTATTTCGACATCATCGTCATGGCCTCGTTCCTGGAACACGAATCGAATCCGCTGGCGGTGCTGGAAAACTGCCGCAAGCGCCTCAAGGCCAACGGCACCATCATCATCAAGGTGCCCAATTTTGCCTGCATCAACCGGCGTCTGCGCGGCGCCCGCTGGAGCGGCTTCCGCTGGCCCGACCACGTCAATTACTTCACCCCGGCGACCTTGCGCGCCATGGCCGCCAAAGCCGGCCTCGACGTTACCCGCATGACCGCGCTTGACACCACGCCCTTCAGCGACAGCATGTACGCCCTGCTGCGCGTCGCACCCGGCTGAGCCTGCAGGCGCAGGTAGCGGCCCCCGCCCTCATCGTTCCCGGCGGGACGCTACAGCTGCAGGCATGCGCCTGTCACGTGGCGACCAGCGGCGTGCCGCGGTCCCTCTGGCCGGCCGTGGCGGATGTACAGCATGCTCGTCTTGCCCTTGCGGCCATTCATCGTCCGATGCCGGTCGAGCAGCGCGCGCCTGGCTTTGATCACGGGACGCTTCGCGATATGCCCCCAGAAACAAAAAAGGCCTGCAGCGGTCGCTGCAAGCCTTTCAAGCATCAAAATTTTGGTGGGAAGTGCAAGTTTCGAACTTGCGACCCCTGCAGTGTGAATGCAGTGCTCTACCCCTGAGCTAACCTCCCAAATCGGGGCGTATTATCGCATACGGTTTAAAAAACGTCACGTTTTACGCGTAATGTCGCCAGATGCACTGCCCTTTGACCGCCTTGTCGAGGCTACCGAGCACGCTTTCATGCTCGGCCAGCTCGTCGGCGCTGGCCGCCAGCACAATCACTTCGGCCAGGGCCACCGCTTCCAGGGTTGCGCCGCCCCCGGTTTCCTCGACGTCCAGATCCATCGACAGGCTGTTCTGCCCGCGCGTCATCGACAGGTAGACGTCAGCCAGCAATTCGGCGTCGAGCAAGGCCCCGTGCAGCTTGCGGTGCGAGTTCGACACGCCGTAGCGGTCGCACAGGGCATCGAGCGAATTGCGCTTGCCGGGATGCATTTCCTTGGCATGGACCAGGGTATCGATCACGCCGCTGCAATGCTCGGTAAACGATGGCAGGCCGAGCAGCTTGAATTCGTGATTGAGGAAGCCCAGATCGAAGGGCGCGTTGTGGATGATCACTTCGGCGCCCTGAATATAGTCGCGCAATTCGGCCGCGATCTCGGCGAACTTGGGCTTGTCGCGCAAGAACTCGGTGGTCAGGCCGTGGACCGCCAGCGCGCCCTCTTCCGAATCGCGTTCAGGGTTGATATAGCGGTGGAAGTTATTCCCGGTCAGCATGCGGTTCTTGAGTTCGACGCAGCCGACCTCAATGACGCGGTCGCCCGTGCGCGGATTCAGACCGGTGGTTTCAGTATCGAGGACGATTTGACGCATGGTGCTTTTCAGTGAAGTGAAACGATGGCGCGCAGTATAGCAAAGCTTAACGCCGCACCGTCTCGACGCCGCGGTTGGCCAGGCTGTCGGCACGTTCGTTGCCGGGGTGGCCGTTGTGGCCGCGCACCCATTTCCATTCCACCTTGTGCTGGCCCTGGGCCACGTCGAGCGCTTTCCACAAGTCTTCGTTCTTGACCGGCTCCTTGGCCGCGGTCTTCCAGCCGCGCGCCTTCCAGCCATGAATCCATTCCGAAATACCCTTTTGCACGTACTGGCTGTCGGTGTACAGCGTGACTTCGCAGGGGCGGTTCAGGGTGGTCAGCGCTTCGATTACGGCGCGCAATTCCATGCGGTTGTTGGTGGTATTCAGTTCCCCACCGAAAATCTCCTTCTCGTGTCCCTCTGCCACCAGCAAGGCGCCCCAGCCACCGGTGCCGGGATTACCCTTGCAGGCGCCATCGGCGAAAATATCCACTTTACTCATGCGTGCTTTCTCAGTTTTTTTCTCGATTGGTGGCCGGCACCGCTTGCGGCGCCGTGGCCGACTTCTTGCTCCAGACCGGGCCGATCATGGTCATGCCCTTGACCCGCTTGATGGCGTGCACCATGTAGACCGCACCCAAATACGGCCACCAGCGCTGCCCGCCCTGCTCCATGAAGGCAAAGCGATTGAGCCACTTCTCGCTGCGGCAAGGCGGCGCGTAACAGCCGAAATGGCTGCGCGTCACACCCAGATTCAATAATTTTAACCAGTCTTTCATGCGCGGCATAGAGATGAATTCGCCAGCGACCGGCAGATAATGCGCGTGGGTCAGCTTGCCCACCACCTGGCGCGCCCCCCACAGGCTGGCCGGATTGAAGCCGCAGATGATCACCTGGCCTTCCGGAATGAGCACGCGTTCGACTTCACGCAGCACCTGGTGCGGCTCGGCCGCGAACTCGAGCACGTGCGGCAGCACCACCAGGTCCAGCGATTGCGAGGCGAAGGGTAACTCGGCAAAATCGAGCGCCACCGCGATCTGGCGCCCGCCCGGCGCGACTTTCAATTGCTCCAGAGACGACATGCGGGTCGCCGCCTGCCATTTGTTGGGCATCCGGTTGGCCGCCAGCGCGTCGATCTGGGGCAACCCGATCTGCACCGCGTTGAAGCCAAAAATATCGGCCGTCAATTCATCGAGGCAGGCTTGCTCCCATGAGCGCACGTAGGCACCGGGCGGCGTTTGCAGCCAGCTGTCGAGCGCTATAATGGACTTCTCGGATGCCGCGCTATCCATGCCTACCCTTCAAAGAAAACGTCCACTATGGCCCCTACTTCGCACGACGCGTTGCGCGTGATCGCAGTCCCCGCATTTCAGGACAATTACCTGTGGATCGTGCACGATGGCGTGAATGCCGCCGTGATCGACCCGGGCGCGGCCGATCCCATCATGGCCGCGCTTGCTTCTAATCATCTTACGCTAACTGCCATTCTACTCACCCATCACCATGCTGACCATATCGGTGGCGTGCCAGCCTTGCTGGCCGACTGGCAGGTACCGGTGTTCGGCCCCCGCAACGACGGCATTGCCGCCGTGACCGTGCCGCTGGCCGAAGGCGACCGGGTCACGGTGCCGGGACTGGGTCTGGCCCTGGGCGTGCTGGATGTCCCGGGACACACGCGCGGCCATATTGCCTACGTGCGGGAAACGCCGGGGGCGCACTGGCTGTTCTGTGGGGATACCTTGTTCGGGGCGGGCTGCGGCAGGCTGTTCGAGGGAAGCCCGGCACAGATGAGCGCGTCGCTGGACAAGCTGGCCGCGCTGCCGGACGACACGCAAGTGTATTGCGCGCATGAATACACCATGGCCAACCTGCGTTTTGCGCACGCGGCCGAGCCGGGCAACGCCGCCGTCACAGCGCGTATCGCGCACGATAGCGCCTTGCGGGCGCAAGGCCTGGCCACTATCCCCAGCACCATCGGCAAGGAAAAAGCGACCAATCCCTTCCTGCGCTACCGCCAGGCAGCAATTGCCGACAATTTAAGGGAACTGCACAAACTCGCGCCGGGGGCGGACGCTGTCGCGGCCTTTGCCGCCCTGCGCGCGTGGAAAAACAGCTTCTGACTTAGATTTCTTCGTACAGCGGCAAGGTCAGGAACTCGGCAAACGATTCCGAAGTCGACATTTCCTCGAAGATTTGCGCGGCCCGGACGTAGGTCGGGTTGTCGCCATTCGGCGCGACTTCCTTTACCTTTGCCAGTTCCTGCGGAATCATGGCGCGCACCATCTCGGCAGTGACCTTGCGGCCATCGTCAAGCACGCCTTTGGTCGAGCGGATCCACTGCCAGACCTGGGAACGGCTGATCTCGGCAGTGGCCGCATCTTCCATCAGATTGTGAATCGGCACGCAGCCGTTGCCGGCCAGCCAGCTGCCCAGGTAGTGGATGCCGACGTTGATGTTGTAGCGCAGGCCCGCTTCCGTGATCGGCGCTTCCGGCTTGAAGTCCAGCAGTTCGGCCGCGGTGACGTTGACGTCCGGACGCTGCTTGCTGATCTGGTTCGGTTTGTCGCCGAGTACTTTCTTGAATTCGCCCATCGCCAGCTCGACCAGGCCCGGGTGCGCAACCCAGCCGCCGTCGTAGCCGTCGGTCGCATCGCGCGCCTTGTCGTTGCGGACGCCGCCCATGGCCACGTCGTTCTTTTCCGGATCGTTCTTGATTGGAATCAGCGCTGCCATGCCGCCGATCGCAGGCGCGTTGCGCTTGTGGCAGGTCTTGAGCAGCAGCAAGGCGTAAGCACGCATGAATGGCGAGGTCATCGTCACTTTCGGGCGGTCGGCCAGGCAGAAGTCCTTGTCCAGCTTGAACTTCTTGATGCACGAGAAGATGTAATCCCAGCGGCCGGCGTTCAGGCCCGCGCTGTGTTCACGCAGCTCGTACAGGATTTCATCCATTTCGAAGGCGGCCAGAATCGTTTCGATCAGCACCGTGGCCTTGATCGTGCCCTGTGGCAGGCCGAGTTCCTGCTGCGTCATGACGAAGATATCGTTCCACAGGCGCGCTTCCAGGTGCGATTCCATCTTCGGCAGGTAGAAATAAGGACCGGCGCCGCGTGCCAGCTGCTCTTTGGCATTGTGAATCATGAACAGGGCGAAATCGAAAATCCCGCCCGAGACGCGCTTGCCGTCGACCAGCACATGCTTTTCATCCAGGTGCCAGCCGCGCGGACGCACGACCAGGGTCGCGATCTTGTCGTTCAGCTTGTAAATCTTGCCGTTTTGTTCGAGCGAGATCGTGCGGCGCACGGCGTCGCGCATATTGATCTGGCCGGTGATCTGGTTGTCCCAGTTCGGCGTGTTCGAATCTTCAAAGTCGGTCATGTAGCTGTCGGCGCCCGAGTTGAAGGCGTTGATGACCATCTTGCGCTCGACCGGGCCGGTGATTTCCACGCGGCGGCATTCCAGTGCCGGTGGAATCGGGGCGATGGTCCAGTCGCCGGCGCGGATGTGCGCGGTTTCTGGCAGGAAGTCCGGACGCTCCCCGGCATCCAGGCGCTTGGCGCGTTCCACGCGGGCGGCCAGCAATTCCTGGCGGCGCGGCTCGAACGCGCGCGTCAGCTTGGCGACCAGAGCCAGTGCCTCGGGTGTCAGTATCTGTTCATAGCCGGGCTTGATCTCTGCCGTGATTTGCATGCCGGCGGGGGTGGCGAAAGTCATACGTGCTCCTGTGAAAGTAAGGTGAATACTTGGATGAATAGCTCGGTTCAAGTATATTCACTATTTCGTAGCTAAACGAGACATTAAATACATTCATCTGTGCGTTTTTGTCACAGATGGGAAAGCGGCCGGGCATGGGGCAGTTTCGTCAGATTTCCACCTTTGTCGATGTGGTGGCGCGCGGCAGTCTGTCAGCCGCCGCCCGTGCCGAAGGCATCGCGCCAGCCATGATCGGGCGCCGTCTGGACGCGCTCGAGGCGCGCCTTGGCGTCAAGCTGCTGCAGCGGACCACCCGCAAGCTGGTGCTGACCAATGAAGGCGCCGCTTTCCTGGAAGACTGCCAGCGCATTCTGGCCGAGCTGGAAGAAGCCGAAAGCGCCGTCGCCGAGCGCAGCGCCAAGGCCACCGGCCATTTGCTGGTGTCAGCCCCGGCCGGTTTCGGACGCCAGCACGTCGCGCCCCTGCTGCCCTCCTTCCTGGCCGAGCACCGCGAGGTCACGGTCAATCTGAACCTGAACGACCGCGTGGTCGACGTGGTGGGCGAAGGCGTGGATGTGGCCATCCGGATTGCCAGCCTGACCGACTCCCCGCTGGTAGGCGTCAAACTGGCCGACAACCAGCGCGTGCTGGTGGCCTCGCCGGCCTACCTGAAACGGCACGGCACCCCGCTCACCCTGGCCGACCTGGCGCGCCACAACTGCCTGGCGATCAGCAGCGAAGGCAGCCAGCGCGGCTGGACCTTCCGCGACAACGGCAAGCTGGTGACCCTGAAAGTGGCCGGCAACATGGTCTGCAACGACGGCGCCGTGCTGCACGACTGGGCGCTGGCGGGCAAAGGCCTGGCCTGGCGATCAATGTGGGAAGTGAGCGGCGAGATTGACGAAGGCCGCCTGCATACAGTGCTGGACGCCTATGCCGCGCCCGGCAACGACATCTACGCCGTGTTTGCCCAGCGCCGCCACCTGCCCTTGCGCATCCGCGCCTTTGTCGATTTCCTGCGCCACAGTTATAACCAGCCGAACTATTGGCGCAAATCGTAAATGTTTTTTAATCGGGGTCAGCACTCAAATCTGCAATCTTTCAGAAT
>DASWMN010000367.1:0-3245 GCA_036399735.1 Telluria sp. | reverse complement strand
CCGCGCTGTCGATAGACAATGCGCGAATACAACGATTAGCCGACAGCGCTAACACGTCCGCATCGTTTTGAGGGCAAAAGCCTCAGACAGGTCAGGGGCGATGTAATCTCGTGTAAGCTAACCAAGGACATTGCCGATATTTTCATCGAAACGCCGAGGCTCAGCCAGTGTGCGTTCGGCATCGTAAGCAGTGAGGAGCTGTTAGTTGCCCCTCTACTCTGAGGCAACGACTTGCCCGTTGAAGCGCTTTGATGGAGAGACAATGGCGTATCACTTTGCGGGTGAAGGGATGTGGGAAGTCGCTTCGGCCAAGCCGATAACCCCGCTCGATTCGTGTGCGTATACGGTTCTCGTCTCTTTATATTCTGTCGTTGAGGATGCACTCGAGCAGAAGCAAATCGCTCGTTCGAAACGAAGCCTTCAAAAAAAACAGCAACAGCTGATAGCATCATTAAAGCTGCTACGGGAAGGCAAAGCAGACTGGGAAGCGCAGGCGGCTGCATTGGAGGAAGCGCAATCCTTCAAGGCCGCGAGTCAACAGCGTAGCGTGGGGTCGTCCTCATCGAGTTCAAGCCCGCCGCAAGCCAGCGCCGCTGCACGCGCCGCGCAAAAGAAACAGCCACTATCCCGGAAAGAAGAGCTTAGGAAGGAATTTCTCCAAATAATCCTAGGGCCGAATGGGAATTGGCCTGGCCTTTTCAATCGGATCGACAAAAATGGCAAGCTGGCCTCGATTTATGGCGCTATTTTAGCGGGCGATGCGGAGAGGGTCGATGTCGACGCTTGTGCCAGGCTTGCTGCTGCGCTTGATCTTGCGGACGAGCCTGGGCTCCGTTGTGTCGCCGTCGCCATGGATGCAAGCCGCAGATTGTATGTTGCCGGAAACGGCCTCTGGCGGCTTGGACCAGATTCTCCCGAGGGGACCGACGTCCTGGAAACGCCTGACTGGAATGCCATGAAGGACGGCCACGCCGGCACTATCGGGGCCTTGGGTAACGGGCTTCCCGATGCACCCACCTGGTTCAGCACAAAAGCGAGTGCCGATTTGGCCTTGAGACTGATTGCGCCCGACATTATTGGCGAGTATGCGCTGCGCAGCATCGTCTTCGTTTCGCCAAGCGCGGGGGACTTTGACGGGAAATTCCACGCCGAAATGCAGCTGCTCGAATATTTCGTTGCCAACGACGTTTATCCACAAGCTGCTTATGTGGGGGTTTCCAAGCCCTGCTGTGCCCATTGCGCTTCGAGTTTAGAGCGCGCAGGCTTGCAGTTCTGGACAAGACACGCCGCCCGCGGTCCAGACTTTTTTAACGCGGAGCAGTCTGATTATCCGCATTTTAAAGACGCGGCCAAGCTGGCGGCTTATAAAGCGAAGATCGAAGAAATCCGGCGCACTGGCCCGCTTGGAAAAAGCTAGCTTGGCATCCTGGGAAAAGTCGGTCGCGCCGTCGCTCAGCCGCTAACGCCGGGGCCGCGCGGCTTTTGTCAGAAACAGACAGTGCAATAGAAACGCCATCAAGAAAAAGCCCTGTGAAAACAGGGCCCTTTCGACGAATCATCGTTTCCAAAAAAATAATATGACTGGGAACTTACTCCCACTCAATGGTCGCAGGCGGCTTTCCGCTGATGTCATAAACGACGCGGTTAATCCCCCGGACTTCATTAATGATCCTGTTCGACACCTTGCCCAGCAAGCTGTGCGGCAGATGCGCCCACTGCGCCGTCATGAAGTCCAGCGTCTGCACTGCACGCAGCGCCACTACCCACTCGTAAGTGCGGCCATCGCCCATCACGCCCACCGATTTGACTGGCAGGAACACTGCAAACGCCTGGCTGGTCGCTTCGTACCAGTTGCGGGGTGCTTCACCGGCGTCGATCGATTCCAGGGCCGGCAAGTCGCATGGCGTATTGCGCAGCTCTTCGATGAAGATCGCATCGGCGCGGCGCAGCAGATCCGCGTATTCCTTTTGCACTTCGCCGAGAATGCGCACACCCAGGCCCGGGCCCGGGAAGGGATGGCGGTACACCATGTCGTGCGGCAGGCCGAGGGCCACGCCGAGTTCGCGCACTTCATCCTTGAACAGTTCGCGCAGCGGCTCGAGCAACTTCAGGTTCAGGGTTTCCGGCAGGCCGCCCACATTGTGGTGGCTCTTGATGGTCTGGCCCTTCTTGCCCTTGCCCGCGCTTTCGATGACGTCAGGATAAATGGTGCCCTGCGCCAGCCAGCGTGCATTCTTCAGCTTGGCGGCTTCCACCTGGAATACTTCGACGAACTCGCGGCCGATGATCTTGCGCTTGGCTTCCGGATCCGACACGCCTTTCAGGTGGCCCAGGAACTGGTCTTCCGCATCGATGCGCAGCACTTTCACGCCCAGGTTCTTGGCAAACATGTCCATGACCATCTTCCCTTCGTCCAGGCGCAGCAGGCCGTGGTCGACAAACACGCAGGTCAGCTGGTCGCCAATGGCGCGGTGGATCAGCGCGGCAGCCACGCTCGAATCGACCCCGCCCGACAGGCCCAGAATGACTTCATCGGTACCAACCTGGTCGCGGATCTTGGCGACCGCTTCGGTGATGTAGTCGGGCATGTTCCATTCCGACTTGCAGCCGCAGATTTCGTGCACGAAACGGCCCAGCATGGCTTTGCCCTGGCTGGTGTGCGTCACTTCCGGGTGGAACTGCACGGCGTAGAAGCGGCGCTCTTCATCGGCCATGGCGGCCACCGGGCAGCTCGGCGTGTCGCCCATCAGCTTGAAGCCCGGCGGCATGTCGAGCACTTTGTCGCCATGGCTCATCCAGACCTTGAGCATGCCGTGGCGCTCAGCTGAGCGGAAATCTTCGATGCCTTCGAGCAACTTTGTGTGCCCCAACGCTCGAACCTCGGCATAACCAAACTCGCGGTGGTCGCTCCACGACACCTGGCCACCCAGTTGCACCGCCATCGTCTGCATGCCGTAGCAGATGCCCAGCACCGGCACGCCGCTGTCCCACACCTGCTGCGGCGCACGCAGGTCGTGTTCTTCATACGTGCTGGCGTGGCTGCCGGACAGGATGATGGCCTTCGGCGCGAACGTGCGGATGAAGTCGTCGCTGACGTCGTTCGGGTGGATCTCGCAGAAGACGTGCGCCTCGCGAATGCGGCGCGCGATCAGCTGCGTGACCTGGGAGCCGAAGTCGAGGATGAGGATCTTGTCGTGTTGCATGTCAGGCCACGTCGGTGATGACGGGGTGGTCGAGGCGGTCAC
>DASWMN010000366.1:0-24857 GCA_036399735.1 Telluria sp. | reverse complement strand
GGCTTGGCAAGAAAACGGGCGGTCTACTCTGACGAGTTCAAGCGCTTTGTTGTACTGCGGCTTCGAATGAAGGAGCAAACGGCAACGGATCTGGCAATCGAGCTCGGCATTAGGCGTAATCAGCTCTACAAGTGGGCGAAGAAGTTCGACGACTTAGGCCCTGCGGAAAACTTTCGCTCTCCAGGACGACCGCCTATTGCTGAATGTGACGAGCTGACGCAACTGCGGTGCAAACTGGCGGTGCTCGAAGAGGAGCTCGAAATCTTAAAAAAGTTCGATGCGTACTCAACTCGCCGAACGAGGTGAAGTACGCATACATCGATCTATACCGTTGCCACTACCCGGTCACGACATTGTGCCGTGTTCTTGAAGTCGGTCGTGCCAGTTACTACGCTGCGAAGTCCGGGCAGCCGAGTTTGCACAGCCGTGAAGACTTAGCATTACGGCGGGAGATTATTCGGGTTCATGCAGAACACCGCTGGACGCCTGGCGCAGTGAAAATGTGGCACCTGCTCAACGCAAGAGGAGTCCGCTGCGGTAAGCATCGCGTGGCCCGCCTGCGGCGAGTCGAGGGGCTCAAGACGAATCGGACCAGGCGATTTCAACGCAAAAAAGCTATGGATCGCTCGGAGCCGCCCGCACCTGACCTAGTGAAACGGGAATTTCGAGTTCTCATGCCGAACTTGGTTTGGGTGGGTGATATGACGCTCATTCGAACCAACGAAGGTTGGCTACACTTGGCCGTCTTTCTCGACTTGTTTTCGCGCCGAATTGTTGGTTGGGCGACAGATGAAAATCCAGTCGTGGCATTGCCCTCGAAAGCACTTGCGATGGCAATCTCTACAAGGAGCCCGGACAGGGGCCTCATCTTTCATAGCGACCAAGGCAGTGCCTACAGTTCTTGTAGCTATCGAGGTTTGCTGGCGCAACATGGCTTACGAGCTAGCATGAGCCGTAAAGGAAATTGCTACGACAACGCGGTGGCCGAGAGCTTCTTCTCAAACCTGAAGAACGAAATCCTGCATCACCGCCAATTTCCGACACGGGCCGAAGCGGAAGCAGTCGTCAACGACTACATTGGCGTGTACTACAATGAGATGCGGCTGCATCAGACGATGCGGTATCGAACGCCTGCAACGGTTGAGGCGCAGTTCAAGACCCTTAATTGACCGTCCGGGAAATCCGGGATACCTCAGTCCCGGCAACCAGACAAACCGCTTTGCAATTAGTACTGACGATGACAACACCGTCCCCCTTGAGAACGCTGAGATTCTGAGCGTCACCCGAGAGCATTGGGTCTTCAACGTACATCGACGCCGCCTGATTTCTCAGCAATGCCACTTGCCGACAATTCCAATCATGCGCGGTCGATTCCTACGCTGACCCGAAAGGCATTCTGACAAGCTCGCTTTTTGCTGTGCTTACTATTGGAGATAACCGCTGCCGCACCGGCCGCGGTAACAGCGGCGAAAAACAGGCGGCACACAGATACTCGCGCCGGCACACCACGGCGCAAGAACAGTAGGCGCTGCAGCGGCGATGCATTTTTCCGCCTGAACATAAGCCCATTCACTTTCATAAGGGAGTCACCAATGTTTGCACATAACAAGCGTTTGCAGTACACGGTCCGCGTCAACGAACCCAACCCCGGCTTGGCCAATCTGATGCTGGAACAATTCGGCGGACCACAAGGGGAATTGGCTGCGGCCTGCCGGTATTTCACCCAGGCCTTGGCCGAAGATGATCCGGGCCGCAAAGACATGTTGTTCGATATTGCGACGGAAGAGCTGAGCCACCTCGAGGTGATCGGCAATATTGTCGTGATGCTCAACAAGGGAGCGAAGGGCCGCGTCGCGGAAGGCGTCGATACAGAGGGCGACTTGTACCGTTCCATTACCGGCGCCGGAAATGATAGTCACCTCACCCAAGTGTTGTACGGCGGCGGCGCGCCCCTGATCAACTCGGGAGGCGTGCCATTTACCGCCGCGTACATCGACACCATCGGTGAGCCGACAGCCGATCTGCGCTCGAACATCGCCGCAGAAGCGCGCGCGAAAATCGTCTATGAAAGACTGATCAACCTGACGGAGGATCCGGGCGTGAAGGAGGCACTGGGCTTTTTGATGACCCGGGAAATCGCTCATCAAAAGTCGTTTGAGAAAGCGCTGTACGCGATCGAGCCCAATTTCCCGCCGGGCAAGATGCCCGGCGATCCACGCTTCACGAACGTCTATTTCAACATGTCTCAGGGTCCCGGGGAAGCCCGCGGGTCGTGGAACCAGGGGGATGAATGGCAGTTTGTCGCTGATCGCAATGACCAGGTCGCGGTCGATGGTGGCGACGGCGACGCGGCAGTACGCCTGCACCAGTCGGACGCTGCGGTGCTTGATCAGCTTGCGGCGCGAACACAGTCGAATCCCGATGCGGCGCCGTTGACCGGTGCAGAGTTGGGTATGGCGTCATCCGCGCCTGGCTCTTCAACTTCCCATTAATCCGCGTTCACTGACCGACGGGATCGATATGCTTGCCTTCTTTACAAAAAAAGGCGTCGTTACTGGCGCCAGCCCGCGCACCACGCTTCGGCGCACTGCCGGCCTTGCCACGGTGCTGGCCGGTCTGTTGATCCTGCTTGGTCATTGCGTTGACGCCATCAGTGCCGCTGGCACCACCGTCCAGGGAGCCGTCATGGGCGGTTCGCTGGCCGCTGCTGCCACGGCGATCGGTACGCTTCCCGTCTTCTTCGCCCAGAAATTCTCTCAGCGCAGCTACGACAGCATGCTCGGCTTTGGGGCTGGCGTCATGCTCGGCGCCACAGCGTTTTCGCTCATTGTGCCGGCACTGGCGGCGGCGCGCTCTGCAGGAACCAGCGACGCCCTGTCCAGCGTGACAGTCGGCGGTGGCATCGTGTTCGGTGCGCTGTTAATACTAGGGCTCGACAGCCTCATCAGTGCAAACTCGACTGATCTGGGCGAAAGGCATTCGGCGAAGGAATCAGTGAAGCACACCTGGATGTTCGTCGCTGCGGTGGCGCTCCACAATCTCCCCGAGGGACTCGCTATTGGGGTGGCGTACGCGGGCCAGGACCCCGGCGCCGCACGTACCCTTGCCACTGCGATCGCTATCCAGGACGTACCCGAGGGTCTGGTCGTCGCCTTGGCACTGCGTTCAGTGGGCTACGGTCGAATGTCGGCTGCCGCACTGGGCGCCGCTTCCGGTCTGGTCGAGCCGTTGGCAGCCGGGCTGGGTGCAGTCATGATCGGACTGGCCACAAATCTGCTGCCGCTCGGTCTCGCGTTGGCAGCGGGGGCGATGCTGTTTGTAATCGTTCACAACGTCATCCCTGAGTCACATCGCAATGGTCACGCGACGTTTTCCAGTATCGCGCTGACGATCGGCTTTACGTTAATGACCGTGCTTGACACCGGCATAACTTGATGAATTTCTAAGTAGTTGGCGGCACGAGAATTGAAATCCCACAGAAGACGGGCTCCGCCAGTTGGCCAAGGTGGAAATGAGCTTGGGTCCAACAAGAAATACTGTCGACACGGTTTCGTGCACTTGTCTGCCAGGAGGCATGCGTACAGCAGGTGCACCCCATGCTTGCAAAAGAGGAAGTTGGTCATGCGGGAGGGCGAAGACCTGCACTTGCGGAAAATGGCAGCGTTACCGATGTGCGCGCTGCGCCTGTTTCCTTATCAGGCGTGAGGCTGACCAGTGGAGGCCGAGGACATGGCTGCATCCTGGGTCGCCATTGGGGCATAACACCCAATAACAGGTGGGCTACATGCAGGCACCGGACGCCGATCCGGCCTTGGCTCACAGCGGATGTATATTCGAGGAGTCGCCGATCCTGCAAGCGGCCACCGGCGTGCTGTTTCTGGTCTTCCTTGCCGGCGCTGTCGCTCAGGTGAAACGCATGCGCAATCGCCAAGGCTGGACGCGGTGAAATGTCGGCGCCGCTGTCAGGTAATGACGCTAATTGAGCGCATTGGCTGGATCAGACTGTGTCGCACCGAACAGGGCGCCGTACTGGCGCGCTGCGGCAGCGGCCACGATGTGGTCGACAAAGGCCCGCACCTTGGCTGGCAGCAGCCTGCGGCTCGAGTAATAGATCGACACGGGCCGGGTGTCGGCGTACCAATCGGGCAGGATGCGGACGATCGCGCCATTCTGCAGCAGCGGGAGCGCGTGCGGCATCGGCAGAAAAGCAATGCCCACGGCACTGGCGACGGCAGCGGCAAGTGCCTCGGGATCGTCCATGACCGCCACCGGGCGCACGGGCGCGACGACTTCCGCGCCACTGTGGTGACGCAAAACCCACGGTGCCAGGCGGCCATTGCTGACGGAACGCCGCAGCAGCCCCAGATGGCGCGCCAGATCGGCCGGCGCCTCGGGCGTACCATGCCGCGCCAGATAGGCAGGCGACGCCACCAGCACCACACGCACCGGCGCCAGCTCGCGCGCCACCAGGCCTTCCGTGAGCGCCAGGCCGCCGCCGATGGCGACGTCGAATCCTTCGGCGATCAGATTGACCTGGCGGTTATCGAAGTGCAGATCGGGCACGATGTCAGGATAGCGCGCCAGGAATTCGTCCAGGAGCGGGACCACATACATCCGGCCAAAGGTTGGCGCCAGCGATACCTTCAGCATACCGGCCGGCTTGCCCGCGCCGTCCTGCGAATCGGCCAGCGCGGCGCCGATTTCGATCCATGGCGTGCGTACCTGCTTGTACAGGCGCTCCCCTTGCTCGGTCAGGCTCAGGCTGCGCGTACTGCGCTGGAACAATCTGACGCCCAGCCCGGCTTCCAGGCGCGCGACACTTTTGCTGACGGCGGGCGGGGTGATCCCCAGCCGCCGTGCGGCGGCCGAAAAGCTGCCCTCGTCGGCGGCGGCGACAAAGGCGTCGAGGTGGCTGGTCAGTTCGTTTTGCATGGGTTTTAGCAGCTTTGGCATCGATCCCACCTTATACCACAGGTTAAAGATGAATTAGCCAATTGATGACTACCGCGACATGATCAAAGTATCGATACTGTCCTTTCCAACACTCAACCACGAAAGGATTTACCCATGAACACCACCTCACTCCTCGGCAAAGTTGCCTTCATCAATGGGGGTTCACGCGGCATTGGCGCTGCCACTGCGCGCCGCCTGGCCAGCGAAGGCGCAACTGTCGCGATCGGCTATCAGGCCTCGGAAATCGCCGCCGAAGCGCTGGTTGCCGAAATCGAAGCACGGGGCGGCAAGGCCATCGCCCTGAAAGCCGATGCGTCCGATCCGCACGCCCTGACCCGCGCCATTGACAGCGTGGCGGAACGCTACGGCCGGCTGGATATCCTGGTCAACAGTGCCGGCGTGCTGCTGCTCGGTCCCGTTGACCAGTTCACCCTTGAAGACTTTGACAAGACCGTGGCTGTCAACGTGCGCGGCGTGTTTGTCGCAGCCAAGGCAGCGGCAGCGCACATGGTCGACGGCGGGCGTATCATCAATATCAGCAGCACCAATGCCGAACGCATGCCGTTCGCCGGTGGCGCGGTCTACGCCATGAGCAAGTCCGCATTGACAGGCCTGGTGAAGGGCATGGCGCGCGACCTGGGCAGCCGGGGCATCACCATCAACAACGTCAATCCCGGTCCGATCGATACCGACATGAACCCGGCGGACACGGATTTTGCCAGCGCCCTGCACCAGCTGATGGCCTTGCCACGCCACGGCCGGGCGGACGAAGTGGCCGGCATGGTGGCCTACCTGGCCAGCGCACAGGCGGCGTTTGTGACCGGGGCAGACTTGCTGATTGACGGCGGCTTCGCGGCCTGATCCGGTCTACGGCGTACCATGTTTTCGCTGCATGAACCGGTGTGAATCGGATCGCAGTCGCCGGGGCGCCATTTCACGCTATTTCACTGGCGCGACTGGCGTACCAGGCGGAAGATGCAGCATGACCAGAACGCAGGAGAACTGCATGCAGCGGCCCTACCGCCATCTGATGTGGATGCACATGCGTGCGGTGATTTGCCCGCCTGTACCAATCGATCAACAAGGAGAAACGACATGGATCTGCAAATTTCCGGCAAACTTGCCCTCGTCAGCGGCAGCACGGCCGGCATTGGCTTTGCAATCGCCGACAGGCTCGCCCAGGAAGGCGCCAGCGTCATCGTCAACGGCCGCAGCCAGGCTGGCGTTGACGCCGCGCTCGAGCGCATCCGGGCGCCGGCCAAAGGCACGGTGCAAGGCTTTGTTGGCGATCTGAGCCAGGCCGACGCTGCGCAGGAACTGGTGCGCCGCCACCCCGGCATCGCCATTCTGGTCAACAACCTGGGCATTTTCGAGCCCAAGGCGTTTGAAGACATCCCCGACGAGGACTGGCAGCGCTTTTTTTACGTCAATGTCCTCAGTGGCGTCCGTCTTGCCCGCCTGGTACTGCCGGCCATGAAGCAGGCCAACTGGGGCCGGATCATTTTCATTTCCAGCGAAAGCGCGGTGCAGATTCCCAGCGAGATGATCCACTATGGCATGACCAAAACCGCACAGCTGGCAGTCTCGCGCGGCCTGGCCGAATCGGTGGCTGGTACGGGCATCACCGTCAACAGCGTGCTGCCGGGGCCGACCAAGTCGCGCGGGGTGGGCGACTTTGTCGAAGAGATGGCGAAGTCGAGCGGCAAGACCTTCGCCCAGGTCGAGGCGGAGTTTTTCGATCACGTGCGCCCGACCTCACTGATCAAGCGCTTCGGCACGCCGGACGAAGTGGCCGCCATGGTGGCCTATGTTGCCAGCGGCCTCGCCTCGGCGACCACCGGCGCCGCTCTGCGCGTCGATGGTGGCGTTGTCAAGAGCGCTTTCTAAACCGGGCGCCGGCGCCGGGCCGGATCAAGAGAGCGGCAGCCATGTGCATGGGCCCTGAAATATTATGGGGCCACCAAAGCAAGCAAGCGGCGCAGAATCGTTCGCATTGCCCGCCCTTGCGAGTTCCGCAAGGCGGGCAGACAATCAGGCACGTCGCCTAGAACATGCTGGCCGTTGGACGAACAATAATCTCGCTGACATCGACCTCCGGTGCTTGTTCGATGGCGAACAACACTGCACGGGCAATGGCATCAGGTTTGATCGGTATCTGGCGGTAGGCGCGCTCGCAGCAGCAAGTTGGCGAAAGGGAAATGTGCAAGGTCTTGACTCGGTGATTCGAAGGTGCGGTACGCATCGCTCGCTGATCTGAAGTGTCCCGACAGCCGCGTGCCAGTCCTTCATGTTGTGTCGCCCCGAGTTATTTCCCTTGACCACCAGTAGTTGCTTGCTAGCACCAATAAAGCCCGCTAAGCTTGTCCCAGAAATCCCATCCAGAAATTAGCAGGCAATCACGAACATGGCAGAGGCAAACGCGGCAGAAACACGGCGGCATCAGCGGCTGCGCGAGCGCCGCATGTTGATCGGCTCGCTATCGTACCTGGTGACGCTATCCCTGGTATTGGCATTCTGGTATTTGGGCGAATACGGTATCGACGTCGTACGCAATTACGTCGCCGCGGTATTGTCGCTGGTCGCCTTCTTTTTTATGATGATACGGACCAACCGGAACCTGCGTTTTGCCGACCCCAGCATGACGCTGGCGCAAGTGGCCTTGTCCATTCTGCCCGCTTACTATGTGATGTTCCATTCGCAGCAGGCGCGCTCCGTATTTCTGATTTTGGTTATCTCGGCCGCCATGTACGGCCTGTTCCAGTTCCGCATGCGCGACTTTCTGGTCCTGAGCCTGGTCGTCATCGGTGGCTATGCCCTGATGATTGTGCTGCTCTATACGTTCCGCCCCGCTGAAATACATTTAAAGATCGAACTCCTGCAACTGTTTTCGCTGACGGCGACATTTTTGCAGTTCAGCGGTCTCGGCGGTTTTATTGCCGGTTTGCGCAATAAGGTCAAGATTCATCTCGTGGACCTGGCTACGCGCAACGGCGAACTGGTCGAAGCCCTGCAGCGCATCGAAGACCTTGCGATGCGCGACGAGCTGACCGGAGTATTCAACCGACGCTTTCTCATGGAAACCATCCGCAACGAGAAAGTGCGCGGCCAGCGCAGCGGCAGCCAGTTCACCTTATGTATTCTCGACGTTGACCATTTCAAGCGCGTCAACGACCAGTTCGGCCATCATGCGGGCGACCAGGTGCTGCAAGAGATCGCTCGTGTGGCTAACGATGCCCTGCGCCAGACCGATTATTTTGGTCGCTATGGTGGCGAGGAATTCGCCATGGTACTTACTGACACCGTGACGGAGGGAGCCATTGTCACGGCGGAACGGGTGCGGCGCCGGATCGAGGAGATCGATTTTTCTTCGATCAGCCAGGGATTCAGGGTGACGGTATCGATCGGCATCGCCGACTCGCAGCAAGCGGAAGACGCCGCGCTGACCTTCAAGCGTGCCGACCAAGCCTTGTATCTGGCAAAGGAGGCCGGACGCAATCGCTGTGTGATCGCGCCCTTGGCTCACACCGCCCGGTAATGCTGGGCGATGCGGTTTGGAGGAATCGAAGCCGTACACAAAGATCCGCTTCGTCTGCCGCGCCAAAATGGCCACGCTCCCGTGTTCCTGCAACGAGTTTTCTGGTCGCAGAGTTTTCAAAACCCTGCTCGCAGAAAAGGTCCAAAACAAATTGTATTTCCATTGTGCTATTGTTTGTCCTATGCAGTTTACTTGGCGTTTCCCCCAAGTCATGTCTAAACTAAATTCTTCAAAGTGCGCGTTGTCAACGACGAAGTTCGGAAAAATCAGTATTGATTCACTGGCTTGAACAGAAACAGAAGGCGCATGCGACCTACACGCACGGGGATCAGTGACTGCGACGACACAAACGCAACAGCGAACTGAGTCCACCAGGGCGTTCCCATCACCAGCGCGCTGCGCGACGAGTCTTGAGTGCAGGGAGGCCAGCCAAAAATGAACATGACTATCCTGGTGATTGACGATAGTGATATCAACATGGACGTGATGCTGTTTGCGCTACAGGCACTCGGCTGTGTCGCGATTCCCGCCCTGAACGGGCCAGCAGGACTCGCTATTGCCAAGGCGGAGCGGCCCGGCCTGATACTTTGCGACATCAATATGCCGCATCTGGATGGATTTGGTGTATTGAAGGGTCTTCGATCAGATGAAAGCATCGCCACCACGCCGATTATCGCAGTCACCCTTTTGGGAAGCGCCGGGAACGGCGAGAGCTACCTTGCCGCGGGCTTTGATGGTGTCTTGGGCAAGCCCGTACACTTAGATGAATTGAAAGAAGTAATTCGCACGCACTTGTCGCAATCGAACGTCCGATAAGATCGAAGCATGCTGCCGTCGCGCCTTCGAGACCGACATGATCAAGCGAAAGCATTCAAGAATAAATCCTCGGCATGCGCAATGCAAAGTGAATGTTGCGCTGCTGCGAGCCATTACGCACCTTCGGGCTTCCAAACCCGAATTCATTCATCATCTGGACCGGAAATGGCCCGACTCCGTCGAGCGCATCGAGAACGGGTTTCACGACCGAATACATCGAATCCAATATCGGTAGAGGCAACCCCTGAAGCGCAGCGACCATCGTGCAGCGCATTGCCTGTCCCGCATCACCCGTCGACAGCGCCACCACATCAACGCGGCCTAGGTCCCCAGGCCTGAAGGTACTACGGTATCTCGAAAAACTCGCATCGTTCCCGTCGGGATCGACGACAGGTTCGGCGAGCGATGCCAGTTTCTTTGCGTTGCTAATAAAGTTGAGTTCGTTCTCGTCGCCCAGAAAACCCAGCGTGATAGTGAGATCATGCTCACCGGCGATCGTGTTGAGCTCGTGCGCGCTCGTCTTGTCAACAATTCGCCCGGTAAAATCAAGCGTTTTGACCGTATCGACGTTGACACCCCAACGCGCCAGCAAAGCAAACACCATGGGTAGTACACCGTCCGGCAACGTCGTCCCATCCGGTTCAGTGTGGCCATGAAAATACTTTTGGAGCATGCAGACAGCGACACGTGGACGAACGAACACTTCGATGACCTCAATCCCGGCAGTACACATGATAGCGATGTCACCAGCGCTCACGCGGCGGCCAGCAAACAAAAGCGGGGCGCCAGGGGCAAAATCCGCACCCGCGCGAACGACGCCAGTACCCGCTGCTACTGGTTCGATGATGTTCATCGCTAATTTCTCAGCGACCGATGTCCCCTGATAGTGCGGCGAGTCTGGCGTCAACACAGCATCAACACCACCAAGCAGCATGGTGAATGGTTGCACGCCTTGGCTAGCACGCACGGCTAGAGGCGCTTCAAGGGAGCCAGTTCCCAGGCAATGCGACATCCTTGCCGGCACCTCCAACTGCACAGGCCGGCCCGGTGTCGCTGTGATCGTTCCCTGCGAATTTATCGCTTGCCCGCCCACGGCGGCAAGCGCTCGGTATGGAACCGGCGATGCCGCCGCTACGCCCGTGGCCAGCACTCGGTGCAACGCGTCAGCAACATTGATCCGCTCAATACCAGGAACGCGTTCAGTGCGGCGCGACAGCTGGACCCGCATCGGATAAGTAGGCCTCACAGTACCGGTAAGCGCACCGAAACGTACTCTGAACCGGTACCATTCAGGGTGAGCCGCATTACAAAAGCATTAATGTTATTGTTTCCAACTCGCCATTCATTGGGAATGGCGAACCAGGAAATCAAGGAACAAAGACAATGAAAAAAATCATTTTCGCATGCATTATGGCGACGGCGTTCGTCGCGCCAGCACACGCTGAAGGCACCTATGTTGGGCTGGGCGTTACTACCACAAGCCATTCGTCCTACGAATCTGACACCAAAGGCGCGCTTAAACTTTTCGGTGGCTACGACTTTACCCCGACTTGGGGCATTGAAGCGGGCTATATGGATATTCCGTCCTTCAAAACCAATTACGCGTTTTCGAGTATGTCGGGCGAGGGCGTTGGGCTTACCTACAGTGGCGAAACGCACGGAAAGGCGATGTATATCGCCGGAAAGGCGACGATGGCAATCAGCGACAAGTTCGCGCTAGTGACGAAGCTTGGAATTGGGCACGAACGTGTTCACCAAACGTACACGGCGCCCGGCAGTGTTTATCAACACACCGTGATGACCAACGAACTGTACGCAGGAATTGGCCTGAAGTATTCGCTCAGCGAAAAAACCGCTTTGACTCTTGAACTGGAGCGTCTTGGTAGTACCAGCCGATACAATTCTGGAATCCGGCCAGAAAAGGTGTCGCTCAATGCCAGTTACCGCTTCTGACGCCTTCCCCCCAAGCCATTCCCGCCTTACTGCAGGGTCTCCTGACCGGGGACCTTGAGTCATCGGAATGTCCGATTGTAGGCTGACACCGTGCGATTCTGCATCGACGCCGCAATCAGGATCGCAAGGTGCCGACAAGACTTTTCCCCGTGGCTCTATCACCGTAGCGCCGTCAGTGGGCACGTCAGGTGCCCGACGACTAGCGCCGCGCTGGCAAACGACCAGCAAGACTACCCGAACTCCACCATCACGGTGGACCTGAACAGCTAGATTGGTTCCCGGCGTTCTGGCGGCTGCATTTTGATTACAGCTCGTGCAGGTCCCTGTGGAATCACAATCCCGTGGTCCACCGTGTGTCATCAATACTTGTTCAGCGCGGCTTTAAATTAACGACAATATGAAAAACTTTTTAGCTTTCTCCCTCGTAGTTTTGGCTGCAGCTAATGCGCAGGCGGAAAAGGCTGATCGCGCAAAAGCTGCCCTATTGGGATTTGAAAGCCTGCACGTTGACGAAGTCAAACAGGTAAAAACGATGACTGGCAACGTGACTATTACCAAGGGTACGCTGGTACTCAAGGCCGACAAGGCCATGTATAAGCAAACACCACAAAAAAACAACCAAGTGATTCTTATCGGCAGCGATTCAAGTCCTGCCAGTTTTCGCCAAAAGCGCGACGGTGGCCCTGATCTTTGGATAGAGGGAGAAGCGCAGCGGATTGAATACGACGAGCTTACAAACCTCGTCAAACTTTTTACGGCAGCGCACATCCGGCAATTCGATGGCACACGCCTGACTGACGAAATTCAGAGCGAGTTCATCTCCTACGACAGTATTCACGAGGTGTTTTCCGCGAACAATCACGCGAGCGGTATGAGCAAGCCGGGTCGGGGACGTGGCAAGATGATTATTGCGCCGCGCATTCCGCAGTCAGAGGGGGCAGCTCCGTTACAAGCTCCGATAGCGGTCCCGCCAACTTAGGGTAATTTTTTTACGCGTGTTGCCCCAGTATCGACCCGCCGCAGGCCATGCGCCTGTGCCGACCCCGCCTTCCCGCGATCACCGCGATCAGGCTGCGGTCCGATAGGCGTTTCCTCTACGCGGCGCGCGTTGGGAAAAATGTCCAAGAACGAGGATTCCCGCCAGCCAAGAGCAAAAAAATGCCGGACGGCTGGGACGCCCGTCATAGCGTGCGGCCTGCCAGGGTTAGCAAAATTCGGGGAGTGCCAGCAAATCAGCTCATCCGACCGCTGCCAACTCTCATCTCCTCAGGAAAGGTCCTCGCCCCGCCGTCGAGACCTTTGCTGTCCCTAAACAAAAGAGCATTTCCGCTAACATAAGCATAAGTATTGGATCCGGCTTTGAGGCCAACGGGTCCCATGTAAACCAATCCCGGTCAGCCTTCTAGACGGGCAATGGCAGCCTGCTGTCCAGATAGAGTTGCCGCGAACTTCGCATGTTATTGCGCAGGCCGTAATTGGCGAGCCAGGCTTGGTCCTGCGCCGTGGCAGTACCCGCAATCGCGCCATTGTCGTAGACGACCCTGACCTGGGTCGTCCCTGACTTGACATGCGCGCGTCGCATTCCGCCGCCCTGATTCACATGGGCGTGCATCTCTTCTCCGGCGTTCAGATAGCCTGGCCTGCCTACGACCAACACGCTCGCCACAAGCTGATTGTTATTATTGAGCCAGTTTCCTTCGTTTTCTTCCCTCACAATGCCGAGACGCTGCACGATCAGGTTCAGCGCCGCATCATAGGCATCGACGGTCACAGCACCGGCTTCCAGTTGCAGCAGGTGAATGCGCACCACGCTGACAGTGGTATCGTCCCACAGCACTCTGTAGGCACCTGCAGGCTGTTCGTTGGGCAAAAACGCTTGGGTGGCCCCGGCTCGGACACTCCCCTCTGTTACCCTTGTTCCATCGGGCATATTTCTGCCAATTGGCATGATCTGACTCCTTATAGACATTGACGAAGGTGCCGCTGGTTCCCCAGGGGACGACGCATTTTCCTGCCTTTGGGCCGGCCACAACAGCACAAGCGCGGCACAGTTCGGTATCAGGACGGTTCCACGTCACAACTGATCGGCACAGCGGAATCGTTCCAGCGATGCGCGCTGAAATGCATTGTTCACCGTGCTAGCACTCATGTCGAACTCGGCCAGCTTTCCACCGGCCCGGAAGGCGAGCTTGTACTTCTCCGGCAAGGGCGTGGCAGTCACGGCCGCCTTGTCGAGCATGCGCAGCCACGCCCATGGCCCCTCGGTCTGCAATACGGCAGGCACGCCTGCAGCCGAGAGCTCCAGCCGTACCGTTCCCGCGCCGGCAGCGCCCGGGAGCTGGAAATTACCGCTCACACTGCGATCCGGGAGGGCTCGCAATGGCTGGCCGTCGATCTCGAACATGAGTTTGTCGACGCCCGGGTCGAGCGCTTTTGCGCTGAGGACGAAGCGCACCAGCGGCTGGCCCTGCCCCGCGGCGAACCAGCTGTCGCGGATCGCCGCGGCATGCTCGAAGCTGGCCAGCGTCGCCGGATTCATCCCAAGCGCCTGGCGGGATGCCCCGTCGCGCCAGCGCCATGGGCGCGCACTGGCGTCGACGTGTTGCAGCAGGTTCTTCTGGAAAAAATCATCGATCGCACCGCCTGGGCCAAACAGTTTCGCGAAGTCTTCCGGCAACATGTCAGCCTGCGCACCGCGCATGATCGGGTAACGGCCGGCAGCGACTTTCCGGCAAAACTGGGCCGGCCCCGCAGTCCACAGCGCATTCAGGCGTTCGCGTTCGCTGCCTGCCGTAAAGCCGCTGGCGCGCGCGTCGATTTGCTTGAACACTTCCTGCAACGGCGCGGGACTTGCGGCGCCTTCCAGGCGAACCCGATTCAACGCGGCACCAGGCGGCGCGGGCGTCCCGCTCAGGCGCGCGGCGGCCGCCGCATCAAGGTCCACAGCCGCGTCGCCCAACAGGGCCAGGGACTGGTCGAGCGCACTCGGTGCCCCGGCGGTGAGCCTGTGCAATGCATCGAAGTGAACGTCGACAGGGTGAGCGGGCAACTTGGATCCAGTCGCGCCGGCAGCGCTGAATGCGCCTTGCAAGCGTTGCTTGTAATCAGTAAGTTTTCCTTTGACCGCCGCAGCGACGGAACTGGCCGCTGCAGGCTGCGCAGGCGCGCCCGGCGTCGTTTCCCGGCTCGCCGCCAGCATGAACTTACGCAGCGGCGAGGCTGGCTCGGACAAGGCTCTGCTGATGCGCGCGCCCTGCTCCAGACTGGCAAACGGCGCGCCTGTCACGTCGCCGAGCAACGCATCCCATTGGGCAATGTAGTCGTCATAGTACAGCTGCAGGACGGCTTGTCGGAGCGGCTCTTGATTTGCCTCCAGCGTGAGCGCTTCCTGTTTGCCAAGTATCCACTGTTCCTGCCGCAAGCCGCTGACGGCGGCCCTGCTCAATTCCAGCACTGCGCCATGCCCGGCCAGGGTGAACATCCCGTTGACGCCGCGCGTGATCGGTTCGCCACTACGGCGAACCAGCAGTGACGCCGCAGCCGGGCCGGCGCTGCTGGTGACGCTGACCTCCGGCAAGGCAAGGCCGTCCACCTGGCGGCTGATCTGGCGGTAGAGCCGCTGTGCCGGCGGCAGGCGCGCCAGCGCGAGACGGGTCGTCTCGACCACGCCCGGGTCGAGCCGTGGCGTGGCGATCCCGTCCCGAAGCGATGTCAGTAAGGCGCGTTCATGCCTGGCCAGCGCGACGTCCACCGCTCCGTTTCGATGGGTGGCGAGCCACGCCGCAACGTGCTCAACATCGAGCCGCCGGGCGTCACCAAGCATCAAATACACGCGCAGCGCGTCGTACAGCAGGTCGCTGTCGTCGTCCGTGGCTTGCCGCAAACGGTTTTCAATGCTTTGCATCATGCGCGGCAGCAGCGTATCGCGTAACAGCGCCTGGTAGGCCACGCGACCTGCCCCGTCCAGCTTGCTGCCCTGGTACATGCCAAGGCGCGCTCGCCAAGGGACCTGCCGCGGCTCGTCCACGTCGCCGGCCAACTGGCGCGCTGCGTCCAGGGCAGCGAGCAGCGGTGCATCGGCGCCGCCGGCCGGGATGGCGGCCACCCGCGTGGCCAAGTCGGCAGACGCCACGGCGGCGCCGCTCACGAGCGCGCGGTTGCGCGCATAGCTCGTGCCCACGCCGGCCGCCAGCGATATCACGAGCAGCGCGCTTGCGGCCAGCGCGCCGTACCGAAAGGCGCTGCGGCGGCGCCCTGCCGCGGGGTCAAACCGGCGCAGTCCGGCGTCGGGAAATATGACCTCCTGAAACAGACGCGCCAGGAAACTCCCGTGCGCGCTGGCGCTGCTGCTGAAATAAACGCCGCGCAGTAAAGGCTGGTGCTCAAAGCGGCTCGCCTCAAATGCGTCGCGCACGAAGTCATGCAAGAGCTCACGCAGGCGCGCAAACTGGTGCGGGAAGCCATAAATCAACGCGCGCCTTTCTACATCACGCGCGCGCTGCATGCGATCGAACAGGCGCCTTTGCAGCTGCAGCTCGAGCAGCTTGAACTCGGCCGCGAACGTCGCCGGCGTGGCCCCATCGAAGCCGAATGTCGCCCCCCATACCTGCTCGCCTTGCTCGTTGTCGTCGCCCACCGTGGACGCGACGCTGTGCGCGAATCCGGCCAGCAGGTCGCACTTGGTCACCAGCAGGTACACGGGCACTCGGCGACCGAGCGCATCGTGCGCTTGCCCCATCCGCTCGCGCAGCCGCTGCGCCAGGGCCGCGCGCGCGTCGCCATCGGACTCCAGCAGCTCGTCAACGGACAAGGTGACGATGATGCCGCTGAGCGGATCGCGCCGGCCCAGTCTTGCCAGCACGTTCAGCAGGTCGCCCCAGGCGTGGCCGTGGGCTTCGTCAGCGTACGCGCCGGGCGTATCGAGCAGTACCGCGCGCTCGCCGAACCACCATTCGCAGCGACGGGTCGCGCCATGGGCGCGGTCGCGCCCCGCGTGCGTCAGTTTCATGCCGCAGCGCGCCAGCACCGCACTCTTGCCGGAGCCTTGCGCGCCGAGCAGCACGTACCAGGGAAGGTGGCGGTCCCGGCGCAGCGCCGTCAGAGCATGGCGCATGCCCAGCTCCAGCTCTGCCCGCGCCATCGCGCAAGCCCGCTCAGGCGTGTCGCGCTGCTGCGCTTCGGCCTCCTTCAGGCGCCGGGCTTCGCGCCGCCGCGCCAGGATTGGGCGCAAGACGCTGACGGCACGATGGTAAAGCCAGCAGATCCAGACAAGCAGGATGCATACCCAGCGCACGCGTTCCGAGCCGAAAGGCGCATGACCGTCGAACGCGAGCAAAGGCGCCTCGAACCAAACCACCAGTGACAAAAGCATCGCTACGAGAAAAAACAGCACGGATCGCTGGCAAAAGAAGGAAAAAATACGCTTCATGGATTATTGTCGTCCAAAATGTCCGGCACTGCCGTGGAAATGCTGATTTCGACGCGCCGGTTGCGCGCGCGGTTGCCGGGCGCGTCATTCGGCGCCAGCGGTTCGGCATCGGCCCGACCTTCGACCGTGTAGCGGCTGGCGGCACCGGCGCCGGCCAGCACATCGCGCACGGCAGCGGCGCGCGCTGCCGACAGCGCCGCGTTCGACGCGAAGCGCGCCGTGGGCGCGGGCCGGACATTGTCGGTGTGGCCCAGCACGAGCACCTTGCCGGGCACGCGCTCGAGGGCAGCACCGATGCGCGACAGCAAAAGCATGCTCGCTGGCGCAAGCTCGGCGCTGCCGGAATTGAACGTCGCGTCGCCGTGCAGCGTGAGGGTAGTTTGCCTGGCGCTCTCGGTCACGCTGAGCAAGCCTTGTCCGATGTCGCCGGCCAGCAGCTCGACCAGTCGCGCGGGCCGCGCCACAGGCATTGGCGGCGGCGCGGCGGCGGCGACGGCTGCGTACACGGGCGCCTTGATCGCAAGCAGACTGGCGCTGACGAGGTCGCAAGCGCGGGCGAGCCGCTGTTCCAGCACGAAGAACAGCGCGCCAAGCAGCAGCACTGCCGCGCCGCCCGCCAAGCACAAGGGCAGCACCCGCCGGTGCGGCAGAATTGGCGCGTGCGCGCCCCGCCAATTTAGCGACAGCGCCGTCTCCACCGCCCCATGTTGATCGGCGATCAATTGCGCCAGCCGTTCGCGTAGTTGCGCGAGCTGGTCGTGCCCGCGGGCGACGAGCCGGTATCTGCCTTCCATGCCAAGCGCCAGGCACAGATACATCAGCTCGAGCGCGGCCAGATTCGCGAGTGGATCTTGCGCCAGGCGGCGCAGCACGAGGAAAAACTTCTCGCCGCCGGAGGCCTCGTTGTGAAAGGCGACCAGCAGACTGCGGCTGGCCCAGACCCCGCCCCCACCCCACGACGTCGCCGAAATGGTTTCGTCGAGCAGCGTGCACAGCGCGTAGCGGCCAGCGGCGATGAGTTCATGCCCAACGTGGGCGCGCCGCGCGGCTGTCTCGAAAGCGCGCACGTCGCGCGTGAGCTGCAGGCGCAGCGCTTCGACATCGGGACAGAACGGCAACGCGCGCAGCGGCGCGACCTGGGCCAGCAAACCGTGGGCGGCATCGGTCAGCCGATTCGGGTTGAAGGCGCGCGCCTGCGGCGGTATGACCAGCGCGGCATCGTTGTCACGCGCGGGGGCGCCCATCAGGATGGTATCTCCCGTCAGCGGCACGGGCGAAAAGGATGGCACGGCACTCACGCCGCACTCCCCGCGTGCTTGCGAATTGCCCAGAAAGCAAGCTGCAGGCCTGGGTACTCATTCGGGATGTGCAGCGCGAACCCGGCCGAATTGCATAGCGCGGACCAGAACTCGTTCTCCTTGTCGAGCTCAAAATACGTATGGCCGGCGTGAAACGGCAACTGGCGCGGGACCACCGGCAGCGCACGCAAGCCAATCCCGGGAAGCTGCAGATTGACCAGGTCGCGGATCTGTTCCACCGGGCCGATCTTGACCATCGCCGGAAAGCTGCTGCGCAGCGTCTCCGGCGGCGTGTGGGCTTGCACGGCCAGCACGAACGTCGCCGTGCGCAGCAGCTCAGGATCGGGCACCAGCGCGACGCGGATGCCAAACTGCCGTTCGTCGAGCTTGAGTGGCACCGCGTGCGGGTCGCTCACCATGGACAGGCCGGCGCGCACATCGTCGATCAAAGGCGCGAAGCTATGCGCCAGGCGGTCATGCCGGTAATCGGGGTAGCGTGGCGGGCGCTTGCCGGGCCGGCTGAAGGTAGCCAGTTCGCCCGCCAGGCGCAGCAGCTCGGTATACAACTGTTCCGGATGGGCGCCCGTCAGCGACGCCAGATGCGCGAACAGCGGCTCGCTGCGATTTAGCAGCTGCAACAACAGGAAGTCGGCGATCTCGGCAGCCCCCGCAACCCCTGGCTGGCCGAGCCGTTGCGCAAGCGCCTGGGCCCGCTGGCCGAGCAAACCGACCAGCTCGCCGGCGAAGGCTGCCAAACGCGGCGCCGCGCCGATGCACAGGCATGGCGGACAATAGCCTGCGTCGAGCACGACCCGGTTGTCAGCGCGCCGCTCCAGCACCCGCACCACGCCCAGCGTTGTATGGGCATTGGCCACGTCGGCCTCGAATGCGAGCCGCAGGCGCAGGCTACCGACTTGCATCAAGGCGGCATTGTCGAGCCCGTTGCTGTCGAGCGCCTCGTAGTCGACGGGCCGGTGTCGCGCATAGTTCTCCACCCCAGGCGCCGCGTCAGTTTCGGCGATACCGGCGCGGCGCAGCGGCAGGGCCAGCACGATCAGCTGGTCGCGCACGTTTTCGCCGATCTCCAGTGGGGGCGGCAAGGCATCGTCGCGCGGCAGACTAACCGTGGTGCCGTCGGGCAGCACCCCCGTGCAGGAGAGCAGTGCCAGTTTTCCCTGCGCCAGCAAGTGCTCATCGATCTGCAGGTCACGCCACCCCCAGGCGCAGGCGCGAACACCCGCAACCCGGCTCTCGACCAGCGCATGCAGGTAACGGTCATGCTGCTGCAAATGCTGGGGCTGCAAAAGCATGCCTTCGGACCAGATTACTTTGCTATTCCACGACATTGCGTCTCCCATCGAGTGAAGTTGATTCGACGGCGCTGCTGGCCCGTTCGAATTGCCAGCCGAACGCCTGTGCGAACAGGCGCTGGAAGTCGTCCTCGGCATCGGCGGCCAGGCGTGCGCTGGTATCGACCAGAGATTGCCACAGACGCGCTTTGTGCCGGGCGGGGAACAGGATGTGGGCCAGCGAAGGCGCGCCGATGCGCGCTTCGATGGCGGCAGGGTCGAAACTGGCGACAACGCCCGCGAGCGCGGCCCGCAGCCCGGCCATAACGGCCAGCTCATGGGCCTCGACCTGGTCGAACGCGTCCGCGTATGCCTGGCACGGCGCCATGGCTGTGCCAGCGGCGCCGGCGATCATGCGCGCCAGCGCGCTGGCCGCATCGCCCTGGGCGAGCAGTGGATTGTTCGGCGCTTCCTGTTCTTTATGCGCGCCCAGCCCGCTTTCGCGCCGGCTCGTCCCCCGCGCCGCAGCTGCGGCCATGATGCCGGCAGTCGCCTCGCGCAGCATGGCGCCGGCAAGTTCCGCCAATTCCTCGGCGGGCATGCCGGTTGCGCCCTGTGGCATGCCAGGCAAGCCCAGCCCGCGCAGCAGCGCGCGCGCCACCGGATCGGAAGCGGCGTCGCAGCCGCGCGGCGCGGTGTCGGCCAGCGGGTCGTAATTTTCCGGAATCGTCATCGATGGAAACGGCATCCGCTCGGCTGGAAAATGGTCGCTGCGCGAACTTTGCTGCGATTGCACCGCGGCCGGCCCCCAGGGCCATGCCGCTGCCGGCGCGCACGCATCGTCGGGTCGCAAGATGCTGGCTGCCGCCAGCGCGTCGCCGCCCTGCGGCGCGGCGAGCCGCAAGGCCGGCAGCGGGTCGGACGCCACGCTGGCGCGCAGCTGGTAGTGTCCAATGCAGATCACATCCCCGTCGGCCAGGCCGATCTGGCGTCCGGGACCGAGCGGCTGCTGGTTCACCAGACTCTGATTGGCGCCCAGATCGAGAATGCAGTACCGGCCGTCGCAATAGTCGATGCGCGCATGCCGGCGCGATACCGACCGTTCGGGATCGTCGAACACCATGTCGTTGTCCGCCGCCCGCCCCAGCGTTCCCCCGTTCGGCCCGAATATGCAGGCCAGCGACTGCGCCGGCGTCTCGTCGCGGTACCGCACCACATGTAAAGTCACCGTCATTGCCATCCCTTTCTACCCGCGCTTGCAGACGGGCTCAATTGATCTTGACCAGCGCGCCCTCGGCGCTGAGAACGCCACCCGCCTTGATCGTCATCATGGCGTCGGCCTTGAGGGCCACTTGCGGCGCTTTGATGGTGACCTTGTCCGCTTCGATCGTGATGCTGCTCGCGCCCACTTTGAGTTCGATCGACGTCGTCGCCTCGAACACCATGGCGCCACCAGCACTGGCTTTCAGGTCCTTGCCGATTTTTGCAAGCAGGTCGTTGTCGATCTTCGAGCGCTGGTCATGCTTCACGTGCACGGTGCGGTCGTTTCCCACATCAAGCGATTGGTTGTGAAAGATCGAGATGGTCTGGTCGCCGCCGTCCTTCTTTTGGAAGCCGACCTTCAGCGTGTCGTTGTTCCCGACCACGCGATTGAAATCGCGCTCGGCCTGCATGAAAACCTCTTCGGCATTTTTTTTGTCCTCGAAGCGCAGCTGGTTGAATCCCTCGCCACCCTTGGTGCTGCACGTCTTGATGGTGGACTGGCTGGCCTGTTCCGGCAACCCCACCGGTGGCATGTTGAGCGCGTTGTACACGGCTCCGGTAACGAGCGGCTGGTCCGGATCGCCTTCGAGAAAACTCACCACCACTTCCTGCCCCACGCGCGGAATGAACAGCTGGCCGAAACGCTTGCCGGCCCATGCCTGGGCCACGCGCACCCAGCACGAACACTGCTCGGCATGCTGGTCCGGGTCGCCCACGCGGTCCCAGTGAAATTTGACCTTGACCCGGCCGTATTTGTCGGTCCATATCTCCTCTCCGGGATTGCCGACCACGATCGCCGTTTGCGGTCCACGCATGATCGGGCGCGGGGTCTGCTGCGCGCTGCGAAAGGCCCGCGCGCTGTCGATCGCGCTGAACTGGCACTCGAAGGGCGGCGCCAGGACACGCTCTCCTTCGGCAGCGACCGCCGGCTCGGGCTCGAAGCGATCCGAATGCAGCGTATAGCTGGCACCGACCACGAGCATCTCGCCATTCTGGTCGGCGCGCGGGTGACCACTGAGCGTAAACAGTGCGCCTGGCGCCAGCGTGACGGCGCTCGACGCGCCCTGCACGGTCTCGTAGCCGGCCTCGATGGCGTCGAGCCGGATGCGCGCTTCGGCCGCTCCGGCGGCGCGCTCGGTAAAGGCGCCCGGGTAGTCGTACATTTCCAGATTGCCGGCAGCGCCGTCGTAGTCGCGCTTGAGCCTGGACTTGGCCGCCAGTGCGGCTGCCGGCGTCTCGAAATTGAAAGCGGCCAGCGCGACCGCGTCGGACAGGATTTCGCCGCCCGTATGCCAGCGGTGCACCGTCTCCTGCGGCCCGGCGCGCCCTACGCCATCGGGGAAATACTGCAGCGTGGCGTTGCCGGCGATTCGATGGTGCGAGGCGCCCGAGTCGGCCAGCACGAGCGTGTGCCGTCCGCCCGCGTGCCGAAAGAAATAGTAAATGCCGAAGCGTTCAAGCAGGCGGCTAACGAAGGCGAAATCCGTTTCACGGTATTGCACGCAATACGGCATGCTGGGCGGACTGGCGGACAAATGGGTCAGGTCGACGTCGGCCAGCGCATACTTGGCAAACACTTCCTTGATGATCGTGACCGCATCCATCGACTGAAAAATCCGGCAGTCTGCGCTGCGCGTGAGGAGCCAGAGCCAGGGCCGCACGGTCGCCTGATAGGCGCAATAGCGTCCGCTGCGCCCGGTCATGGCAAAGCGCGTGACGATGCCGCTGAATTCGCGCACCAGGCCCCCGCTCACGTCGACCTTGACCGTGAGCGCGTGACCGAGCACGTCGCCGATGGCCAGGTCGGCCGCCTCGCTGAGCAGATCGAGACGGTATTCGCCGAGCTCGGACAGCGCCTCGCTGCCGGCCATCCGGTGAAACAGGAGCACGTCGGCGCCGAGCGCGGTGCTGACCCTGACATTGCGATTGGCCTGAATGGGCATGATTGGACTGTTGAAAAAGTAAAGAACCCGGATCAGGGGACCATGGTCTTGACGGTACCCGGCTTGGCGATGCTGATCACGCCGCCCCAGTTGCACAGGCACTTGGAAACGCTGTCAAGCGTGGGCATGTTCGCAATCAGGACCGTCGGCGCGCCCGGCACCCATGGCGCGCTGGTGGCCGGCATGCACGGCATCGGGGTGAGCGCCCCGAGCGCGGCCGCCGTGGCCGCCGCCACGACCGGATTGGCCGGCGAATTGCACATCCCGAACGGCATGATGTTGACCATTGGCTTGTGGTCCATGATATTGGCTGCCGGCGGCCCTTCGGTGAGCACCTTGTTGAGCGGCAGGACCACCAGCGCCGACGGCGCCAGCCCGAATGTGCATTTGAGTAGAGCGCTCATCGCGACCTGGTTTGCCATAGTATCTCCTGCAGCGTGCCCACCGGCGGCGGGTGTATCAAATGAAGTTGCTCCACGTTGCATTGGTTCCGGTGGCGTACTGCAGCATCTTGAAGTGCCATTGGCTGCCAACTTTGTAGCCGAAGATCATCGCCCTGGCGCCGCCATAGGACTGGCCGCCGGTGTCGAATCCGGCGCCGGCCAGCGCGGCATCCCAAGGGCCGTTTACCGTCGTGAGCGACATCTTGCGACGCCATGTCGGTCGCACGCCGGCGTGGTTCATCTCCGTATACTCGGCCATGTCGCGCTGTCCCTGAGTGCCGCTCCAGAGCGCCGGGTCGCGACCGGCGCTCCACGCCACGTGCGCCACGGCGTGACTGGTGACGACGAAGCGGCAACCGGTGAATTCGGACGTGAGGAAGTAATCGTAACCGCTCAGATCGGAAAAGCTCACCTGGGTCACATGGTCCCTCATCCACGGCAGAAAATAGACCCGCTTCCTCTCGACGGCGTTGGAATAGTACTGCTCGCTCAGGGAGTACCCGGTAAATGTCCCGCCAATTACGTCCGGATAGGAATAGATATCGATTCCGCCGATCACACTGCCTGCGTACTCCTGGGCGAGGCGGTCGATCAGGGCGATGTGGCCAGTCCAGTTACCAAAATAATTCGGCAGGTTGGTCCAAAAACTCATATTTGGTGCTCCTCAATGGGTATGTAGCTGCTTACTTGCACAAGCGTTCTCATGCTTCGAACGAAAACGCGAATTCACGATCCGACACGGACAGATGCACCCCTGGCGCGGGCGCGCCAATCATGGTGCGGCGCAAATACTCGGCGCTGATGACCGGCAGCACGGCGTTGGCGAGCATCGCATCGATCATCCGTCCGCCACTTTCGAGCGCCGTGCAGCGGTCGGCGACCAGCTGCACCACCTCGTCGCTGTAGGTGAAGCCGACCCGGTGACTGTCACGCACGCGCGCGGCGATGCGTTCGAGCTGCAGGCGAATCACCGCGGCCAGCATGTCCGGGCCGAGCGGGTAGTAGGGAATCGTCACCATCCGCCCCAGCAACGCAGCCGGGAATACCTTGAGCAGGGACGCACGCAGCGCGCCGTCCATCGCGCCCGGCGCCGGGCGCGGTCCGTCATGGCGGCACAGCGCGCTGATCGCGTCGCTCCCCGCATTGCTGGTCAGCAGGATCAGGGTGTTCTTGAAGTCGATCACGCGCCCTTCCCCGTCCTCCATCCATCCCTTGTCGAACACCTGGAAGAAAATCTCGTGCACGTCCGGATGGGCCTTTTCCACTTCGTCGAGCAGCACCACGCTGTAAGGCCGGCGGCGCACCGCTTCGGTCAGCACGCCGCCTTCGCCATAACCGACGTAGCCGGGTGGCGCCCCCTTGAGCGTCGACACCGTGTGCGCTTCCTGGTATTCGCTCATATTGATGGTGATGACGTTCTGCTCGCCGCCGTACAGGGCCTCGGCCAGGGCCAGCGCGGTTTCGGTCTTGCCCACGCCGGACGGCCCGGCCAGCATGAACACGCCGATCGGCTTGCCCGGGTTGTCCAGACCCGCGCGCGCGGTCTGCACCCGCTGCGCAATCGTCGCAAGCGCATGGTCCTGGCCAATGATGCGGCGCGCCAATGTGGCGCCCAGATTGAGCACGTTCTCGATATCGTCCCTGACCATGCGTCCGAGCGGGATGCCGGTCCAGTCCTGTACCACAGCCGCCACCGCCTGCCGGTCGACCGTCGGCAGGATCAGCGGCGCTTCGCCCTGCTGCTGCGCGAGTTCTGCCTGCAGGCCGCGCAGTTGCGCCAGCCATTGCACCGCTTGATCGGACGCGCTGCCGCCATCGGCGCGCAGCCGCTCGCGCAGCGCCAAAATCTGCGCCACCAGCACCTGCTCCCCTTGCCAGCGCGCCTCCAGTTCGACCAGGCGCGCGCACTGCGCATCGCGCCGCTGCCCTGCCGCTT
>DASWMN010000365.1:0-5940 GCA_036399735.1 Telluria sp. | reverse complement strand
TTCACCGCGCACGCCTTTGTTGACCAGATTGCGCAGCAGCCCCAGCGGCAGGCACACGCCGATGACCGGGCAATGCGTATTGGCCGGCAATTCCCAAAGGCGATGGCGGCGTGAGCCGGTTTTCTGCCGCGCCATGCCGGGCTGCGCGAAAAACTGCGCCAGCGGCTGCTTGCTGTCGTTGTCGCACACGGCGGCCCCTCAGTGCAGCTTGGGACCCTGGCGGGCCGCGTCAATCGCCACTGCCGCCGCGGCGGCCGCGCTGGTCTGCGACACCTGGTCGAGGCGCGTCTGGGCCGCAGTCACCATCTCGGCCAGTGCGCGGAAAGCGTCGGGGGTGAAGCGCAGCGACACGTGGCTTAGCGCCAGGTGCAAGACGCTGCATTCGGGACAAATACTGACCTGCCCAATATTGCTGTCGGCGATGGTCAGGTGCTGGCATGGAGATTCGGCGTGCTCGGTATGTTTGCGCGACACAATGCGTCCTTGTAGAAGGTGGGCATTGGCTGGCGACGGCGGGCTATGCAGGAATGAACTCGTGAAGATTCAGTATAAACGAGAATGATTCGCATTTGCAAGCGCGCCGTCACCGGGCGCATTAACCTTCTTGCGGCCCCTCGCCGGCCGGCCCCGGACCAGGACCGCCGTTGCGCGGACCGCCCTGTCCTGGCTGGCCGCGGCCACCGGGCTGGCGGTTGCTGCCGGCGTTGTTCAGGCCACCGAAGCGGTACGACAGACCGATATAGGCAATCCGACCGTCGTAGCGGCGCTCGGTCTGCTCGTGCAGGTAGCTGGTGTCGATCCTGCTGGCCATTTTGTTGGAATCGAACAAGTCGGTCACGTTGATCAGCAAACTCAGGCGCGGCGTGAGCGCGCGCCGGTAGTTCAGGTTGGCCGTGGTTTGCGGTTCACGGTAACCCTGCGCGGTCAGCGTCTTGCCTTGCGTATTCACGCTGAACTGCATCGTGTCCTTGGGACTGAGCGTGACGCTGACACGGCCGCGCAAGGTAAGCGCGGTAGCATTGCGCACGGTGACCACGCCGGCGTTGTCCACGCCGCGCTGCTCGGTCCGGGCCACATTGCCGCTGGTATTAAAGTTGAGCCAGGGCGTGAGTTTGCCGCTCAGCGAGAATTCCAGGCCGCCCGAGCGGTTGCTGCCAGCGTTTTCGCGCGTGGTCAGCAACACGGTATCGCTGATGAAGTAGCTACGCTCGGAGATCAGGTCCTTGTCCTTGCGGAAGTAGGCGCGCAGGTTGGTATCGACCACGCCGAACTTTGTTTCGTAGCCGAGTTCAAACGAATCCGTCTCGGAAGGCCGCAACTGCGGATTGCCGGCGGATACATTAAATTCGTCGCGGTACACGATGAACGGATTCAGATCGTTGCCGTTGGGCCGGCGGATCCGGTGCGCGTAGCTGAAGCGCAGGTTGGCGTTGTCCGACGCCTTGTAGCTGACGAACATGCTCGGAACGTAATTGATGTAGCTGTTGCTGGCCGTGGTGGCAGCGGTGATCTGGTACACATCCAGATCCGTGTGCTCCACGCGCAGGCCGCCCAGAATGCCCCAGCGTTCGTTCAGGCGATGCTGGTAGGAGCCGTACACGGCCAGATTGCGTTCATCGACTTCAAAGCGGTTGGTACGGCCCGGATTCACGATCGTCGCGCCGCTCAGGGGATCGATGTCGAAGTAACTGGTGTCGAAGCCGTTTTCGGTATCGGCAATCTTGAAGCCAAGCTTGACGAGGCCGCTGGTAGTCGGCCGTTCGTAGTCGCCGGTAAAGTCGGTGATCGAGTTGCTGGCGTCGTTATGCTGCCGGCTGCGCCGCTGCGGCAACGGGATGGTGTTGCCCGTGTCGCTGTAGAGGTTGGTGTAGGCACTGTCGCTGTCATTGTCCTGCGACGAGACGCGCAGGTCGAGCTTGAAGGTCTCGCCGGCTACGTCCCCCTTGTGGTCCATGCGCAGGCCGACGCTGCTGTTGGTACTGGCGCCGCTGCGCTCGCTGGTGCGCACATAGTCACTTAGCGCCGGCGTGGCCTGGTCGTCGTACTGGTAGATGTCGGTGCCGTGCTGGTCGTTCCCGCGCCGCATGTAACTGAGCTGCGCGCCGAAGGCTGTCTTGTCATCATAGTTGTAGGTCACGCCGCCGTTCAGGCCATGCGAATCATTCAGTCCGGTGGACCGCGCATCCTGGCGGCTGGCGCTCACCTCGCCGGTGGCCGGATTGATACGCTCGCGCTCGGTGAAGCCGAAGGCGTTTCGGCCGTCGCGGCGGAAATTGACCGCGCCCTGGTAGCCCCATTTGCCCTCGTGATAGCTGCCCGACAGCGACCCGTTGGCGCGGCCGTTCGGTCCTGCGTTCAGACTGGCGACACCATTGCCGCCCGGAGTGCGGTTGCGCCGCATGACCAGGTTCAGAATCGGCCCGCCGCCACCCTCGTTGCCGAACTGCGCACCGGGATTGTTGATGACCTCGATCGATTCGATGTCCTGCGCCGGCATGGCATTCAGTGCCGCACCACGGCCATCGCCCTGCAGCATGGCCGACGGTTTGCCATCGACCAGAATCTGTACATTGGTGCTGCCGCGCAGGCTGACCGTGCCGTCCGGATCGACTGTGACCGAGGGCACATTGTTGAGCGCGTCCGCTGCCGAATTATTGGTCGCCCCCACTTCCGCCTTTTGATCGTAGACCTGGCGGTCAATCCGGTTGGTCGGACGTTCCGCGGTCACCGTCACCACGCCGCTCACTGCCGGTGCCGCTTCGGGCGGCTTGGCTGGCGTTTCCGGCTGGGCGCTGGTTTGGGCGGCGGCGATGGCGCTCCACGCGAGACAGGCGCCGGTAACGGCGCTGACAAGGGCACGCTTACTACTTGGGTACTTGATCATGGACTGAATAGGGGCACTGAAGCCTGAAACGAGAATCATTCTTATTATCCCATGATTGCCATGGAAAAATACTCGCCTGCCCCGCCGGAACGGTTACTTTACAAAACTTTACTTCGCCGCGGCACGTCGATGTGCATACGCTTCGACCGCGTCGTCGTCCACCAAGATCGCGACGTTCGGGAAGTGCGCATTGGTGCCGCGCGCCTTGACGCCCGTGACCCAGTATTCCTCGCGCGTTTCCACATCCATGAAGTTGCCCGCAATACCGCGTCCGCCGATCGCCATCAGCGAAAGGCCCCGGTAGCGGACGGTCCGGCCGGTCTTGGAAAACGTCACCCAGCCAATGCGCGCGGCGGCGCCATCGATCAGGCCGTTCTTGTTCTCAACATACATCAGACGGCGCGCGAGGCCCCGGGTGAGCTGCGATGCTTTCATTGGAATGCCCCGATGCACAAAATTGGCGAAGTGTTGCCATTGTATTGGAAGGGCCGGTCTGTTTGTTCTAGATCAGCAGTTGAACTTAGGGAATATGTTCTCCTGAAAATAGTTCCCGCTCCTCTACAAAGGATGAACATCATGGCCAAGGCTAAATTACGGTTCAATATTTTCCACAAGTTGTTGCTCACCCTGCTTGCCGTGTCCCTGGTGCCGCTGCTCGCGTTCTGGCTGGTGGGCAGCGCACAGGTGCGCAAAGACATCAGCGCCAACATCGCCCACAACCTCGTGATGACCGTCACCAGCATTGCCGCCGGCATCACCAGCTGGGACGACGCCAACGTGCGCGTGCTGCGCTCGGCCAGCAAGATCGATGACATCGCCAGCATGGACCGGGCCCGCCAGACCCCGGTGCTGCGCGCCTTTGGCGACACCTACGAATGGGCGTTCGTGGTCTACACCATGGACCACAACGGCGACAACATTGCCCGCAGCGATGACAAGCCGCTCATCAACTTTGCCGACCGCAGCTACTTCAAAGGCGCCATGAAAGGGGAACCGATCAATCGCCAGGTCCTGATGAGCAAGTCCACCGGCAAACCAGCCCTCACGGTGGCGGTGCCCATCCGCAATGCGCTGGGCCAGCCGGGCGGCGTGCTTGCAATGGCGATGAAACTGGACGACATTTCCAAGGTCATCAAGGACACCAAGATTGGCGACACCGGCTACGTGCTGCTGCTTGACGCCGACAACAAGGTGATCGCCACCGGCATGAAAGGCCAGCCCAGCGACGCCGTCCAGGACATGAGCACCCATCCCGCGTTCAAGGTGGAAGGCATCACCGAAGCGCCGGCCATTTACCGCAAGGACGACGGCAAGCGCGTGATCGCCTACGTGCAAAAACTGCCCCAGGGCTGGACCCTGATCGTGGAGCAGGATTACGCCGAAGCCTATGCCCCGCTGGAACGGCTGGAACTGGGCGCGCGCGTGCTGATCCTGGTAACCGGCGCGCTGGTACTGATGATCGCTTCGCTGCTGGGCAAGGCGCTGACCCGCCCTATCAATCAGCTGATTGCCGTGGCTGAGCAGCTCAGCCAGGGCCAGTTCCAGGACACGATTCCCGAAACAGGGCGCGGTGACGAAATCGGCGCCCTGGCGCGGGCCATCGAGCGGCTGGGTGTGAGTATCCGGATGGCGATGGAACGCCTGCGCAAAAAAGCCTGAACTGAGGGAGAACTGTCATGTCACAGCAAGACCTGATCCCGTTTCGGCGCATCGTTGAGATGGTGCGCGAGTTTTGTACCCAGCGCCGCACCGGCACCGTCTTTATTGTCAGCGACGATAACCGGATGGCGCAGGTGCACCTTGAAAGCGGCAACATTGTGGCGCTCTTGTGCCGCGGCCGGCACGGGCAGGAGGCCGTCGCGGGCATGCGCACGATGCAGGCTGGCCGTCTGCGCTTCGATGACAACTATCTGACCGCCAGCGACTCGGAACGCTTCGATACCAACGAAGTACTCGCCTCGCTGTGGGCGGGGGCCGCTGCCGTGGCAGCGGCCCCCGCCCCCGCTCCCGCGCCCGCGTCATCGGGGCCGACTGGCGCGGTCACGCCAATCCAGGCCGCGACACTGCAGCGCATCCTGATCCAGTACATCGGACCGATGGGCGAAATTGTCTGCGCCGATCATCTGGCGCAGGCAGGCAATCTGAAAGCACTGGTCGCCGTGCTGGCGGACGAAGTGCCCGACAAGGCGCAGGCAGCGCAGTTCACGCGCGAGGCCAACCGCATGCTGGGCCTGAGCTGACGGTCGTCCCACGAGGAAGCAGGATCCGGCGGCTAGGCCCTTGGGCCGTGGCTGGTCTGCAGTGCACCACCGCGCCGGCAGCGTTCGGAGCAAAACTTGACCTTGTCCCAGTCGCGCTCCCACTTTTTGCGCCAGGTGAATGGCAATCCGCAGTGCGCGCACAGCTTGGTCGGCAGTTCGGATTTTTTGCGCATCTTCACTGCAGGCTCCGGAATGCAGAAATGGGACGGTGTCGAGGCCGCCCCATTGTGCGCATGGTCGCCGGCTTTAGTTTGCCGGGCTGATCCAGAACCAGTTCAGGTTCCATCCGCCGTTATTGACCTTGATGCCAAACTTGTGGGCGCCGGCATTCAATTTTACCGTGTGTTTGACCGTGGTCCAGTTCTGCCAGCCGCCGGTGGCCGGCAGGTTGATCGAACCATACACGGGCGCGCCGCCGGCTTCTTCGAAGCTCAGATTGCCGCCGCCATTCAGACTGGCCACGCGGTATTCCACGACGTAGTCACCGCTGGTGGGAATGGTCACGCTCGGGTAGGACATCCAGTCACCGGCATCGAGGTAGCCCACGTTCTGGCCGCCACCGGTGTCCGTCGTCGCTTCGAGCTGCACGCCATTCATCACCAGATAATTTTCCGCTTGCATGGTAATGGCGCTGCCCGGTGGCGTGACGCTGTTGGTTTCAATCTTGAACCAGTTCAGATTGAAGCCGCCCGCTTTCGCGCGAATCGCAATGGTTTGCTTGCCCGCTGCCAGCGTCACGTTGTGGCTGACATTGGCCCAGGTTTGCCAGCCGCCCGTGTTGGTCACGTTGACGCT
>DASWMN010000364.1:0-23475 GCA_036399735.1 Telluria sp. | reverse complement strand
GAAGAACATGAACAGGCCCATGAAGATCACCGGATGGTGGGCAAACATCACCACGCCGCCCAGGAACAGCAGGTGGATCAGGGCCACCAGTGGTGGAATCCGGTCCGGCTTGGCGGCGCCGGCCACATCGTTGCTGATATGCGCACGCAGCATGAAGGTGATGACGGTGGCGTTGAGCGCGACCGCCAGTGCCGATTTCCAGCCGAAATGGGTGGCCATGTACGCACTGTCCCAGTTCCAGGTCGTGGCCACCATCAGCACCGGTGGGGCGGCGAAGGAGGTCAGGGTACCGCCAATCGAAATATTCACGAACAGCACGCCGAGGGCGCCGTACTTCAGCCACTCCGGCATGCCCTGGCGGAAAATCAACGGACCGAGCATCAGCGCGGCCAGGGTCATGGCGGCCGGCTCGGTGATGAAGGAGCCGATCAGCGGTACCAGCGCCAGGCACAGCCAGACGCGCACCACGGCGGTGCGCAGCGGCACGATGGCTGCCACTGCGCCGATCAGGGCGCGGATCGTTTCCAGCACGGGTTTGGAAGCAGCCACGACCATGATGACGAACACGAACAGGGGTTCGGTGTAGGTCCGCGTTTCGGCATATTTAATCGCTTCCGCACCGCCGGAAACGAAGGCCATGGCCACGATCAGGATCAGGGCCCACAGACCGAACACGACCTCGACTTCGCCAAAAAAATGGAACAGGCCGGCGTGGCGCGGGTAGCGGTCCGCCAGGCGTTCAAAGGATTTTGCCGCGAAGGTGTGCGCAAGCGCCAGACCGAACAGAACGGCGGCAATCAGCTGAATGTCAGTCATGGGTTTCCTGGCGCAATAATGAAAAGCAATTATAAATCAGCAAACCTGTACTCCGGGCCCCGTCATGCAGGTGGTATGATGGCCGAAAAATGACCAAGGAAGCACAACATGGCAGACATCAATATCGTCCACGAGCATAAACTGACCCACAAGAAGGCGCGCGAAGCGGCCCAGAAAGTCGCGGACTCGATTGCCGACGAGTACGGCCTGGCCTGTGAATGGGAAGGTGACGTGCTGCGTTTCGAGCGCAGCGGCGTGCAGGGACAACTGACCTTGGAGAAGAAAAAGGCCGAGATGTTCATCCGCCTGGGGTTTTTGATGAGCGCCTTCGCGCCCACGATTGAAGCGAAGGTGCAGGAAAACATGAAGAAGGTCTTCGGCGCCGCTTGAGCCGCCGCCGTCTCAGGCCGGCCTGGCCTTGGTGACGACCTCGATCCGATAGCCATCCGTATCAATCAGAAATGCGGCGTAATAATGGTCGCCGTAGTCTGGCCGCAAGCCAGGCGCGCCGTTGCAGCGGCCGCCGATTTTTAAAGCCGCGGCGTAAAACGCATCCACCTGCGCGCGCGACGCGGCGCTGAAAGCAAGATGAAAGCCCGGGCCGGGTGCCAGCGCGGCATCGTTGAGCTTGAGGCATAGAATGTCTTGTTCATCGATCAGGCCGTAGCCGATCGCATCGTCATCCTCAAAAACACGCCGATAACCGAGCGTAGCGAAAGCGGCGTCGTAAAACGCGCCCGCCAGTGCCAGGTCACGCACGCCGAGGGAAATGTGGTGCAGCATGTCGTTCCTTCCGGCGGGCAGGGCCCGCCAATAAAAAATGCCGCTCAGCGCACGCTGAACGGCATCCGGTGCGACGCGAAGGTCAGCCCTTCAGTTCTTCGATCAAATCCACATACTGCTGCATCGCGTCTTCTTTGCTGGTGCCTTTCAGGCCGTCCCATGCATCGAACTTGGCGCGACCGACCATGTCGGTGAAGCCCGGACGCTTGCCATCCGCGTCGCCGGCCGAGGCCTGCTTGTACAGACCGTAAATCTTCAGCAGCGTCATGTTGTCCGGACGCTCTGGCAGGTTCTTGGAATCGGCGAGGGCCTGGTCGAATTTTTCTTGCAAACTCATAAAGTCTCCTGGTGGCTGAAAAATGGTTGCTCGGATATTGTCGCTAGAGTAATGTGCCTAGAATCTTAGCGCAACGGCAATCGAATTGCGCGACATAATAGCCAAATCGCAGTTCATTAGAGGAGACGCTCCATGTTGTCGAAAGCTCTGTCCGGATTCAGCCGCAGGAAAATGTCGACGGTCGATACGGCATGGCTCAGGATGGATTCTGAAGGCAACCTGATGATGATTGTCGGCGTCTCGATGCTGAGCAAGGCGGTCAGCGTGGCAGGCCTGCGCCAGGCACTCGAATCGCGCTTTCTCGTGTACAGCCGTTTCCGCAGCCGGGTGGTGAACGACCTGTCGGGCGCCTGGTGGCAGGAGCAGGAAGTCGATCTGGACGACCATGTGATCCATACAGCGCTGCCTTCCAACAAGAACAACGCCAGCAACAAGCCGGCCCTGCAGGCGCTGGTGGGCACGCTCTCGCAGCAGCCGCTGAACCCCGACAAGCCCTTGTGGCAGATGCACCTGGTCGACAATTGCATCGGCGAGGACGGCAAATTGCGCCAGGCGCTGATCATCCGCATCCACCATTGCATCGCCGATGGCGTGGCGCTGGTAGGCGTGTTCATGTCGATGTTCGACAAATCGGTCGATCAGAAAGACCACGCGCCGACCCCGCGCGCCGCGGCCGCGGCCGAGGAAAATCCCTGGGAACAGATCATGCTGCCGGTGACGGCGGCCTCGGTCAAGGCGATCGACCTGTCCTCGTCGGTGTTCATCAAGTCGCTAGTCATGATGACCGACCTCGACAAGCTCCCCGCGCAACTGTCGACCCTGGGACACACGGCTGGCCAGCTGGCCATGGATGCGGTCAAGCTGACCACCATGGACGAAGACAGCCATACCCGCCTCAAGGGCAAGCCGAACGGCAAGAAGCACGTATCGTGGAGCGAACCGCTGCCCCTGGCCGAGGTCAAAGCCATCAGCAAGGCGTTTGGCTGCTCGATCAACGACGTGCTGATGGCCAGCGTGGCCGGGGCGCTACGGGCCTACCTGCGCGCCAAGGGCGACGCCGTCGAGCACGATTGCGACGTGCGCGTCATGGTGCCGGTCAACCTGCGCAAGGCCAGCCGCCAGCAAAAGCTGGGCAACGCCTTCGGGCTGGTGCCGCTGGTGCTACCGGTCGGGCTGGAAAATCCGGTCGCGCGTTTGTTCGAAGTGCGGCACCGCATGAACGAGCTTAAAGGGAGTTACACGGCGCTGGTGGCCATGTCGGTGCTGGGCGTGCTGGGCGCCACGCCGAAGCAGGTGCAGACCGAGATTCAGAATTATTTCGCGCGCAAGGCCACTGCGGTGATGAGCAACGTGCCCGGGCCGCAGCAACCGCTGTTTATCGCCGGAAGCCAGCTTGACCAGTGCATGTTCTGGGTGCCGCAGTCGGGCGATATCGGGATCGGGGTGTCTATCCTCAGCTACAACGGCGGGGTACAGTTCGGGATTGTGACCGATGACGCGCTGGTGCAGGATCCAGACAACATCATCAATCGCTTCGCCCCGGAGTTTGAAAAACTGGTGATGCTGGCGCTGATGGGCGACTGGGAATAGGGCGCTGGCAAATAGAACCACACGTTCGCATCACCACCACATCGCCCCCGCCTTCGCGAGGGCGATGTGCTTACTTCTCTTCTGCTTCTTCCTTCTTGCGCTTCTCTTCTTTTTCTTCGTCGCTGTCACGGAACGGGTAGGTCGCGACATTCACCGCGCCCTTGGTCACCGCGACGCCGGCCCCGACCGCAGTCGAGGCAACCGACACGACAGCGCCGCCGACAGCGAGCACCGTGCATCCGCCCAGCGCCGGCAGCAACAACGCCAGAAGCAAGGCGCGCATGCTTAAACGCCCAGCAGTTCGACGTCGAAGATCAGGGTGGCGTTCGGCGGAATCACGCCGCCGGCGCCGCGCGCGCCGTAGCCCAGGCTGGCAGGGATGGTCAGACGGCGCAGGCCGCCGATTTTCATGCCTTGCACGCCTTCGTCCCAGCCGCGGATGACCTGGCCGGCGCCCAGCGAGAACTGGAACGGGTCGTTGCGGTCTTTGCTCGAATCGAACTTCGCGCCCTGGGTGCCATCGTCGTTGCGCAGCCAGCCGGTGTAGTGCACGGTGACGTGCTGGCCGGCTTTGGCTTCAGCGCCTTCGCCAACGGTGATTTCTTCGTATTGGAGGCCGGAATCGGTGGTGATCGTGGACATGTTATTCCTTGCAAATGTGGGGTGGATCGGAGATTGTAGTCGAAGGCGTGTCAAAGCGCCATTGCACATGGGTGTGACCGATTTCGATTATGCTTCGGTTTCATTGTCATTTTAAACAGCCCGCCACCCATGTCCCAACTTTCCCTGCGCCCCGTTCTGACCGCTTTTGGCCGTGCCCTGGTCTCGCAGTTCAGCGGGCGCATGATACTGCTCTCCGCCGTGCCTTTCCTGCTCTCGGTCGCCCTGTGGAGCGGTTTGCTGTACACCGGCCTGCAGCCCCTGTTCGATGCGATCCAGGCATTTTTCGACACGCACAACGGCTTCCAGACCAGTGCGGGCATGCTGGGCATGCTCGGCATGGGGTTTCTCAAGAACGTCATCGTACCCTTGCTGGCAATGTTGCTGCTGTTACCGCTGATGATCGCCACGGCTCTCATTTTCATGGGCGTGGCCGCCATGCCAGCCATTGTCCGTCACGTCTCGGCGCGCCAGTTTCCCCTGCTCGAGCAAAAGCACGGCGGCAGCTTTATTGGGAGCCTGAAAACCAATCTGGGCGGCATGCTGGTGTTTCTGCCGATCTGGCTGCTGACGCTGCCCTTGTACCCGCTCTCGGTGCTGGTCCAGGTGCTGCTGTGGGGCTGGCTGACCGCGCACGTGATGAGCTACGACGCCCTGGCCGACCATGCCAGCGAGGAAGAACGGCGCGAACTCAAACGCCTGCACCGTACGCCCCTGATGGTGATCGGGATCATTTCCGGCGTGGCCGGCGCCTTGCCGGGCATTGTATGGGTGGGCGGCACGGTGCTGTCAGTGGTCCTGTTCCCGATCCTGGCGCCGCTGTCGATCTGGATTTTTGTGCTGATCTTTATTTTTACCGGCCTGTGGTTCCAGTATTACTGCCTGCAGGCGCTGCAGGATTTGCGCGCGGCCGGCAAACAAGCCTGATACGGGAGACGCAACATGGCATTTGGCCTGATTATCATCGGTGACGAAATCCTGTCCGGCAAGCGCCAGGATCAGCATTTTCCGAAAGTGCTGGCGCTGCTGGCCGAACGCGGGTTGCAGCTGGCCTGGGCCGAATACCTGGGCGACGATCCGGCCCGCATCAGCGCCACCCTGGCCCGGACCATGGCCGGCGGCGATATCGTGTTTTCCTGCGGCGGCATCGGCGCCACCCCGGACGATCACACCCGCCAGGCCGCGGCCCGGGCGCTGGGCCTGCCGCTGGAACTGCATCCTGAAGGCAAGCGCCTGATCCAGGAACGCATCCGCCAGATGGCGCAGGAGGCCGGCAACACGGCGGACCTGGACACGCCGGAAAACCTGCATCGCCTGAAAATGGCCGAGTTCCCGCAGGGCGCGGCGCTGATTCCCAACCCGTATAACAAGGTGCCGGGCTTCAGTGTCGGGCATCACCACTTCGTGCCCGGCTTCCCGGTCATGGCCTGGCCCATGATCGCCTGGGTGCTCGACACCCACTACAGCGACTTGTTCAACCTGGAAGCGCGCAGCGAACAGTCGGTGCTGGTCTTCGGCGCCGCCGAATCGGCTTTGACGCCGCTGATGGAGGCGATCGAGGCGCAGTACGCCCAGGTCAGAGTGTTCAGTCTGCCAAGTGTGGGCGATGCCGCCACGCGCCGCCACATCGAACTTGGCGTCAAAGGCGAAGCGCAGCAAACGGCGGCCGCGTTTGCGCATTTGTGTGCCGAATTGACACGCATGGCGGTGGAATACAAGAGCGTTTGAACAGGCGCGCCCGCAGTTGCCGCATGACCGCCGTGTGACAAATTTGTAGCCATGTTTTCATGGTCCGTACTCAGCCGTTGTTTTTTTGCGAAAAACAAACAGCCAGATCAGTTTTTCTTGAACAGACCTTCGTGCCGCCCTCTGCGATGTGGTGCAATGGTAGTCGTGTGTACGCGGGAATTCATCGAAAAATTCCTGTGACAATTTGAATAAACAAAGCGATACGATTGACCACCAAGTTCATTGGCGAAACCTGTTGCACAGATGGCGAAGGTTGTTGCGGTGAAAGCAGGGACGATTGATTCAAACCGGTTGAGCCATCATGGAAAGTAATCGTCGATTTCGACGGCCCAAAATAGTAACGCGCGCAGTGCGCAAATTACGCGCACGCGCAGCGTCAGCAAATTCACATGAACGCGGCCAACCCGCGCTCACTTATCCGCATCCCCACCTGTCGCTGGTGCCTGAGGGACCACAAGAAGAAGGTGAAGGAATGCAGGAAGAAGCACCGGTGCAGGAAACTGCGCCAACACCCCCTAAAAAGCGCAGCCGCATCAAGCCGGCACTGATCCTGGTGCTGCTGATGCTGTTGTCGGTTGCCGTGATGTGGGCGATTAACGAGTCGCGCACCTCGTCGATGCAGGCGCGCGTGTTCTCCAAGATCGCCAAAAAAATCAGCTACAAGGTCGAGAAGGGACCGAGCAACGCGATCCGCTTCCCGCACGACAGCCCGTACGACGAGCGGCTCGGTTACGCCAATCTGCCGGACTACCTCGCCAAACTGAAGGAACGCGACTTCCTGATCGAAGCGCAGGCCCGAATTTCGCCCAAGATGATCGAACTGGCCGACATGGGCCTGTTCGCCACCTATCGCGAAAAGACCAAGGTCGGCCTCGAGATCCTCGATTGCAAGAGCCAGCCGCTGTTCGCCGCGCGCTACCCCGAGCGCTTCTTCGACGGGTTCGAACAGGCGCCAACGCTGCTGGTTCAGAGCCTGCTGTTCATCGAGAACCGCGAGCTGCTCGATACCACCTACCCAAAACGCAATCCGGCGGTCGAGTGGGACCGTTTCAGCAAGGCAGTCTTCGACAAGTCGCTCAACGTGTTCACCGGCAGCGACCAGCGTTCGGCCGGCGGCAGCACGCTGGCTACCCAGATTGAAAAATACCGTCACTCGCCGGACGGGCGTACCAGCTCGCTGTCGGAAAAGCTGCGCCAGATGGCGTCGGCCACGCTGCGCGCCTACCAGTATGGCGAAGACACCACCGTGGCGCGGCGCCAGATCGTGGTCGACTATCTCAACACCGTGCCGCTCTCGGCCAAGCTCGGTTACGGCGAAGTCAATGGCATCGGCGACGGCATGTGGGTCTGGTACGGACGCGATTTCAAGCAGATGAAAGCGGCCCTCAAGGGCAATCCGACTTCGCCCGAGGCAGCGCTCACGTACAAGCAGGCGCTGTCGCTGATGATCGCCCAGCGCCGTCCCGCCCACTACCTCGGTGCCGGCAAGGACGATCTGGAAGCGCTGACCAACACCCACCTGAAAGTGCTGGCGCAAGCCGGTGTGATCACCCCGGCGCTGCGTGACGCGGCGCTCAAGGTCAAGCTGGAACCTTCGCAAGGCTCGGGCGTGTTGCCGCCTGCCGCCAACACCTTCGTGTCGCGCAAAGCCACCAACGCCGTGCGCACCCACCTGGGCAGCCTGCTTGGCGACGGCCGCCTGTATAACCTCGACCGCCTGGACCTGTCGGTGGTCAGCACGCTCGACTCCGACGCCCAAAAGGCGGTAACGGCAGCGCTGCGCAATCTGCGCGACGCCGACGCTGCGGCTGCCGCCGGCCTGACCGGCAAGGGCATGCTCGGCAACGGCGACCCGGCCAATGTGGTCTACAGCTTCACGCTGATGGAGCGCGGCGAGAACGTCAACTACCTGCGCGTGCAGACCGATAACTACGATCAGCCACTGGACATCAACGAAGGCGCCAAGCTCGATCTGGGTTCCACGGCCAAGCTGCGCACGCTCGTTACCTACCTCGATATCGTCGACCAGCTGCACAAGCGCTTCGAGCCGATGGACGCCGCCGAACTGAAAAAGACCGTGGTCGATCCCAAGGATCTGCTGTCGCAGTGGGGCATTGCCTACTTCCTGAATCTGCCCAAGAACGGCGACCGTGGCCTGCCCGCGATGCTGTCGGCCGCGCTGGACCGCAAATACTCGGCCAGCCCGTTCGAAGGCTTCTTCACCGGTGGTGGCCTGCACACCTTCGGCAACTTCAGCAAGCTGGACGACAAGAAGATCATGCCGGTGCGCGACGCGCTGAAGAGCTCGACCAACCTGGTGTTCGTGCGCCTGATGCGCGACGTGGTGCGCTATTACATGTTCCAGCTGCCGGGTTCCTCGGCCGCGCTGCTGGCCGACTCGGACGATCCGCGCCGCGCAGAATATCTGGCCCGTTTCGCCGACCGCGAAGGCCAGGAGTTCCTGGGCCGCTTCTACAGCAAGTACCGCAACAAGACGGCCGAAGAAGCGCAAAAAGTGCTGCTGGCCAGCCTGCGCCCGACGCCCGTGCGTCTGGCAACCGTGCACCGGACGCTGTACCCGAACGCGACCGTGAAGGAGTTTGGCGACTTCATCAACGACAACCTCGAGTCGAAGAACGAATTGCCGGACGAGCGCATCGCCCGCATGTACGAACAGTACGCACCGACCACGATGTCGCTGGCCGACCGCGGTTACCTGGCCACCATCCACCCGCTGGAACTGTGGCTGGTTGGTTACCTGCGCGAGCACGAAAAGGCCAAGTTCGCCGACGCCGTCAGCGCCAGCGTCAAGGAACGCCAGGAAGTGTATGCGTGGCTGTTCAACACGCACCGCAAGCACGCCCAGGACCGCCGCATTGCCGGCCTGCTGGAAGTGGAAGCCTTCCTCAAAATCCACGCCCAGTGGAAGCGCATGGGCTACCCCTTCGATTCGCTGGTGCCGTCGTACGCGACCACGCTGGGAGCTTCAGCCGACCGGCCTGCCGCGCTGGCCGAAATGATGGGCATTATTGTCAACCAGGGCATCCGCAAGCCGGTGGAGCGGATCGATTCGCTGCACTTCGCCCAGGCCACGCCTTACGAAACACTGGTGCGCCATTCGAAGGCGCCAACTGGCGAACGCATTCTCTCGGAAGCGGTGGCACGCGCCGCCGCCGACGCGATCCGCGCGGTGGTAGCGGAAGGCACCGCCAAGCGCGTCAAGGCAGCATTCAAAATGGCTGATGGCTCGATCATCGCGGTGGGCGGCAAAACCGGTACCGGTGACCAGCGCTTCGAAGTCTATGGCGCCGGTGGCCGCCTGATCGAATCACGCTTCGTGAACCGCTCGGCCACCTTCGTCTTCAATATCGGCGAACGCTTCTACGGCAGCATGACCGCTTATGTGCACGGGCCGGAAGCGGGCAATTATGACTTCACCAGCGCCCTGCCGGTGCAGCTGCTCACGACCCTGGCCCCGGCGCTGATGCCCATGATCGAACCGCCGAAAGACACGGTTGCCAAGGCCTGCATCCGCTGAGGGGCATACGCTAAGCGCACGTTAAAGCTTGCAAGTTTCATGGAATGTTGGCATTGTCCCAGTCCATGAAACCACTGCAACGCGCCATGTCCAAAATCCGGAAGTTTACCCAGTTCTCCTTCAAGGACCTGGTTGCCGCCACCGGTCCTACAGTTCTGACCATTGCCGCCCTGTGCGTGCTGGCCTATTTTCTGGTCGACCCGACCCCGCCCCGTGCCGTGACCCTGGCCACTGGCCAGGAAAACAGCGCCTACGAGGAGCTGGGCAAAAAATACGTGGCCGCCATGGCCAAGCACAAGATCAAGGTCACCCTGGTGCCGTCATTAGGCTCGCAGGAGAATCTGCAGCGCCTCAACGATGGCAAGGTCGATATTGCCTTCGTGCAGAGCGGCTCCACTGAGGAAGCCGAAGCCCAGCGCAAGGGCCTCGTCTCGCTGGGCAGCCTGTTCACTGAACCGGTCTGGCTGTTCTTGCGTGAGCCGGTCAAGGTCGACCAGCTCACGCAGCTCAAGGGTTTGAAGATCAACGTCGGTCCCGAAGGCACGGGCGTACCGAAGATGTTCCGCCAGGTGCTGGCCTTGAATGGTGTCGAGCCGGTCGACCTTACCATGGGCGCGCTGGAAAACACGCCGGCCACGGTGGAGCTGCTGGAAGGGCGCATCGACGGGCTGGTATTTTCGTCCGGGCCGGACGCGCTGCTGGTGCAGATGCTGCTGCAAACGCCAGGCATCAAACTGTTCAACTTCAGCCAGGCCGAGGCTTATACAAGGCGCCTGCCTTACATGACCCATGTGGTACTGCCACGCGGGATTGTGGATGTGGGGCGCGACATCCCGTCGCAGGATTATCACCTGATCGCACCGACCGCCACGCTGGTGGCGCGCGAGGATATTCATCCGGCGCTGGTCGACCTGTTCGTGCAGTCGGCCACCGCGATCCATGGCGGCACCGGCTGGTTCCAGCAGCAGGGCCAGTTCCCGTCGGCGCGCTATACCGAGATTCCGGTGGCGCACGAGGCGGCCAAGTTTTACAAGGATGGACCGCCCATGCTGCAGCGTTACATGAGCTTCTGGATGGCCAATTTCCTCGACCGCATGTGGGTGGTGGTGGTGGCGCTGGCCGCGCTGGTGCTGCCATTGTCGAAGGTGGTGCCACCGCTCTACGTGTGGCGCATCCGTTCGCGCGTGTACCGCTGGTACGGGCAGTTGCGCACCGTGGAGCAGGAGCTGGAATCGGCCCAGGGCGATCCGGCGCTGTGCGCCGGCTTGCTCAAGCGCTTGGATGAGATTGAGGAACTGGTGAACCAGATTTCGATTCCGCTGGCGTTTGCCGATGGCTTGTATGGGCTGCGCAGCCACATCAACTTTGTACGCCAGCGCGTGAAGAACTCGATCAAGGCGAGTGTGCCCATCGTTGAGGCGGCTAAAGCCTGACAGCGATTGATCGCGTTACCCACGCGCCTGACTACTCAAATTCATCGGTGTAAAGAGGCTCATGTTTACCTCAGGGATACTTTTGCGGTTCTTCATTGTGTACGGCGTCGCCCTGCTGGCACTTGCTCTGCTCAATAGACGGGAATTCAAGCGCCATCCGGAAAAGCGTGCCCGGTATATGGCGCTGCCGTTGGGTTACAAAATGGCGTGTTGGCTGATCGTCGTTCCTTTATTCGCCGGCACTGTCGTGGTCGAGGGCGCATTTGTTGTTGCCATAGTTTCCTTCTTCGTCCTTGAATCAGCGTGCGTACGCTGGTACAAAAAATCCGGTCTTCTCTAAAAAGATGGCTGGTCAATTCTCCGCTAAAACTGCGGCGGCAGCACGCTGCCGGCTGCAAGCGCAGGATGGCATTCAACGACAGCGAATGTAGCGCCTGGCACGAGCGCTGACGCATCCACGCCCGGATACATCCGCGAGGGTGAGGTGCTGTTACTCGCTTATGCGCCACTCCAGGGCAGGCCAGCCTTGCACCAGCCGCCAACATTCTTGCGGTGACCATCGGCATCCTTGTCCCCTTCAAACCCTTCCAGAATATCGAAGCTGTTGGCGTAGCCGTTTTGCGTGGCCAGCGTTGCCGCGTGGCGCGAACGCACGCCCGAACGGCACAGGAACAGCAGGACATCGTCCTTCTGCGCCACCGCATCGAGCTGCGCGACAAAGTCCGGATTGGGCACGCCGCCCGGGTAGGTGCTCCACTGCACCGCGCCATGCTGGGCCTGCGGCAGCAGCACGCGGCCAACCCAGTCGCGTTCGGCGTTCGTGCGCACGTCGATGAGCTTGACGCGTGGATCAGCCTGCACCAGCGCATACGCTTCCTCCGGCGTGACCGCGCCCGCATACGCGGCACCAGGCGCACGCTCGCGGGCGGCGGCTAAAACTTGATCGACTGTGCTCATCAGCTGCTCCAAATGACAATAGGTGGTTTAAGATAGGCGACGCTTTGCACCAGCCCGAAGCATTTTGCCCTTTTTCGTGCAATATGCATCATATCGGTGCAAATAATTCGGAATGCACCAAGAATGTGCGTGATTGACCGCGCGCAATTTCGATGTCAAAACAGGAACAAGCAATTTTAGGTTCAATTGCCAGCAGATTCAACGACGCAATCGGCATTTGCTCATGACAATAATGCTGGCATAGATTCTGCTTTCTGTCCCCCTTGAGTTTTGTCGCCCGTCGGCAAGTCCCCATTTCAATTAGGAGAAATACGCATGGCAATGACCGCCGCAGAAGTCTTGAAAATGGCAAAAGACAACGAAGTCAAATTCGTTGATTTCCGCTTCGCCGACACCCGTGGTAAAGAACAGCACGTGACCGTGCCGATTTCCCACTTCGACCTCGACAAGTTCGAGTCGGGCCACGCTTTCGACGGTTCGTCGATCGCCGGCTGGAAGGGTATTGAAGCGTCGGACATGCTGCTCATGCCTGATCCAAACACGGCCAATATCGACCCGTTCATGGAAGAGACCACGCTGTTCATGCAGTGCGACGTCATCGAGCCAGCGGACGGCAAGGGCTACGACCGCGATCCGCGTTCGATCGCCAAGCGCGCCGAAGCGTACCTGAAGTCGACCGGCATTGGCGACACCGCCTTCTTCGGTCCGGAACCGGAATTCTTCATCTTCGACAGCGTGCGCTGGAAGATCGACATGTCGGGCTGCTTCGTCAAGATCGATTCGGATGAATCGTCGTGGGCCACCGATGCCAAGACCGAAGGCGGCAACAGCGGCCACCGTCCAACCGTCAAGGGCGGCTACTTCCCGGTGCCACCAGTGGACTCGTTCCAGGACATGCGCTCGGAAATGTGCCTGATCCTCGAAGCGATGGGCATCCCGGTTGAAGTGCACCACCACGAAGTGGCCGGCGCCGGCCAGAACGAAATCGGCACCAAGTTCTCGACCCTGGTCGAGCGCGCCGACTGGACCCAGAACCTGAAGTATGTGGTCTGGAACGTGGCCCACAGCTACGGCAAGACCGCCACCTTCATGCCAAAACCTATCGTTGGCGACAACGGTTCGGGCATGCACGTGCACCAGTCGATCTGGAAAGACGGCAAGAACCTGTTCGCCGGCGACGGCTATGCCGGCCTGTCCGACGACGCGCTGTACTACATCGGCGGCATCATCAAGCACGCCAAGGCACTGAACGCGATCACCAACCCAGGCACCAACTCGTACAAGCGTCTGGTCCCTGGCTACGAAGCACCGGTCAAGCTGGCGTATTCGGCCAAGAACCGCTCGGCCTCGATCCGTATTCCGCACGTGGCCAATCCTAAGGGCCGCCGCATCGAAACCCGTTTCCCGGATCCACTGGCCAACGTCTACCTGTGCTTCGCGGCACTGCTGATGGCAGGTCTGGACGGTATCGCCAACAAGATCCATCCGGGCGAAGCCGCTTCCAAAGATCTGTACCACCTGCCGCCGGAAGAAGACAAGCTGATCCCGACGGTGTGCGCTTCGCTCGAAGAAGCACTCGACGCACTGAACAAGGACCGCGAATTCCTGACCCGTGGCGGCGTGTTCTCCGATTCGATGATCGATGCCTACATCGAACTGAAAATGCAGGACGTACAACGCATGCGCATGACCACGCACCCTGCTGAGTTTGACATGTACTACTCGCTGTAATTGCAATGCTGTCAGCACCTGATGTCGACCTGACATCGGCGTGCCGGGGTAAAATGTAAGGACGGTGTAAAAAACGCGAGGAGCGCTACGGCTTTCCTCGCGTTTTGCTTTGTTTGTTGTATATTCGGGTTGAACCAATTTTTCGCACGGGCAACCGTGAACTACCGCCATGGAGATGAAACTGACAACCCCACGATCGATCTTGCGCCGCCTCGCGCCGGGGCTTGCCATGCTGGGCACACTGGTGCTGCAACTGCCGGCCCAGGCCCAGGGCATCTACCTGTGCACCGACGCTGAAGGGCGCCGCGTGCTGACCGATTCGTACAAGAACGGCTGCAAGACGCTCGACATCAGCAATAACGTCGGCACCCCGATTCCCGCCCCGCGCAAGGGTGGTTCGGCCAAAGCCCCGAGCCCGCCGCCGACCACGCCGGCCGCCTTCCCGAAGGTAAATGACGCCGAGCAAAAGGCGCGCGATTCCGACCGCCGCGGCATCCTCGAAGAGGAACTGCGCACCGAGAAGAAGAAGCTGGCCGAGATGAAAAAGGAATTCAACAATGGCGAGCCTGAGCGCCAGGGTAACGAGCGCAACTACGCGAAGTACCAGGAGCGCGTGGAGCAGATGAAAGACAGCATCAGCCGCGCAGAAAAGAATATCGAGGCGCTTGAGCGCGAAATCTCGAATATCAAATGAGTCGTGCGCCCGGCTTTGCGCAGTACGCGCCGGAGTCGCTGGGCGCGCTCGATCTGCTGGCCTCGGCCGTCTTGCTGGTCGACGCCGATGGCATGATCACCTGGGCCAACGCGGCCGCCGAACATCTGCTCGACAGCTCGCTCAAGGCATTGCAGCGGCAGCAGCTCGACGCGCTGTTTCTGAATGCCGAAGAATTGATGAGCCTGTGCAGCCAGGCCCTGGCCCACAAGTACGCCGACCTGCGCCAGGATCTGGCGCTCGAACGCAGCGGACGCGACCCCTTGCACGTGCACAGCATCGTCAGCGCCGCCGGCGACGCCGGCCTGGTGATCGAACTGCGCGAAAACGTCCAGCAGCTCAAGCTCGACCGCGAGGAGCGCATCCTCGACCAGAGCCAGGTCAACAAGGAACTGGTGCGCAATCTGGCCCACGAAATCAAGAATCCGCTGGGCGGCATCCGCGGCGCGGCCCAGCTGCTCGAGCTGGAACTGCCGCCGCTGCACCTGACCGCCCTGCGCGAATACACCCAGGTCATCATCAAGGAAGCGGACCGCCTGCAAACCCTGGTCGACCGCCTGCTGGCGCCGCACCGGCGCCCGCACATCGTCGGTGACGTGAACATCCATGAAGTGTGCGAACGGGTGCGCAGCCTGATGCTGGCCGAGTTCCCCCATGGCTTGACCATCAAACGCGACTACGACGCCTCGATTCCGGAGTTCCGGGGCGACAAGGAACAGCTGATTCAGACCGTACTGAACATTGCCCACAACGCGGCCCAGGCCCTGTCGGCCCAGATCGCGGCGGGGGAAGCCGAACTGGTTTTCAAGACCCGGGTGGCACGCCAGGTCACCCTGGCCAAGGTCCGCTACGGGCTGGCATTAGACTTGCATATCATCGACAATGGACCGGGGATTTCACCCCTGATCCGCGACCGCATCTTCTATCCGCTGGTATCGGGACGGGAAGGGGGGAGTGGACTGGGGCTGACACTTGCGCAAACCTTCGTGCAACAGCACATGGGCGTGATCGAGTGCGAGAGCCGGCCTGGATTTACGGATTTCAGGATTCTGCTGCCGCTGCCATAAGCTGCGGCGGCGCGCCCTGGGACCCGGATCCCACCAATTGAAGATCCATATTGCGGGGAAGCGCGAACACATGAAACCAATCTGGATAGTCGACGACGACGCCTCCATCCGCTGGGTGCTGGAAAAAGCACTGGCACGCGAAAACCTCGCCACCAAGAGCTTTTCGAACGTGCGCGACGCGATGGCCGCGCTCGAGTTCGAAACCCCACAAGTGCTGGTCTCCGACATCCGCATGCCGGGCGAGTCGGGCCTGGACCTGCTGCAAACCGTCAAGACGACCTATCCTGGCCTGCCGGTGATCATCATCACGGCGTTTTCCGACCTGGATTCGGCCGTGGCCGCGTTCCAGGGCGGCGCCTTTGAATATCTGGCCAAGCCCTTCGACATTGACAAGGCCGTGGAACTGATCCGGCGCGCGCTGGAAGAAAGCCTGCGCGAAACCAGCGTCGAATCAGGGCCGACCGATACGCCGGAAATTCTCGGTCAGGCGCCGGCCATGCAGGAAGTGTTCCGCGCGATCGGGCGCCTGTCGCAATCGAACGTGACGGTGCTGATCACCGGCGAATCGGGTACCGGCAAAGAGCTGGTGGCGCGCGCCCTGCACAAGCACAGCCCGCGCGCGCAGCAGCCGTTCATTGCGCTCAACACGGCGGCGATTCCGAAAGACCTGCTTGAATCCGAACTGTTCGGACACGAGCGCGGCGCCTTTACCGGCGCCCAGACCACGCGCCGCGGGCGCTTCGAACAAGCCGAGAACGGCACCCTGTTCCTCGACGAAATCGGCGACATGCCCTTCGACCTGCAGACCCGCTTGCTGCGCGTGCTGTCGGACGGCCACTTCTACCGCGTGGGCGGGCACCAGCCGATGAAGGCGAATGTGCGCGTGATTACCGCGACCCACCAGAACCTGGAACAGCGCGTGCGCGACGGCCTGTTCCGCGAGGACTTGTACCACCGCCTGAACGTGATCCGCCTGCGCCTGCCCAGTTTGCGGGAGCGGCGCGAGGATATCCCCATTTTGGTGCGCCACTTCCTGGTGCAAAGCGCTAAGCAGCTGGGCGTGGAGACCAAGCGCATGAGCGACTCGGCCATGCATTTCCTGGCCAGCCTGGACTTGCCCGGCAATGTGCGCCAGCTGGAAAACCTGTGCAACTGGATCACCGTGATGGCGCCGGGGCAGACCGTGGAGATCAAGGACATGCCGCTGGAACTGACGGCAAGCCAGGATGGCGCCGGCGAAACCAGCATGGCGCTGGGCGCGGCGGAACCGGGATCGGGGCCGATTCACGCGACCTTGGCCAGCCCGACGCTGGCCTCGCTGAGCGCGGCCGGCGGCTGGATCGGTTTGCTGGAACTGCAGGCGGCCAGCATGCTGTCGGCGGGGCAGTCGGAAGTGATGGACGTGCTGGGGCGGCAGTTCGAGTCGGCCCTGATCAAGACCGCGCTCAAGCACACCCACGGGCGCAAGAATGACGCGGCCGTGCGCCTCGGGATCGGGCGCAACACCATCACCCGCAAGATTGCCGAGCTGGGCATCGACGGCGCCAAAGACGAGTAACAGAGAAACTGAGGATATCGCCCTCGGGCCCGGCGCCCCCGCCCAGGGGATGCCGGGCCCGAGGGCGATGTTGTTTGCACGCCTGCGATGTGGTGTAAGCTTGCGGCTGCGTATGCTACGCGAATTTTTTTACGGAATTTTATGCTGATTAATTGTGTCGCCTATCAGGAAGGCAAAAAGCTGTCCGACATCCCTGTCGAGGCCATCAGCGACTACATCGAAAATCCTGACACCTTCGTTTGGGTCGCCCTGCGCGAACCGGAGCCGCCCGAACTGGCGGTCATGCAGGAGGAATTCGGCCTGCACGAACTGGCGGTGGAGGATGCTTCGCGCGGCAATCAGCGTCCCAAGATTGAGGAATACGGCAACTCGCTGTTTGTCGTGGTGCAGACGGTGGAACTGGAAGGCGATGAACTCAATGTCGGCGAGGTCGATATTTTCGTCGCCCATAATTATGTGCTGTCGGTGCGTAACAACTGCAACCGGGGCTTCCTCGGCGTGCGTGCGCGCGCCGAAAACGAGCCGCATCTGCTGTCCATGGGCTCGTCCTTCGTACTGTATGCGCTGATGGACGCCGTGGTCGACCGCTACTTCCCGGTGGTCGACATGTTCGAATCGGAGCTGGAAAAAATCGAAGACCGCATCTTCATCAAGGGTTCACAGCGCGACAACATCGAGCGCCTGTATGAACTCAAGCGCAAGGTGCTGATCCTGCGCCACGCCGTCGCGCCCCTGCTGGACGCGGTGGGCAAGCTGCATGGCGGACGCGTGCCGGCCTTCTGCCGCGATACCCAGGATTACTTCCGCGATGTGCACGATCACCTGTACCGCATCAATACCTCGCTCGATACCATTCGCGATACGATCGGCACCGCGATCCAGGTGAATCTGTCGATGGTGGCGATTGACGAAGGCGAGGTCAATAAACGCCTGGCGGCATGGGCCGCAATCTTTGCGGTGTTCACTGCGTTCGCCGGCGTGTGGGGGATGAATTTCGATTACATGCCAGAACTCAAATCGCACTGGGGCTACCCGTCCGCCCTGGCCTTCATGTTCGGACTGTGCGGGTATTTGTATTACCGGTTCAGAAAGTCGGGCTGGTTGTAGTGCTTCCCGCGAAGGTTATCGGGCCTTCGCCATCGACAGCGCCACCGCTTCGGCCACCTTGATGCCGTCCACCGCCGCCGACAGAATCCCGCCCGCGTAGCCGGCGCCTTCACCGGCCGGGAACAGGCCGCGCGTGTTCAGGCTTTGCAAATCGTCGTCGCGGCGCTTGATGCGGATCGGCGACGAGGTACGCGTCTCCACCCCGGTCAGCAGCGCATCTTCCTTGTAGTAGCCGCGGATCTGCTTGTCGAAAGCGGGGAAGGCTTCCTTGAGCGCGACAATCGCGTACTCCGGCAGCGAACTGGCCAGGTCGGTCAGGTGCACGGCCGGCTTGAGCGAAGGGATCACCGAGCCGAACGCGGTCGAGGCGCGGCCCTTGACGAAGTCGCCCATCAGCTGGCCCGGCGCGTCATAGGTGCCGCCACCGAGCGCGAATGCGCCTTCTTCGAGCTGGCGCTGGAGCGCGATGCCGGCCAGCGGGTGGCCCGGATAATCGGCCGGCGTGATGCCCACCACAATGGCGCTGTTGGCGTTGCGCTCGTTGCGCGAATACTGGCTCATGCCATTGGTGACCACGCGCCCCGGCTCGGACGCGGCCGATACCACCGTGCCGCCCGGGCACATGCAGAAGCTGTACACCGAACGGCCATTGCTGGCATGGTGCACCAGCTTGTAGTCGGCCGCGCCCAGAATCTTGTTGCCCGCGTTCGGGCCGAAACGGCACACATCGATCAGCGACTGCGGATGCTCGACCCGGAAGCCGATCGAGAACGGTTTGGCTTCAATGTAGACGCCGCGTTCATACAGCATTTCAAAGGTGTCGCGCGCGCTGTGGCCGATCGCCATCACCACGTGGCGGCTGGCGATGTGCTCGCCGTTGGCCAGCGTCACGCCGCGGATCTGACGCGCCTCGCCGCTGCCTTCGACCTCGATATCGACCACCTTGCAGCCGAAGCGGTATTCGCCGCCCAGCGCGATGATATTTTCCCGCATCTGCTCGACCATCTTCACCAGGCGGAAGGTGCCGATGTGCGGTTTGCTGACGTACATGATCTCTTCGGGCGCGCCAGCCTTGACGAATTCGGTCAGGACCTTGCGGCCGTAGTGCTTGGGATCCTTGATCTGGCTGTACAGCTTGCCGTCCGAGAAAGTGCCCGCGCCGCCTTCGCCGAACTGCACGTTCGACTCGGGATTGAGTTCGCGCTTGCGCCAGAAGCCGAAGGTGTCGACGGTGCGCTCGCGCACCACCTTGCCGCGCTCGAGAATCAATGGCCGCAAACCCATCTGCGCCAGAATCAGCGCCACGAACAGGCCGCACGGCCCGGTGCCGATCACGATCGGGCGCTCGCCCAGGTCGTGGCCTTGCAGCTGTTCGCCGCCGGCCACGAATTTGTAGCCGGTATCGGGCGCCGGCATCAGGTGCGCGTCCGCCTTCATGCGGGCCAGCACGCCGGCTTCATCGGCCACGTCGACGTCGAGCGCGTAGATCAGCACGATCGCGCTGCGCTTGCGCGCGTCGTAGCTGCGCTTGAACACGGTGAACCCGCGCAGCTCGTCCGCGCCTATGCCCAGGCGCGCCAGCACGGCGTCGGTGAGGGCGTGTTCGGGATGGTCGAGGGGGAGTTTTACTTCGTTCAGTCGCAACATGGTCAGGCTTTCCAGATACAGCGCAAAGCCGCTATTTTACGTTAGCCGGTGCCGCTGCCGCCATGCCTGGTTCTTTTACGCCAGAAAAACAATTGAAAGCTGAATAGTGTTGCCGTTGTGTATTGACACGTATCGACTGTGTATGTTCCCATGTTGTGCTAAGTCTTGATATTTTTTTAATATTGACTTGGAATCATGCTATTCGGGTGAAGCCCGAAAGACCAATAAATAGTGGTGACATAGATAAAGGTTTTTACACAATGATGAATGAAACCGTTTTGGCCCGTTCGCTGCGCAACATGTATGCGGGCGGCGCAGTGATTGGCCTGTCGTTGCTGGCGCTACCCGCGCTGGCGCAGCAGGCCGCCGAACCCGTGATGCAGCGGGTGGAAATTACCGGCTCCTCGATCAAGCGGATCGCCGCCGAAGGCTCGCTGCCGGTGCAGACGCTGACGCGCGCGCAGATCGAGCAGTCGGGCGTGAGCAATGTGGCCGACCTGGTTGCGGCGCTGCCGGCCATGCAGGGCTTCATTACCTCGTCGACCTCGGTCAACGGCGGCGGCAGCGGCGTGCAGACCGCCTCCGTCCACGCCATCGGCACCCAGTACACACTGGTGCTGCTTAATGGCCGCCGCATGGCGCCTTACGGCACCGGCAGCGCGGTCAACCTGGCCAGCATTCCGCTGGCCGCGGTGGAGCGGGTCGAGATCCTGACCGACGGCGCCTCGACCCTGTACGGCTCGGATGCGATTGCCGGCGTGGTCAACTTCATTCTCAAGAAAAACCAGCGCGATTTCACGATCGAAGCCACTGCCAACCTGCCGCAGGAAAAAGGCGGCAAAAGCAGCAACTTCGCCATTTCCAAAGGCTGGGGCGATCTCGATACCGACCGCTACAACGTGCTGGTGGCCTACAGCCATGACCAGCAAAAGGCGCTGAACGCCAATCAGCGCGAGTTCGCGCGCACGGGCGCACGCAAGTTCGAGCACAAGGGCAAGCAGTTCGCCACCTGGCAGACCAGTATCAATTCCACCCCCGCCAACGTGGAAGCGATCACCCAGGTCGGCGGGCCGGACAATCAGGATGAAATCCTGAATCATGATCTGACCACCACCGGCGGCTGTTCCTCGGCCAATACCTTCTCGCGCGGGAATGCCTGCCGCTTCGACTACGCGTCCACCGTGCAGCTGCTGCCGGAGCTCAAGCGCGACAGCATCTTCAGTTCGGCCACCTTCAAGCTCAATGACGAGACCACGCTGTTCGCCGAAATGGTGCTGTCGAAATTTAGCAACCAGGCGCGCTACGCGCCGGCAGCCCAGCCGCTGACCGTGTTCTCGACCAACAAGGATACCGGCGTGCGCACCACCAACGCCAATTACATCGGCGCCTACAACAGCACCATTGCGCCATTGCTGGGCACGGTCGGCATCAATCCGGCCGATGTCAGCGACGCCTATCTGTACTATCGCGGCGTGGATGCAGGCGGGCGCGAAGACAAGTACCAGACCGACGCGGCGCACGTGGTGCTGGGCATGCAAAGCCGGCTGGCCGGCTGGGACCTGAACGCGGCCTACACGCATTCCCAGAACAAGCAGACCGACACCGCAGTATCCGGCTACATGAGCGGCGACAAATTCGAGGAACTGGTGCGTACCGGCGCCTACAATCCATTCCGCCTGCAAAGCGGCGCGGCGGCGATCCTGGCCCCGGCCGTGCTGCACGGCGTGCTGCAAACCACCCGTTCCAAGATCGACGTCGTCAACGCCGGCGCCTCGCGCGACCTGTTCGCACTCGATGGCGGCAGCGCCATGCTGGGTGTGGGGGCCGATTTCACGCGCCAGGACTTCAAGGATGATCCATCGCAGATCCTGCTCGGCCCCGGTCCCGGCAATCCAGGCTGGACCGACGTGATCATCGGCGGCGGCACCGGTTCGCAGGCGCTCGATGCCTCGCGCAACAACTGGGGCGCGTTTGCCGAGTTGCTCATGCCGATCAGTAAAACGCTGGAAGCGACCGCCGCCGTGCGCTACGACAGCTACGATGCGGTCGACAAGAAGAACGTCAGCTATGACATCAACGGTGTCCCGAGCAATGCCGGTGAGGTCGGCAATTCGACCTCCAAGGCGACCTACAAACTCGCGGCGCGCTGGACCCCGGTCCGGAGCCTGCTGGTGCGCGGCTCCTACGGTACCGGCTTCAAGGCGCCGACCATGAACCAGATCGCCGATCCGCTGAAAAATGGCGGCTCCTCGAACTTCTTCCCATGCCCGACCTTCGCGCCTGGCGATCCGCGCCTGACGCTGTGCCGCGGCTCGGCCGAATACGGTCTGCTCACCAGCGGCAATGCCCTGACCGGCGACGCCGGCCTGAAGCCGGAAACCTCGAAACAGGCTACCATCGGCTTCCGCGTGGAACCGATGCCGAGCCTGTCGTTCGGGCTGGACATGTGGGACGTGAAGCTGAAGAACCAGATCCAGTTCCTGTCGCAGAGCCTGCTGTTCGGCCGTCAGGATCTGTCCGACAAATACATGCGTTCCTACTACGATCCGATTCAGAAGTCGAACACGCTGGTGGCGGAGCAGAACCCGCTCAACCTGGCCAATTCGCACTATCGTGGCCTGGACTGGGATACCACCTGGCGTTTCGGCCAGACCCCGATCGGCGCGCTGGCGGTGAACTGGACCGGCACCTACATGCTCAAGGCCGAACAGTCGGTGCCGGGCGCCACCGACGATGTGGTGGAAACGGAACGCAGCATTGGCCGCTTCGACTCGTACAACAACGTGACGTTCCGCGTCATCTCGCGCGTGGTGTTCACGCTCAAGGGCGAGAAAACCCTGCATTCGCTGACGACCAACTACCGCTCCGGCTATCACGACCAGCCTTTCGAGGTATCGGACCAGGCAGTGCGTGAGGTCAATCCGGACGGCAGCATCGGTGCGGTGGTGGCGATGACCGACTATGACGTCAAGCGTTACGTGACGCTGGACTATCAGCTGAAGGCGACCGTGATGCCCAACCTGACCCTCACCGGCGGCATCAAGAACCTGCTCGACAAGGACCCACCGCTGTCGATCCGCAATGCCGGCGGCGGCAACCAGGTCGGCTATGACGGGCGCTACACCGACCCGCTGGGGCGCACCTTCTACCTGACCGCGAACTACAAGTTCTAAAGTCTCGGCTTTGCCACACAACCCCGCTACGGCGGGGTTTTTTCGTTGACCGGCTGGCATGCTGCAGGGATACTTACGAGCTCATGCTTTTGCCAAGGTACCAACATGGAACACCAGCTTGACGAACGGCGCGCTGTCTGGACCCGCTACTGGTCGCGCGGCGCCACCCACTCCTGCGGCGGCAGCTATGGCAGCCGCTACGAGGGAACGCTGGCGCAGTTCTGGCGTGCCGCTTTCGCCACGCTGAACCCGGGCGCGCGGGTGCTCGACATCGCCACCGGCAATGGCGCGCTGCCGCAATTGCTGGTCGACTTCGACCCGGACGGCAACATCGCCTGCGACGCGGTCGACCTGGCCACGCTGGCCCCGGCCTGGTTTAACGAGCTGCCGCCGGCGCGGCGCGCGCAACTGCATTTTCATGGCCAGCAGGCAGCCGAAGCGCTGCCTTTCGGGGACGCCGCCTTCGACATGGTGATGAGCCAGTACGGGCTCGAATACACCGACCTGAGCCGCTCGGTGCCGGAACTGCTGCGCGTGTGCGCACCGGGCGGCCAGGTGCGCCTGGTCTGCCATCACACCGAAGCGCGGCCGGTGCAACTGGCCCACACCGAGCTGGC
>DASWMN010000363.1:0-20528 GCA_036399735.1 Telluria sp. | reverse complement strand
CGTTTGACGCGTGGCTGCAGTTTGCGCTATTGGCGCTGACCACGGCCGAGCGCAGTGCCGCGCTGCTGCACTGGGACGGGGCGCCGCACGCGCGCATGGCGCATCCACGTGAAGAGCATCTGCTGCCGCTGATGGTGGCATTCGGTGCGGCCGAACAGGAACAAGCGGCCTGCGTGTATCACGAGAATCTGTTTTTCGGGAGTCTGGCGGTGTCCAGTTTCCGCTTCGGCGCGCCGGTCGACGAGGCGTAGGCGTTAGCCGCCAGTGCGTTTCGGCTGCATGCCCTGCTTCTGCAGGGCCGCCATGACCTTGTCGCAATGGTCTCCCTGCACTTCAATCACGCCATCTTTCACCGTGCCGCCCGAGCCGCAGGCGGCGCGCAGCTGCTTGCCCAGCACCGCCAGCGCCGTGGCGTCGAGCGCCACCCCGGTGACCAGGGTCACGCACTTGCCGCCACGCCCCTTGGTCGAGCGCGCCACCTTGACGTTGCCGTCACCGAGAGGCTGCCCCGCCGCTCTGGCCTTGCAGCTGCACTGGTCCAGCGCATGGCGGCAATCCGGGCAGGTACGCCCGGTTTCGGTCGAATACACCAGCGCCATGCTCAGCTCCCGCGTTTGCCGCGCGCGTAGTTGGCGGCCTTTTCAGCGGCAATCGCGGCAGCCTTCTCGGCCTTGGCTTTTGCTTCGGCTTCGTGCTGCGCCAGGCGGATTGCGCGCGACTGCGGCGTTTCCAGGCTGATGCGGCCCAGTGTACCGGTGCGGTAATCCTGCAGGAAGATGTGCGAGGCCTTCTCGAAATCGAGATCGCCCCCTTTTTGGCGGAAGCCGCGCCGCGCGGCCACACCCTCGACGACAGCAATGCCGTCCATGCCTTCAGTCTTGAAGCCGTAACGGGCAGTGAGCAACTGGGGATAGCGTTCCAGCAGGGTCTCGGCCAGGAATACCGCGACTTCTTCCTCGATCAGCGCGTTCGAACCGATCGCGTGGCTGGCGGCCAGCATCAGGCCGTCGCTGGCCAGCGCGATTTTCGGCCACAGCATGCCGGGCGTATCGACCAGGATGATGTTTTTGCCCAGATAAAGCTTCTGCTGCATCTTGGTCACGGCCGGCTCATCGCCGACCTTGGCCACTTTCTTCTTGAGCAGCGCGTTCATCAGGGTCGATTTGCCGACGTTGGGAATGCCCATGATCATGATGCGCAGCGGCTTGGTCGGCACGCCCCGGTGCGGCGCCAGCGACTGGCACAGCTCCGGGATCTTGGCCACGTCGGCCGGCTTCTTGGTGGTCATCGCGTACGCGGTCACGCCTTCCTGGGCGTTGTAGTAGGCGCTCCAGGCGGCGGTGGCCGCGGGATCGGCCAGATCGACCTTGTTCAGAATTTTTAGACAAGGACGCTGGCGGAACAGGCGCAGCTCTTCCACCATCGGGTTGCAGCTCGCCTCGGGCAGGCGCGCATCCAGAACTTCGATCACCAGGTCGGTGTTCTCCATCTGTTCCGCCGCCTTTTTCTTGGCGGCGTTCATGTGGCCCGGGTACCATTGTATCGACATGCAGTGCTTTCAAATTTCGCTCGTAAGGCGCTATTTTACGCGGCTACGGCAGGCAGGCGCTTTTTAGCACTGGCAGGGTCGGGTCGAACTCGGTCATGGCCTCGCGCGCCAGGCCGATATCTTTGGCAAATTCCTCCAGATGGCGGCTGCGTTCCTCGCTGTGCCACTCGTCATCTGAAAAATCGCCGTTCAGATGCTTCGAACCGGTCAGCACCTTGCCTTCCAGGCGCGGCATCAGGGCCCGGTCCGGGTCCACGTTCTCCTTGAGCAGAAAAGCGTCGACGTCGCGCAGCGTCAGCGGCAGCGCCGGCTGGGCATCGCGCAGCAGCTTGCCGAACACGGTCAGCCGGATCTCGTTCGGCCCGGCCGGCAGGACATCGTTGAAGGTGGCCAGCGCAAATGGCTTGCCCCTGGCATCGTCGACCCGCCCGCTCACCACATAGCGCCCGGCAGTGCGGATATCGGCCTTGAGGTAGTACACCAGCGAGCCGTCTTCCACCGCTTCGCGCGGCGGACCGGCCCACACGGCAGGCAGTTCGGGCGTGTAAATCACGTCGAACAGCACAAAGCCGGCCTTGCCGTTGACGCTGAAATCCACTTGCGTGCGGATGGTGCCGTTGAAGCTGGCCAGGCCCGTCATGGCCGGCGCCAGAATGCCGCCAAAGGCGCCGTCGCCGCCAACCGCGTCGGCGCCGCTGCCGTCATCGGCAAACGCCAGCGCCACCTGGGCCGTGGCGCGCTGCCCCTGGCCGGTCATGCCGGCCGCCACCGCGCGCGTGATCACCATGGGCAGCACGCCGCCCCTGGTATCGACCGCGCGCAGCGAAAAGGCGACCCGTTCGCCGGAGGCCATGAACACCCGCGATTGCGAACTCTGGATCTGCACCGAGGGATCGCTGGTCTTGCCGCCGGTGCGCATCGGATTCGATTCCGTCACGGGCGCATTCGGATACACCTGGTCCGGGTGTTCGGCAATCGGCCGCGAAGTATGCGGATAGCGGGTACTGGCCGCGTAATCGCAATAGGTGCGGTCGACCAGTTCAAAATTTTGTTTGAGCGCTTGCAGGCGCGCCGCGCGCGCGGCCGGCGCCAGCACGGCAGCATGCGCGCCGGTCTGGCCGAAAAACTGCGGCGCCGCGCCAGTTGGCGCTGGCGCCGCAGCCTCGGCGCCGGGCTTGCCGTCCGCGCCCGGGCCCCACCATGCCAGCGCCAGCACCAGCGCCAGCGCGGCGCCCGCCACCCACAAGCCCTTAGAGGGCACTGCTCACCATCGCATTGCGCACCACGCCCACAATGCCCTGCCAGTTGCCGGAGGCGTAGTGGTTGTAGGCTTCGGCGTCGTCGCGGAACACCACCGAGTGGTAGCCCCATTTGGCCGAGCCGCCTTCGTTGGCGGCGGTGCCCATGGTCAGGTCGTTGCAGAACCAGTCGGAGGGATTGCAGTAGGCGCCGCCCGAACTGCCCGCGACGCCGCCGGTGCTGTGGTAAGCGACCACTTCATCGTCCTGGCCCGGCAGAATGCCCGAATAGGCGGTGCCCTTGGCGCCCGCGTACATGTAGAACCAGACGCTGCGCGTGCTGCTGTGGTTGTACATGGCGCGCGCAGTCGAGGTCTTGAGGTCTTTCACGAGTGGTTCCGAGAGCGCCCAGGAACCGGCGTCGGCCAGTTCGGTGCCACCGGCCGCGCCGGAGGCGGTGCGTACCCATTTGATGTTCCAGCCGGTTTGCGCGCTGCCATCGGAATTGCTGCACACGCCGCCACTGCCGGCCACCGCGTTTTTCTTCATGCGGCTCGAGCCGCCGTAATTGGCCAGGGTGTAGCCGAGCATCAGGTCGCCCGCACTGTGGGTGGCGACGTAGCACCAGTTGCTGCCGGTGCAGAAGCAGTCAAGCGCATTGCGAATCTTGTCGTTCTGGCTGGCGATGCTGTTGTAGCCGTCCCAGTTCACCGCTTTTTTATTGACACCGCCAGCAGTCGATGCCGGGCCCCAGTAGCTGAAGCTGCCGTAGTCGCCGACCACCCCGCCGCCGGTGCGGCCGTTGATCCACAGCGTGTAATTGGCCGCACTGGCAATACTGCTGGCGGCGGACAGGGAAACCAGGCAAAGCGTGACGAACATGCGCATGAATCTACTCATTTATTCCTCCTTGTGGGCACAACGGCGGGAAAAAAATAGTACGACCGTGCTTACGGCTAACAATGAATCTACCGTTGCCTTATATGCATGTCAATTGTGCTCAATGGAAAAATAGAGTTTGTCTACTAATTGCTACATTTCGTGAGAATTAATCGATGTCGGCAAGTGCCTTGAGGTGGGCCACGACGCTGCGGCCCAGTGCGGAGAGGTTGTAGCCGCCTTCCAGGCAGCTGACGATGCGGCCCTGCGCGTGAGTGCGAGCAACAGACATTATTTGCTTCGTGATCCACGCATAGTCGTCCTCGACCAGGCCCATGCCGCCGATGTCGTCATCGCGGTGGGCGTCGAAACCGGCCGAAATGAAGAGCATTTGCGGCGCGAACGCGTCCAGCGCCGGCAGCCAGTGCTGCTCGATCAGGGCGCGCACCACGTCGCCCTTGCTGCGCGCCGGGACCGGGATATTAACCATGGTGGCGCTGCGCGGCTCGGGCTCGGTGTATGGATAGAACGGATGCTGATAGAAACTGGCCATCAGCACGCGCGGGTCGTCGCGGAAGGCTTCGGCCGTGCCGTTGCCATGATGGACGTCGAAATCGATAATGGCGACCCGTTCCAGGCCGTGGCTGTCAAGCGCGTGGCGGGCCGCGATGGCGACATTGTTGAACAGGCAGAAGCCCATCGGTTCGCTGGGCCGCGCATGATGGCCGGGCGGGCGGATCGCGCAAAACGCGTTGGCGATACTGCCGGCGATGACAGCATCGGTGGCAGCCAGCGCGGCGCCGGCCGCGCGCAAGGCGGCCTGGTAGCTGTGCGCGCACAGCAGCGTGTCGCCATCGAGCGGATAGTGCTCGCCCTCGGTTTTGGGGGTGTTGTCCCGTACCAGCGCCAGCGCTTCCTCGGTGTGGTTGCGCAGGATGGCCGGCAGTTCGGCCAGCGGCGCCTCGCGCCGCTCCAGCAGACCATCGAGGCGGGCGAGAATGAGCTGGTCTTCGATTGCCTGCAAACGGGCCGGCGATTCTGGATGCCACTCGCCCATATCGTGCCGGCCACATTCAGGATGGGTAAATATTGCTGTATTCATGATGGGTTTCTGTCGCTCCGTCATCAATGTTGCACCGGATGCGCCGTTCTCGCATAAAATCTTCGAACGTGTCGTGATGACGGTTAGTGGTGTGCCGATAGCGTTAATCTACCATGCCTGCCTGTCACGAGGCTGACGCTGCACCAGCCTGGCGCATCGGCAGGCGCCGTTTTCCCCCTTTTGAAGCGAGAACCGAGAGATCCATGTTCAAAAAATTGCATGCAGTAGCACACCAGGTAGGCCAGATCGTGGTCGGCAAAGATATCCAGGTGCGCCAGGCCCTGACCTGCCTGCTGGCCGGCGGCCATCTGCTGGTGGAAGACGTGCCCGGCGTGGGCAAGACCACACTGGCGCACGCGCTGGCCATTTCGCTCGGCCTGCAGTTCAACCGGGTGCAGTTCACCAGCGACCTGCTGCCGGCCGACGTGGCCGGGATCTCGATTTACGAACGGGAGAAAAACGGCTTCGTGTTCCATCCGGGCCCGATATTTACGCAGGTGCTGCTGGCCGACGAGATCAACCGCGCCACACCCAAGACCCAGTCCGGACTGCTCGAAGCGATGGAAGAGCGCCAGGTCACCGCCGATGGCGTCACGCGCGCGCTGCCGGAACCGTTTTTTGTGATCGCGACCCAGAATCCGCTGCACCAGGTTGGCACCTTTGCGCTGCCCGAATCGCAGCTCGACCGCTTTCTGATGTGCCTTTCGCTGGGCTACCCGGATGCGGCCGCCGAACGCGCTCTGCTGATGGGCGAAGACCGGCGCAGCATGCTCAAGTCCTTGCCGGCCGCCATGCAGCCGGAAGAATTGTCGGCCGCGCAAAAGGCGCTGCGCCAGATTCATACCTCGGCCTCGCTGGTCGATTACGTCCAGGCGCTGGCCCATGCCTCGCGCCACAACGGCCTGTTTGCCGAGGGCCTGTCGCCGCGTGCCTCGATCGCCCTGCTGCAGGCGGCGCGCGCCTGGGCTGCCCTGGAGGGCCGCGACCATGTGGTGCCGGAGGACGTGCAGGCGGTACTGGTCCCGGTCTGCGCGCACCGTCTGCGTGCGCTCAAGTCGGCCAACGGCACCGCGCTCGCCAGCCGCGACCTGGTGCTGCAGCTGCAGAAATCGGTGCCGCTGTAAGCTGCCACGATGTTCGCTTCCATCAAGAAGGCCATCCGGCGCCGGGCCGACAAGTGGCTGTTCCAGCTGCGCGACGCCGAACCGGGCGAGGTGTACCTCAATTCGCGCCGCGTGTTCATCGTGCCGACCGGGGCCGGCATCGGTTTTGCGGGCCTGCTGGTGATCCTGCTGCTCGCCTCCACCAATTACAACCTCGGTCTCGGCTTCATCCTCACGTTTGCGATCGGCACCTGCGCGGTGGTGGACATGCACCTGACGCACCGCAACCTGGTCAAACTGCACCTGCTGGCCGGGCGCGCCCACCCCGTGTTCGCCGGCGAGGACGCGCAGTTCGAACTGACGCTGATTAACCGCACCAAGATCAACCGCTACGCGCTGTGGGTCGATTTTTTGCAGGCGGGCGAACCGCGCTACCCGGCTGATGTGATGGCCGGCTCCACCACGGCGCTGATGCTGTCGACCGCAAGCAGCACGCGCGGCTGGCTGCGCGCGCCAAGGGTACGCATCCGCACCCGCTTCCCGCTTGGCCTGTTCAATGGCTGGAGTTACTGGCAGCCCGATGCCAAAGTGCTGGTCTATCCGTTTCCGGAAGAGGGATCGCCGCCGCTGCCAATGTCGGGTGCGGCCAGCGAAGACGGCCATGGCCATGCCGGCCACGACGACTTTGCCGGTATCCGCAGCTATCAGCCCGGTGACGCCATGCGCCATCTGGCCTGGCGCCAGATCGCCCGCCTCGATCCGTCCCTGGGCGGTGCGCTGGCCACCAAGCACTTTGAAGGTGGCGCCATCGAGGAACTGGTGCTGGACTTCGATGCCATGCCGGCCACACTCAACCTGGAACTGCGCTTGTCGCGCATGACGCGCTGGGTACTCGACGCCGAGCAGCGCGCCCTGCCCTACGCGTTTCGCATGAACGGGCGCGAGTTCGCCCCCTCGGCCGGAGCGGCCCATCAGGCAGCCTGCCTGCGCGCGCTGGCCCTGCATGGCATTCTGGAGCAGACATGAGCGACACTGTCGGTTTGCGCGGCCGCATGACGCGCGCGGCGCTGCAGCTCTCGCGCGACAAGGCCGATACCTTGCTGCTGATCGGCGCCGCCGTACTGGTTCTGATCCCGCATGCGGCCCACCTGCCGCTGTGGGTCACGCTGGTATGCGCCACCACGCTGGGCTGGCGCGCCCTGATCACCTTCCGCGGCACCCGCCTGCCGCCGTCCTGGCTGCTGCTGCCGCTGGCGGCGCTGAGCATGGGCGGCATCTACCTGACGTACAAAACACTGCTCGGACGCGATGCCGGTGTGGCCATGGCGGTGATGCTGGTCGCTTTCAAGATGCTGGAAATGAAGGCGCGCCGCGACCTGTTCGTGGTAATTTTCCTCGCCTTCTTCCTGTTGCTGACCAATTTCTTCTATTCGCAAAGTATCGCCACCGGCATCATGATGGTGGCGGCGATCACGGTGCTGCTGACGGCGCAGCTGTCGTTCCAGTACACCGGCACAGTCCCGCCGCTGGGCCAGCGGCTGCGTCTGGGCGCCACGATTCTGGCGGTCGCCACGCCGGTCGCGCTGGCCCTGTTCTTCCTGTTCCCGCGCGTGCAAGGACCGCTGTGGGGCATGCCGGGCGATGCCAATGCCGGCCGCAGCGGCCTGTCCAACACCATGTCTCCGGGCAGTATCTCCGACCTGGTGGAGTCGGCCGACATTGTGTTTCGCGCGCGCTTCGAGTCCGCCCCGCCGGCCCAGGAACAGCTGTACTGGCGCGCCATTGTGTTCGATGAATTCGACGGCCGCACCTGGTCGCAGTCAGGCCATGGCTGGACCAAACGCGGCGCCAGCCTGGTCAGGCAGCCAGGACGCCAGGTGCGCTATCAGGTGACGCTGGAGCCGCAAAAGGAACGCTGGCTGTTCGCCCTGGACATGGTCGGCTATCCGCCGGCCCTGTTCGAGACCCTGATCGAAATGAGCGAGGAGCGCGAGCTGCGCGCGCGTGCGCCGCTGCCGCAGCGCGAACGCTACGCCGCGCGCTCCGATCTTGGCTACGTGCTGGAAGGCGGCGCCACGCTGGCCAACAGCGAGCGCTGGCTGGCCCTGCCGCGCGGCTTCAATCCGCGCGCCATGCAGGCCGGACTGGACCTGCAGCGGGAGGCCGATCCGGCGCAGCGCGCGCGCAAGGTGCTCGACATGTTCCGCAAGGAGCGCTACTCGTATACGCTGGCGCCGGCGCCGCTGGGCACCAATTCGGTGGATGACTTCCTGTACCTGACCAAGGAGGGCTTTTGCGAGCATTACGCGAGCGCCTTTGTGTACCTGATGCGCGCGGCCGATGTGCCGGCGCGCGTGGTGACCGGCTACCAGGGCGGCGAAATGAATCCGGTCGACGGCTTCATGGAAGTGCGCCAGTCCGATGCCCACGCCTGGGCCGAAGTGTGGCTGGGCGAGCGCGGCTGGGTGCGCATGGACCCGACTGCCGCGGTGGCGCCGGAGCGGGTGCAGCGCAGCCGGGCCCGGGTCTCTTCCGACAACCCGACCCTGTCGAGCCTTCTGAACATCGACATGGACCGCAATTCGTGGCTGGCGCAGCTGCGCTTCCGCCTGGCGGCCATCAACAACAACTGGAACCAGTGGGTGCTCAATTACAGTCCGGAGCGGCGCCGCAGCTTCCTGGCATCGCTGCAGGAAACCTTCGGCAACTGGCGCACCCTGGCCGGGCTGGCGCTGGCATGTTGTCTGATTGTCGTGGCGCGCGCGCGACGTGGGCGGCGCCAGCGCGATCCGGTCGATGCGCTATACTCGGCCCTGAGTGATGCCATGCGCCGGCTTGGCCTGGCGCGTGCTGCCGACGAAGGCCCCAACGCCTGGGCGCAGCGCCTGGCGGGCAGCCCGTTCGCCGCGGATAAAAAAGCCGCCGTGCTGCACTTCCTGCGCCTGTACAGCGCCTACAAGTACGCCCCCCATGCCGCAGCCGATACCGCGGCCACCCTGAAAAAACTATTAGCCAAGTCCCAATGAAATTACTGCCATCCCTCGTGCTGCTGTTCGCCTTTGGCGCCGGCAGCGTGGCCATTGCCGCCCCGTCCAAGCCTGCCGCAGCCAAGGCGGGCAAGGCCGTCCACAAGAAACCCGCGCCGGCCAAACGCCCTGCGGTCGACTATGCGGGCGAGCAGGTCAACTTCCTCGAATGGAAGGCAGTCACGGAATTCATCGATGACGTCGCCATGCGCCAGGGCTTCCCGCGCGAGGAGCTCGAAGCGCTGTTCCGCCAGGTGCGCTATGTCGATTCGGCGGTCCAGCTGGTCAAGCCGGCCCCGGTGGGTAAACCCAAGAACATGAATGCGGTGCGCGCGCTGATGATCGAGCCGGTACGCATCAATGCGGGCATCCGCTTCTGGAACGAGCATGCCGAAACACTGGCCCGGGCCGAGAAGGAGTTCGGCGTGCCGGCCGAGATCATCGTCGGCATTCTCGGGGTCGAGACCGTGTATGGCCGCAATACCGGGCGCTTCCGTGTGCTCGATGTGCTGACCACGCTCGCGTTCGCGTATCCGGAAGCGCCGAACCAGGCCGCCCGCATGGCCTTCTTCCGCGGCGAACTGGAAAACACGCTACTGCTGGCGCGCAAGAATACGCTCGATCCCTTCACCCTGCTGGGCTCCTTCGCCGGTGCCATCGGTATGCCGCAGTTCATGCCGGGCAGCGTGCTCGCGTATGGGGTCGACTATGACAACGACGGTCTGCTCGACCTGCGCAATGCGCCGGTTGACGCGATCGGCAGCATTGCCAATTTTCTGGTCCAGCACGGCTGGCAGGCCACGCAGCCGGGCCCGCTGGTATTCCTGGCTCACGTGGCGCCGGAGCGCGAGTGGGAGCGCTTTATCGGCCAGGGTCTGGCCGCCAAGTTTACGCTCAAGGAAATCACCGCAGCCGGCGTGGCCAGTGCCAACCGGCCCCCGCCGGAGCGTCTGTATGGCCTGATCGACCTGCAGAATGGCGCGGATGCAACAGAATATTGGTTAGCATCGGATAATTTTTTCGCTATCACCCAATACAATCGCAGTTACTTTTACGCCATGTCGGTGATTGAAGTGGGGCGCGCGGTGAAGCAAAACCGTGACGCGGCTGCCGTTATATCACGAGAAACTTTGTAATAGAATGTAACGTTCAGAGCAACAAATCGAACGGAAATGCATTCTGTGCGCGGTGCAACATCCGCTTGTTGTCGCGGATTACAGTTGCGGTTCCCCTATGAAACTTTCCGAGTTGTCGTGCTGTCCAAGCAGGTAATTTCTGCGAAGCCAATACTGTTCGGTATTGTGCGGCGGGAATGACTGGTTTCCTCTAAACTTTAACTTTCTGAAAAAACAATTAATTTCTCAGTGGTTTTGTGAGAGAATTGCACTGCGGCTATGTTGCGGTTAGACAACATGATTGCAACCTTTTTATAATCTTCTATTGCTTATGGGTACTAGAAGTAAGAAAGCGTTGTACAATTGTGTATATTTTTTAAAAAGTGTTCCCCGGATTAAATTTCGCCGCCGTACTGCGACAAGTTGTAGCTACCGCGAAGTCCGTGTATCGACCAAGCACAACTCACAATAGGAAGTAACGACATCATGACAAACCAAGTTGGCATTGATATGAACAGCGATTCGGATTCCGATGATCTGCTGCAATATAACCCGAACCGCTTGCTGGATACGCTCATCGAGAACTTGCGTCTGAAAAATGATGCAGCCCTCTCGCGCGCGCTCGAAGTGGCACCACCGGTGATCTCCAAGATTCGCCACCATCGTCTGCCGGTCGGCGCATCGCTGCTGATCCGCATGCACGAAGTGAGCGACCTGTCGATCCGCGATCTGCGCTACCTGATGGGCGATCGCCGCAACAAATTTCGTATTAGCGACAAACAGTTCAAGCCAAAAGAAGGCGAACCACAGTCCTGATGGCATGACCGTCCTGGCGGACGGTTGATCGGACTGGTTCAATAGAAAAGCGCACTGCGCCGACTGGATGCGTCATCAAGACGCGTCATTTGGCGCAATGCGCTTTTTTGTGTGCGGTGCCCGCGCTCAGGCGGGGAACACGCCGGTTGACAGATAGCGGTCGCCGCGGTCGCATACAACGAACACGATAGTGGCGTTCTCCACCGTCTGCGCAATGCGCAGCGCGATCTCGCAGGCGCCGGCGGCCGAGATGCCGCAGAAGATGCCCTCCTCCGCTGCCAGGCGGCGCGCCATCTGCTCGGCCGCAGCCTGGCTCACGCTCTCGATCTGGTCCACGCGCGCCTTGTCGTAGATCCTGGGCAGGTAGGCTTCCGGCCACTTGCGGATGCCGGGGATCTGCGACCCTTCCTCCGGCTGCGCGCCGATGATCTGGATCGCCTCGTTTTTTTCTTTCAGATACTGCGACACACCCATGATGGTGCCGGTGGTGCCCATCGCGCTGACGAAATGGGTGATACCGCCTTCGGTATCGCGCCAGATTTCCGGGCCCGTGGTTTCGTAGTGGGCACGCGGATTGTCGGCGTTGCCGAACTGGTCGAGGATGATGCCCTTGCCGTCACGCTGCATCTGCTCGGCCATGTCGCGGGCGTATTCCATGCCGCCCGTCTTGGGTGTGAGGATGATCTGCGCGCCATAGGCCGCCATGCTCTGGCGCCGTTCGATCGACAGATATTCCGGCATCAGCAGCAGCATCTTGTAGCCGCGAATGGCGGCCGCCATCGCCAGCGCGATGCCGGTGTTGCCGCTGGTCGCCTCGATCAGCGTGTCCCCCGGCTTGATCTGGCCGCGTTCTTCGGCGCGCCTGAGCATCGACATGGCGGCGCGGTCCTTGACCGAGCCGGCCGGATTGTCGCCTTCCATCTTGCCCAGAATAATATTATTGCGGGCAGCGGCCTCGGCGCCCGGCAGGCGCACCAGCTGCACCAGGGGAGTATTGCCGATTGTGTCTTCGATGGTCTTGTAGCGCATGGGAACTCTTTTGCGGGATAAACAAACCCCATTTTAATCCACAGCGGCCACCTGCGTATGACGGGGCCAGGCTTGCTGATAGACTGGACGCAAGCCCCCATTAACGGAGTTGCGATCCATGAGCGCCCTGACTGCCCCGGAATTCGAGCACGATACCACCATCGCGGAGCGCTTCCACAGCTCCATGAGCAAAATGGAATCGCGCAGGGACCAGATGTTCCCGACCCTGAGCGAGGGCGACATCGCCCGCCTGACGCGTTTTGGTGCGGTGCGCAGCTGGGACGATGGCGCCACCGTGTTTGCCGCCGGCGGCGCCAATCCCGGCATGCTGGTGGTCTTGAAAGGCAGGCTGCGCATTACCCAGTGCGACGGCATGGGCAATAACAACACGATCGTCGAACACGGGCCGGGCGAATTCACCGCCGAAGTCGGACAATTGTCGGGCACCCCGGCACTGGCCAGCGCGCATGCCGTCGGCCAGATCGAGGCGCTGCTGATTCCGACCGAAGCAATGCGCGCCCTGGTGGTGGCCGAGGCCGAACTGGGCGAGCGCATCATGCGCGCGCTGATCCTGCGCCGGGTCGGGCTGATCGAAGCGGCCACCAGCGCGCCGGTGCTGGTGGGGCCGCCCGGCAGCACCGGGCTGTTCGACCTGCAGAGCTTTTTATCGGCCAACGGCCATCCGCACATGGTGCTCGACCCGGCCAGCAGCGCCAATGCGCGCGCCCTGATCGCCATGTACCACCCCGCCCCGGCCGAGCTGCCGCTGGTGGTGTGCCCGGACGGCACGGTCAAACGCAATCCCACGATTGCCGAACTGGGACGCTGCCTTGGCTTGCTGCCCGATCTGGACCCGGACAAGGTGTACGACGTGATCGTGGTCGGCGCGGGGCCATCGGGGCTCGCCACGGCCGTGTACGCGGCTTCCGAAGGCCTGTCGGTGCTGGTGGTGGAGAACCGCGCCTTTGGCGGCCAGGCCGGCGCCAGCGCCCGCATCGAAAACTATCTGGGCTTCCCGACCGGGATTTCGGGGCGGGCGCTGGCTGGACGCGCCTTCGTGCAGTCGCAAAAATTTGGCGCCGAGGTGGCCATTCCCGCCTGCGCCGACCAGCTGCTGTGCGACCAGTACCCGCTGCGCCTGAAAATGAGCGGCGACGTGCGGGTCCAGGCGCGCGCGGTGGTGCTGGCCTGCGGGGCGCGCTACCGCAAGCCGGCGCTGGAAAATCTGGCGCGCTACGAAGGCTGCGGGGTGTATTACTGGGCCTCGCCGCTGGAAGCGAAGCGCTGCACCCAGGAAGAGGTGGTGCTGGTTGGCGGCGGCAATTCGGCCGGCCAGGCGGCCGTGTTCCTGTCCGCGCATGCCAGGCGCGTACACATGCTCATTCGCGGTCCCGGCCTGGCGGCGAGCATGTCGAGCTATCTGATCGAGCGCATTGCCGCCACGCCGAATATCGAACTGCACACGCACACCGCGCTGACCGCGCTGGAGGGCGACGGCGCATGCCTGCATGGGGTGCGCTGGCAGCGCAAAGGGGAAGCGGAAGTGAGCAAGGCGCTGCGCAGCGTGTTTCTGTTCGTGGGGGCCGATCCGAATTCGGCGTGGCTGGCCGATTGCGGCGTGCAGGTGGACCAGCAGGGTTTCATCATGACCGGGACCGATGTGATGATGGCGCGCTGCCGCGTGACCGGACAGATGCTCAATCCCGACGGTTCGCTGCACGGGCATCTGGAGACCACGGTGCCGGGGGTGTTTGCCATCGGCGATGTGCGAGCCGGGTCGACCAAGCGGGTGGCGGCGGCCGTGGGGGAAGGCGCGGCGGTGGTGGCGCAGCTGCATGCGTATCTGGCGGTGCCGCGCTGAGGCGCATGGCGCGCACACGCCACATCGCCCCCGCCTGCGCGCGGGCGATGTTCAAAACGCGCTAGCGCAGCGGGGTCGGATAGCTGGCAACGCTGACATTGCCGTCCTTGTCGATCGCCTGCACGCCAAAGAAGTAGTTATCCTTGGACAGCTTGACCGTGGCCTCCGTCACGTTGCCAACGTCCTTGAAGCCTTCCCACTGGGCCGCCGTCGTATCGCGCCAGACGATGCGGTAGCCGGCGATATCGGGTTCCGCGTTTGCCTTCCACACCAGCGAGGAATCGTTCTCCAGTTTCGCGGTACGCATCTGCACCTGCTGCGGCGCGGCCGGTGCCAGCGACAGACTGGCCAGCGCCGCCGCGTTCACGCGCGCGACCTTGGCGATGTAGTTGTAGTCGTTGTACTCCGGCAGATCGCCGTACTGCTTGCCGTTTTCCGTGCGCAGGTTCTGATGCTGGTGCGAGAAGTCTTCGGCCGGTTCGGTAAAGCGCAGCGCCGCAAAACCGCGCTCGAGGAAAGGCATGTGATCGCCGCCGCGCAGATAACGGTCGCGGCGCTGAATCACGCTCACTTTAAAGCCTGGCACATAGCGCTCGCCGACCTGCTTGACGTGGCGCGCCAGCTGGCGCGAGATCGAATCGTTTTCGCCACCGGTGGCCAGCAAGGCACGGTTGACGTCATTGAGCTCCTTGGTGGCCGGGATACTTTCCGAAAACAGGCGCACCTGCTTGTCGTCCACCCGGCCATCGTCGGCGCGCGAACTGCCGATGATATCGTTGGTGAACATGCCTGCGATATTCAGATTCTTCATCCGGGCCTGTTCGGCCCAGTGCCCCGCGCCCAGCAAGCCCTGCTCTTCCGCGGCCACGGTCATGAAGACGATGGTCGCGTCGAACTGGTGGCGCGCCATCACGCACGCCATGTCCATGACGGCGGCGGTGCCGGAAGCGTCGTCATTGGCGCCGGGCGCCTCGCCGCTGGCGTCCATGACGTCGGTATTGCGCGAGTCGTAGTGGCCGCTGACGACGTAGATGCGCTCACGCGAAGCGTCCTGCGTGCCAGGCAGCGTGGCCACCACGTTGACGATTTCGGTCGGACGTGAAATGCGCGCCGAGACCGGGGCGATATGGCTGTCGAACGCCACCTGCAGGCGGCCACCGGCGGCCGCGCCGCAGCGCTCGAGCTCACCCTTGATCCAGCGCCGCGCGGCGCCAATGCCGACCGTGTCGGACTCGGTCTCGGACATCGTATGGCGCGTCTTGAAGCTGACCAGCTTGCGGATATAGCCTTCGATGCGCTGGGCCGAAATGTCGGCCACGATCTTGTCGATTTGCGGCTGATGGCGCTCGGTCGGATCTTTTGCCGCCTTGGCCGGCTTGGTCGACAGTGCCGCTGGCGTGGGCGGCTTGGGCGATGCGCCGGCCTGACTAACTACAGCGGCAAGTACGCCAGCGAGCGCGAGGGAGCAGAGAGGAAGTGATTTCATGGCGCCTTTCCCGAAAATGGAGCCGCTAGTGTCGCACAGCAGGCCGGCGTGCTGGCGTCCTTACATGCAAAAATAATTCGATGCCGGGTCGCACAAAGAAGCCCGCGCCGGCGGGCTTGAACCCAAGCTACATTTTTGCCGGTGCCGGCGCTGCCTTGGCATCCGCGGCCTTTGGCTTGCCCGCAGCGGCAGGCTGGGCCATCGGTGCGCCATTCGCCGGCTTGCCTGCTACCACCAGCCCTGCTGCGGACAGTTTGGCGGCGCGCTTGTCGCCCACGCCTTTCACGCGCTTCTGGAAGTCGGCCCAGTCCTTGAATTCACCCTTGGCACGTTCGTCGAGGATCTGTTTCGACATCGCCGGGCCCACGCCCTTGACGCTGTCGAGCGCGGCCGCGTCGGCCTTGTTGACGTCAACCTGGGCGAAGGCGAAACCCATCGCGGCAATCAGCGCAGCCACTGCAAGCATCAGTTTCTTGATCATGTCGGTGTTCTCCAAATGGTTAGTACTACAGGACGGCACCATGCCGCCCACCACCTGGTAACGCTCGCCCCCGTACCCCGGGTTGACGGCGACGATTGAGAGCCGTCAATACTGAAAATCTAGCTGCCGAAGAGCTCGGCGCGAGTGACGGTGGCAGTACCGAGCTTGCCAACTACAATGCCGCCAGCGCGGTTGGCGGTCATGATGGCGTCGGCCATCGGCATGCCGGCCCCGAGCATCGATGCCATGGTGGCGATGACGGTGTCGCCCGCGCCGGACACGTCGAACACTTCGCGCGCGTCGGCATGCATGTGCAGGATTTCGCTGGCGGTGTACAAGCTCATGCCCTCTTCCGAACGGGTCAGCAGCAAGGCATCGAGGCCCAGCTCTTCGCGCAGCGCCTGGGCCTTGGTGGTCAGCTGCTCTTCGCTGGCCCAGCTGCCGACAATGCGGCGCAACTCGGACTTGTTGGGCGTGAGCACGGTGGCGCCCTTGTAGGGCGAGAAGTCGTCCCCTTTCGGGTCGACCATCACAATCTTGCCGGCCGCGCGGCCGGCTGCGATCATCTGCGAGACGTTGACCAGGCTGCCCTTGTTGTAGTCGGACAGAATGATGACGTCGTAGTCAGGCAGCAAGGCGTTGAACTGGGTCAGCTTGTCGCGCAGCACCGTGTCGGTCGGCGCATCTTCGAAGTCGATGCGCAGCAACTGCTGCTGGCGCCCGATCACGCGCAGCTTGATGATGGTCGAGATCGCCTCATCGCGCTGCAGATAGCTGTGGATGCTGGAATCGTGCAGCAACTGTTCGACTTGCGCGCCGGCTTCGTCCTTGCCAACCACGCCCAGCAAGCCGCAATGGGCGCCCAGCGCGGCCGCGTTGCGTGCCACGTTGGCCGCGCCACCAAGACGCTCTTCACGCTTTTCGATGCGCACGATCGGCACCGGCGCTTCCGGCGAAATACGGCTGACGTCGCCGAACCAGTAGCGGTCAAGCATGACATCGCCCACCACGAGAATGCGCACCGTGGCCAGATCGGGCGCGGCGATGGGTGGATAGGTGTCGGTGGTCAGGAGACGGCTTATCATGGTCAGTTCATTACGTTAAGTTCTTCGGTGCGGCGCGGCGGGTAAGTTTCCCACTGGCTGCAGCCCGGGCATTGCCAGTAGAACTGGCGGGCCTTGAAGCCGCAGTAGCTGCAGCGGTAGCGGGCCAGTTTCTGGGTATAGCCGTGGATCAAATTCTTGACCATCGACAGTTCTTCCCAGATATTGGCTGGCGCATCCATCAGGCGCGCTTCAAGCAGCTTGTCCAGGCCCAGCAGAGTCGGGTTGCGGCGCAGCTCATCCAGCACCAGCTGCTTGGCAGCATCAACACCATCGAGTTCGACCACCGCCTTGAAAACCACGTCGATCAGATCGATCGAGGAAGCTTCCGCCAGATACGAACGCAGCAGATTGACGCCTTCCTGCGGACGGCCCACCTTGCGGTAGCCTTCCATCAGGCGCCCCGCCACCAGGGCCACGTGCGGCACCGATTGCTGCTCCACACGGCGCCAGGTCATCAGCGCGCCTTCGACGTCGCCACCGACCAGCTGCGCGTCACCGGTCAGCATGGTGGCGCGCACGTTGTTGCGGTCGGTGTGCACAGCCGCGTCGAGCAGGGTCAGCGCTTCCGAGGTTTGCAGGTGGACCAGACAATCCTGTGCCAGCTCGCAATAGAACTGGGCAATTTCTTTTTGACGCGCACCGGCGCCGGATTCCTGCAGGCCAACGGCGGCGTCAATCGCGCGCTGCCATTCTTTTTCGCGCTGGAAGATTTCCAGCAGCGAGCGGCGGGCCTGCACCGAGTAACTGGTGTCGACCAGCTGATTGAAGGTTTCTTCGGCGCGGTCGAGCAGGCCGGCTTTCAGATAATCCATGCCCAGTTCGTACTTGGCCTGGGCTTGCTGTTCCGTCGGCAGATCGGGGCGCGCGAGCAAGTTCTGGTGGACTCGGATGGCGCGCTCGATTTCGCCGCGGCGGCGGAACAGATTGCCGAGCGCGAAATGCATGTCGGCCGTTTCCGGATCCATCTTGACGATGTCGATAAAGGCATCGATGGCCTTGTCGGGCTGCTCATTGAGCAGGAAATTGAGGCCTTTGAAGTACGCGCGCGGCAAGGTGCGCGATTCGGACAGCAGTTGGCGGATATCGACGCGTGCCGTGATCCAGCCCATCGCGAAAAACAGGGGGATGCCGATCAGCATCCAGGTTTCAAATTCCATGCGCGCTTCTTCTTGTGAATGTTATTTGAGCTGGTTGCTGACCACGTCCGGCGCAGGCTGGGTCGGGCCGGTGCGGGCCACGCTTTGCAGCGCCTGGATGGTGGTTTTATGCTTGCTGGTTTCTCGGCGGTGGCGGAACACGGTCGGCGTGACGGCCAGAATCCCGAGGGCTGCGCCGGACACAAAGAAGGCCAGCAGCATTAGCACCAGCGGGCCGCGCAATTCATAGTTCAGGAAAAAATGCAGGTCGACTTCCTGGGTGTTTTTCAGCGCAAAGCCGAAGAACAGCGTGAACAGGAGAATGCCAACTAGCGTGGAAAGAAGTTTCATCTCAATGGCCGGAATGGTGAGGGGTGCGGTATCGCATATTACACCATTATAACAAGGGCTCCGGCGGGGTTTCCATAGGGGAAGTGCGACCGGAACAGGCTGCTACATACCGAATTTCATCGGCATCAAGGGCAGGCCAAAGGCGTGCATCGCAAGATTGGCGAGGATGGCGACCGCCACCTTCCCCGGGTGCGGCGGGCAAGCTGTCGGGATCAGCTGGAAATTGCATCGGTCTCTTTTCCAGGGGCGGCCAGAGACTTCACTTCATGCGGCGCAGCAGGTCGGCGGCGGTCCGCCTGGCGCGCGAACGCGATTCCAGCTCCTCAAAGAAGACCGGAATGATCTTCCAGGCGATATGGCCGTCGTAAGGGGGCACCGGGATCAGATTGAACAAGGCAATGAGCAAGTTGAAGTAGCCGAACACCGACACCACAGGACCGGCCGACAGGATCGACGTCAAGGGTGTGAAGCGGTCCAGCAAAATCAAGGGTAGCGCGATCGCCAGCTGCGCCAGCACACCGCCCCATGCAAGGACGGCATGGTCCTTCAGCGAGGATGGCGCGTCGCATTCGCAGCGGCCGTGCATCAGGCCGATATAGATATGGCGCGGCCTCAGTTGCTGCCGCCTTGCCACGTAAGCGTGCCCGGCTTCGTGCAAGAGCAGGATGCCCAGATAGGCGGTGATCAGGAGCACGGCGTCGAGTAGTTGCTTGCCCATTGCACCAAGTACCACGCCCACGCACAGAATGACGGACCAATGGAGCAGCAGGCTTGCGCCAAAGATGTTAAGCCGTGAAAGCGTAATGTAGCCGCGCATAAGATGGGAGCAAAAAAGGTGAGCAGCGGCAGGAGAAATTGCACCGCATAATTTGTTGCAGTCTACGCAATACGGAATTTGCTGTCCACCATCCCGCATCGCCGCTTGTCTTGAAACCAGGAAGTGTCGAGGGGAGCTAGGTGTGCATTCTGGGCGCATTGAAATGCAGGCCGGTCGCATACACAAGGACACCGGTCAGCAGCGCCACTGCGACCATCACCAGGCAGGCTGCACAGATAAGATCTGCGCTGGCCCTGGTCTTCACCCGGCGCGAGAACAGCCACGCCACGATGGTCCATTGAATGACGGACACAAGAAGCGCACTGCCACCGTCAAACATATTCAGCGGGATAGGCGTTGCCCCGGCCGGTACCACCATCGCCAAGAAATGCGCCGGGAACAGGCCCATGAACGCAGGCAGGGCGATGACGAGGAAAAAAAGGAATAATGCGCTACTGGCTGCGCCACTGATCAGCAGCAGCAACGCCAGGATCAGGCAAGTCAGAAACGGCATGCCCAGCATGATGAGGAAAGCCTTGCGGCGCGGATGCTGGAGCGCGCCAGCGCCTTCACTTGCCGCCACCCGATCGACCGGGACATTCCTATTGGGGGGCAATCTCATTGGTAATCCTGCACGTTTATAGTTACCCAAGATTACGCGACGCAGGCCAAACCCACAAGTCCCCCGAACGCTCACTTGGATGAAACGAGGGGCGAAAAAAAACGGCATCCGAGGATGCCGTTTTTTCTGTGTCGCCAGACGACTCAGTCTTCAATAATCGGTTGCCCGACCATCGCATCGACCCGCTCGCGCAACTGCTTGCCCGGCTTGAAATGCGGTACCCGTTTCTCGGGCACCATCACCTTGTCGCCGGACTTGGGATTGCGTCCGATGCGTGGTGGTCGGCTGTTCAGCGCGAAACTTCCAAAACCACGGATCTCGATGCGCTGACCAGTCGATAAAGCATTGGTCATTGCATCAAGAATGGTCTTGACAGCGTACTCCGCATCCTTGGCCACCAGCTGAGAGTAACGCTCAGCGAGGCGGTTGATCAGTTCGGACTTCGTCATCTGGCGCGACTCCGACTGTCTTAGTTCTTGTTGTCGAACTTAGCTTTGAGCAGCGCGCCCAGGCTGGTGGTGCCCGAAGCGGCGTTGCTGTCCGAGGTCGATGCGATTTTCTGCATGGCTTCCTGGGTATCGACATTGTCTTTCGCTTTGATCGACAGCTGGATGCTGCGAGCCTTGCGGTCAATGTTGATGACCAGTGCTTCAACGCTGTCGCCAACCTTCAGGTGGGTACCAGCATCTTCAACGCGGTCACGCGAGATTTCGGAAGCGCGCAGGTAGCCTTCGACTTCTTCGGACAGAGCGATGACGGCGCCATTTGGCTCAACGGACTTGACGGTACCGGTGACCAGCGAGCCCTTGTC
>DASWMN010000362.1:0-7408 GCA_036399735.1 Telluria sp. | reverse complement strand
CCGTAAGCGGAGCAGCGCACCTTGGACGCACCACGCGATCCCAGGCAGGCGCCGGCCAGCGATGCTGGCCGCGCCTGGCGTCCGTCCGGCGCATGGTTTATCGTCGCCGTACTGCTGGGCGCGGTCGGCCTGACCGTTCTGCTGACCTGGTGGACGCCGTCGTCCAGCCACAGCGAGGCGGTTCAGGCGGCAGCGCGGCCCCCGCCCCCGGTCAGGGCGTCCGGCGCGACGTCCACGGTGGCCAGAGCCGCGCCCACGCCCGATCCCGAGGGCGACGCCGACCCGACCCCGGACCTGTCGAGCTACGTTGCGCGGGGCGAAAATCCGAGCATGGCGGAGGTGATCGAACGTCTGCACCAGCGCGGCATTCATTCCGGGCTGGGCGCGTTTTCCCCACCGGGTACCAGCCCGCCGCTGGTCGGCCTGGCCGTTCCCGAGGACTTTGTGCTGCCCAAGGGTTACGTGCGCCATCACCAGGCCACCGACGACGGCCAGCCGATTGAAGCGATTCTGATGTTCGCGCCCGGCTTTCAGATGGTCGATGCCAACAACCAGCCGATTGCCATGCCCCCCAACGGCGTGGTGCCGCCGGAACTGGCCCCGGCCGGACTGACGCTGCGGCGCATCGTCATACCCGGGCCAGGCCGCTGAACCGCATGCGACGCGTCTGCGCAGTGACCATCCGAAGTGGCGCGTGTGTGCTCGCCAGCGCAGTCATGGCGGGCGTGTACGTGCGGGGTGGCCCGGCCTGGGTGCTGGGCTTCGTGTTTCTGGTACCGTGGCTGCGCACGCTCGACGCCAGCGCCACGCTTGGCGCCGTCATGTGGCGCGCCTATGCCATGTCCGTGGCCTACACCGCAGCCGCATTCGCCTGGTTCGGAACGGCGCTCGGGCTGTACGCACAAATTGGCGAATGGACCGGCATCGCCCTGCTGCTGCTTGGCGCACCGTTGTTCCAGCCGCAGTTTTTCGCCTTCGCGCTGGTGCGCCATATCACACGCCAGCGGCATGGCGTGCTGCTGGCCGCGCTCGCCGGCGCTGCCGCCTGGGTCGCGGCGGAATGGCTGCTGCCCCGGCTCCTGGGCGACAGCCCCGGTTATGGACTCTACCCATCCCGATTGCTGCGCCAGGGCGCTGCGATAGGCGGCGCGGCAGGCCTGACGCTGCTGCTCCTGCTGGCCAATGAAGCCGTCGGTGTCGCGATCACACGCCGCGAGGATGGCGTGCGCGCCTTGGCAATGCCGCTGGCGCTGGCCGCTGCCATGCCGCTGATGCTCGCGCTCTACGGTGCTGCCGTCCTGTCTGGCACACCCGCGCCCGGCGGCAAGCCCTTGCGCATGGGGCTGATCCAGTCGAACATCGTCGCCTACGACCGCCAGCGCCAGGAAAAAGGCACCTACGCGGTGGTGCGCGAGGTGCTCGATACGCATTTTGCGATGAGTTATGACGCCATCGTGCGCCAGCATGCCGACGCCGTCCTGTGGTCGGAAACCGCCTACCCGACCACCTTTGGCCATCCGAAAAGCGAGGGCGGCGCCGAATTCGACCGCGAGATCCTGGCCACCGTCAAAGCCGCCGGCGTGCCATTCGTATTTGGCACCTACGACAGCGACAGTGCCGGCGAATACAACGCTGCTGCCTTCGTCCAGCCCGACACCGGCCTGCTTGGCTTTTACCGCAAAACGCGCCTGTTCCCGCTCACCGAGTATGTACCGGCCTGGATGGACAGCCCGTTGGTACGCCGTGCGCTGCCCTGGAGCGGCAGCTGGCGCGCCGGTAATGGCGCGCGCGTGTTCCCACTGCGGCTCAGCGATGGCCGCGAGATCCCGGTACTGCCCCTGATCTGCCGTGACGACGTCGATCCCAATCTGGCCGTGGCTGGCGCGCGGCTGGGCGCGCAGGCGATCCTCACCATGTCCAACGACTCCTGGTTCAGCGCCAATCCGCTCGGCGCGCGGATGCACCAGGCAGTGGCCGCCTTCCGCAGCATCGAAACCCGGCTGCCGCAGTTCCGCGTGACCACCAATGGCTACAGCGCCGTGATCGATGCCAGCGGCCGTGTCCTGGCCGGCACGCAGATGGGTGAGCGTACGCTCGTGATTGCCGACGTGCCGGTCCGCACGCCGCCGCGCACGCTCATGGTGTTGTGGGGCGACTGGGTCGGCCGGGCCGCTTGCGCCTTCCTGATCGTGCTCGCGCTCTGGTCCTTCCTGCCTGCTTTGCGGCCGGTGCGCGCAGGGGCATCCGGCACCCACCCTGCCCCCGCCCTGCCGGCCACAGTTGCCGTGCTGTCGCCCGTGGCGCGTGTGGGCGCCGCGATGCTGAGAATCGTCGCTCGCGCGGGCCTGCTCTGGATCGGCATCGCGCTGCTGCGCGACGAAGGATTGCGCACCAATACCCTGGCCCAGATCCGCATGTTTGGCGCGTTCTTTTTGCTGCCGGAAGCCGCTGCCTGGTGCCTGATGTTCCTGTTTTCTGCAAAAGCCACCATTGCCGACGGCAAGCTGTTGCTGGCGCGTGGCGCCCAGCGGATCGAATTTGCACTCAGCGATATCGTCGGGGTCCAGCTATGGCGCTTTGCGTTACCCTGTCCCGGCCTGTGGCTGCAGCTCGCTGACGGCACGCGCTGGCGCTACGGCCTTGCCATGGCCAGACCGGGTGCGCTGGCCGGGCTGCTGATTGCCCCGGCCGCTACCCCGTCAAGGCCGGGCGCGCTACTGCACACTTACGCCCAGGCCGCGCTGGCGCTGCCGCGTTCGAGGCTCGATCATCCGCTGGCAAAATACCTGCTGCTGCCACTGGCACTGGCGATTCCAGCCTTCCATCTGCAGCAGCAGATTGCCTATGGCGGGGCTTTCGGCGAGTACTACAGCTTTGGCCTGAAGGCCTATCTCAGTGCGTTCGCGCTGTGGTGGGCCGCGTGGTCGATCGGCGTGGTGCTGAGCGAGGCACTGCTGCGTGCGGGGATTACGGTGGCGACTCTGCTGGCCGCGCTGGTCCAGCCCAGCCGCACTGGCGCCATCCGGCTGTCGCTCGAACGCGCGGGCCATGCGGCACTTTTCATCGGCCTTCCGGCGTGGTTGTTTCTCACCGTCTACAGCGGTTAGGGTTAACCATGCATGAGATCGCCTCGGGTTAGGTTCCGCACAGATAGGGAACATCGGAGCGCAGAAAATCGAACTTCACCGTCCTGGCGGGCATCTTCCGCTGAGGCAATCTGAACGATGTTCTGTCTCCGGAGGTATTGCAATGAAATTAGGCACCCTGTCGTTTTCCATACTGCTCAGCACAATTTGCGGCGCTGCATCTGCCCAGCAAGGCGATGGCACGCGCACCGCCAACACCAGCAGCGTGGTGAAACCAGACAAAGTGGCTGCAAGCCCGGAGCGCATTGCCAAGTTACGCCTGCCGGACGGCTTTCGCGTGTCCGTCTTTGCGCGCGACCTGAAAAATGCCCGTATCGTTGCGGTGGCGCCGAGCGGCGCCGTGTATGTCAGCCGGCGCGATCAGGGTGACGTGATCCTGCTCAAGGACGAGAACCAGGATGGCGTCGCCGATGGCGCGCCGCTGGTCGTGGCCAATCGCGCGGGTGCGCACGGGCTGGCCATTCGTGGCAACAAGCTGTATCTCGCCACCGTGAAGGAAGTCTTTGTGGCCGAGATTCTTGGCGACGGCCGACTGGGCCCGCTCGAGATGATCATCGGCGACTTGCCGGACTCGGGCCAGCATCCCAACCGCACCCTCGCCTTCGGCCCCGACGGCATGCTGTATATCACCGTGGGTTCGACATGCAACGGCTGCAACGAGAGCAATCCGGAAAATGCCACCGTGCTGCGCGCCTCGCCTGATGGCAAGAGCCGGACGATTTTCGCCTCCGGCCTGCGTAACACCATCGGCATCGACTGGCATCCCGCATCGGGCGAATTGTGGGGACTCGACCACGGTCTCGACACCTTCGGCGACGATGTGCAGGCCGAGGAATTGAATCACCTGGTACAGGGCAAGCAATACGGATGGCCGCACGTCTACGGCGCTGGCGGCATCAACCCGCAGACCACACCGCCTGGTGAGATCAGCAAACAGGAATGGAAGGCACAAAGCGAACCGATGGCGCTGGGCTACACGGCCCACGCGGCGCCCATGCAGATGGTGTTCTACACGGGGACCAATTTTCCGGCGGCCTACCAGGGCGACGCCTTTGCCACCATGCGCGGCTCATGGAACCGCAGCAAGCCCTCCGGTTACGAGCTGGTCCGCATTCGCTTCAAGGATGGCAAGCCGCAAGCCTTCGAACCCTTCCTGCGCAGCTTTTTGAGCGATGGCGGCAAGACCCATTTCGCCCGTCCCGTCGGACTGGCGCAAGCGCGCGATGGCGCCTTGCTGATGGCGGACGATGCCAATGGCGTGTTGTATCGCATTGCCTATCAGGGCAGCGAGGCCAAAGCATCAGCGGCGCTGGGTCCGGCGCCGGCTGGTCCGATGCAGGAACAGGCAAGCAAGGGCGTTGGCGTACCACTGGCGAAGGATCGCGCGGAAACCGCATCGAATGGCGTGATCACCCTGAAATCGGACGCTTTCCAGGCCGATTCCGCCATGCCCGCCCGCTTTAGCGAATACGCCGATGGTGTCTCGCCGCCCTTGCAGTGGAACGCCGTCGCCGGGGCCAAATCGTACGTACTGATCGCGGAAGACCCGGACGCAAAACCCATCACACCCTTCGTGCATTGGGTCGCGTGGAATATTCCCGGCAACGTGACGGCCTTGCCGGAAGGCTTGCAGGAACAGCCACGCCTGACCGCGCCACCAGGCGTGCTGCAAGGGCGGAACAGCCGCGGCTCGGTTGCCTGGTACGGACCACGGCCGCCGGTAGGCGACGCGCCGCATCATTACCACTTCCAGATCTTTGCGCTCGACACGCTGCTCGAAGTCCCGTTTGGCGCAGACCGCGACCGTGTGCTGGCGGTGATGAAGGGACACGTGATCGGCAAAGGGAGCCTGGTGGGACTGTACAGACAGACTGAAAAGCCGCTCAAATAGGCGCGCTCTCGCCACGCATACCTGGCTGGGCGCGTACTTATCAACGAAACAAGCCGCGCCCAGCCTATCGGTTGATTCTGTTGATTAACAAATGCTTACATTTTGGTGTCACTTCGGCGCAAATGAAAGCACGCATTTTGTTGCATTGAGTAAATTTTCCAGTACCATGTGGCCCACCACCGTCAATACAGACCTTGGCAGCCTCTCTGGAAAATTTCTATGGTCCCTCACGCGCAACGTATTCTGACCCTCCTTGTACTGAGCGGCCTGGTAGCCTGTGGCGGCGGTGGTGGCGGCAGCACGCCCACCCCGACCCCAACCCCGACCCCGCCCCCAACACCCACTCCCACGCCCACGCCCACGCCCACACCAACGCCGACCCCGCCTCCGGTCGCCGCGCCAGTGATCGCCAGCTTCGCTTCCGACCCCGCCATCGTCAGCGCCGGTCAGAGCTTCGCGCTGACCTGGAACGTGTCGGGGGCGACTTCGATCTCGATTGACCAGGGCATCGGCGACGTGAGCGGTGTCAGCAGCAAAACAGCAAGCGCCTCGGCAGGTGTGACCTATACCCTGACCGCGACCAACGCCAATGGCAGCAAGACCGCCAGCACCACGGTCACAGTCGCGCCGCCCGTCGTGGTGGGCAGCTACCCGATCCTGTACGTGACCCAGACCCCGGTCTCCGGCTTCGCCAGCCGGACCACGACCTTCGGCAACCATCTCGCCAGCCCCCAGGCGGTTCCGCGCGGCGGCGATCTGATGATCCGCTACCCGGACGGCCTGGTGCGCAACCTGACCCAGGAAGCGGGCTTCGGCAGCGCCGGGTTCCAGGGCAATAACGCGATCGCGGTACGGGAACCGTCCGTGCACTGGAGCGGCGCCAAGGCGCTGTTCAGCATGGTGGTAGGCTCACCGGCCACCCAGTACGAAGTGCGCCAGTTCCAGTGGCAGGTATATGAAGTGAGCGGTCTGGAAAAAGGCGGCAAGGCGAGCGTCACCAAAGTGGCGCGCCAGCCGGCCTACAACAATGTGTCGCCCTTCTACGGCAGCGACGAACGCGTGCTGTTCACCTCCGACCGTCCGCGCGGCGGCGAAGCCCACCTGTACCCGCAGCTCGACGAATACGAGAGCTTCCCCATCGTCACCGGAATCTGGAGCCTGGACCCGGCCAGCGGCAATCTGTTCCTGCTCAATCACACCGTCAGTGGTGCCTTCAGCCCGTCGGTGGATAGCTTCGGGCGTGTGATTTTTACCCGTTGGGACCACCTGCAGCAAGACCAGCAGGCCGACGCCGACCGCGCCAGCCCTGCCAGCCCGCCGAACGGCGCCTTCCTATACGCCGACGAGAGCGCCGCTGCCGCGCGCAAGGCGCTGGCCGACGAGGTGTTCCCGGAACCGCGCCTGGACAACCACCCCACCAACGTCGCCAACCACGCCAATGGCCACACCTTCAATCACTTCATGCCATGGCAGATTAATGAAGACGGTACCTCGGAAGAAACGCTCAATCACGTGGGCCGTCACGAATTCGGGCCGAGCTACATCCCGCGCGCGTTCAACAATGATCCGAGCCTGCTTGAATTCAGCCGCGAATCGGTGTTCGCCAACCGCACCTTGCTGCGTTCGGACGGCGGCCTGTTCCACCTGCGCGAAGATCCGCTCCATCCCGGCACCTATTACGGCAGCAATGTGCGCGAATTCGGCACCGCCGGCGCCAACCAGATTGTGCGTTTCACCGGCAGCCCGTCCTTGAACGGGGAAACCATGGTCGTCACTGCCGTGACCCATCCGGATACCGCCGGCTTTACCGTCGAAGGTGGCACGGCCACGGCCAACCACAGTGGCATGTACCGCAATCCGCTGCCGATGGCCGACGGCGCACTGGTCACCGTGCACACGGCCGAGACACGGCTGGACCAGAACGAAGGCACGCGCGCAGCGCCCCGCTATCGCTACCAGTTCCGCCTGAAATCGATGAAGGCGAGCGGTGTCAGTTTTGTGGCGGACCGCGCCCTCACGGCAGGCACACGCAAGGCCTTGTGGTACTGGGACCCGGACACCCGGGTCGATTTCGACGGCATGCTGTGGGAGCTCGATCCGGTTGAAGTGGCGCCCCGCGCCAAGCCGGCGCGCCGCAGCGATGCGCTGGAAGCGCCCGAACGTGCCGTTCTGCTGGAAGAGAACGTGGATGAAGCGCAGTTGCGGGCATGGCTGACCTCCAACGACCTGGCCCTGATCGTCACGCGCGACAACACCAGCCGCGACCGGGGCGAACGCCAGCAGCCATTCAATCTGCAGGTGCCGGGCGGCGTCAGCAAAAAAGGCGATACCGGCAAGGTGTACGACATCAGCCATCTGCAGCTGTTCCAGG
>DASWMN010000361.1:0-22510 GCA_036399735.1 Telluria sp. | reverse complement strand
GTATCGACAGCACCCCCATTAAAGGTTTGTCGCTTGACGAAGCCATCAAAAAAATGCGCGGCGCGCCAAAAAGCAAAGTCGTGCTGACGATTGCCCGCAAAGGCGACGACAAGCCCTGGATCGTACCGCTCACGCGCGAGGAAATCCGGGTCCAGAGCGTCAAGGCCAAAATGGTCGAACCGGGTTACGCCTGGTTGCGCATCAGCCAGTTCCAGGAACTGACGGTGGAAGAAATGGCCAAAAAACTGGGCGCCCTGCATGCCCAGGATCCCAAGCTCAAGGGCCTGGTGCTGGACCTGCGCAACGACCCGGGCGGCCTGCTGCCTGGCGCGATCGGGGTCTCGGCCGCCTTCCTGCCGCCTGATCAGGAAATCGTCTCCACCCTCGGCCAGTTGCCCGATTCGAACCGCAAGTTCTACGGCCGGCGCGAGTTCTATGCGAACCGCAGCGCGAATGCGGATCCGCTCTCGAAGCTGCCGCCGGCCTTCAAGACCATACCGATCGTGGTGCTGGTCAACGGCGGCTCGGCCTCGGCCTCCGAAATCGTGGCCGGCGCGCTGCAGGACTACAAGCGCGCCATCGTGATGGGCACCCAGACCTTCGGCAAAGGCTCGGTCCAGACCCTGCGCGAACTGCCCAACGCCACCGCGGTCAAGCTGACCACGGCGCGCTACTACACCCCGACCGGACGCTCGATCCAGGCCAAGGGCATCACGCCCGACATCCTGGTGGACGAATACGCTGACGGCGATGGCCTCAACAGCCTGCGCGTGCGCGAATCAGACCTGGAAAAACACCTGTCCGACGGCAGCGGCGTGGCCGAAGACCCGGCCCTCAAGATCAAGCGCGACAGCCTCGAGGAAGAACAGCGCGCGCTGGCCCTGGCCAAGTCGCGCAAACCGCTCGAATTCGGCAGCGCCGACGACTTCCAACTGGCCCAGGCCCTGAACCACTTCAAGGGTTTGCCGGTCAAGCTGTCGCTGGCGCCGGCCAAAATCGACAAGGGCGACAAGGACGACAAGACTGACAAGGTCACGCCGGCAGCCACGCCGGTCAAGCCCGAAACCACCGTGCCCGAACTAAAGAACGGCACCAAGAAGTGATCCTGCAAGCGGTCCTGCGCCCATGAACGACGAGCAGCTGCTGCGCTATTCGCGCCACATCCTGCTCGACGAAATCGGCATCGAAGGGCAGGAGAAGCTGCTCGCCGCCAGCGTGCTGGTGATCGGCGCCGGCGGCCTCGGGTCGCCCGCCGCCATGTACCTGGCCTCGGCCGGGGTGGGGCGCATCGTGCTGGTCGACGATGACGATGTCGACCTGACCAATCTGCAGCGCCAGGTGATGCACACCACCAGCCGCGTGGGCCAGCCGAAAGTCGATTCCGGCAGCGCCGCGCTACGCCAGATCAATCCCGAGATCGAGGTCGTCGCCCTGCGCGAACGGGCCCAGGGCGCGCGCCTGCAGGAACTGGTGGCCGGCGCCACGGTGGTACTTGACTGCAGCGACAATTTTGAAACCCGCCACGCCGTCAACCGCGCCTGCGTGGCCGCGCGCGTGCCGCTGGTGTCGGGCGCGGCGATCCGTTTCGACGGCCAGCTGGCCGTGTTCGACCCGCGCGCTCCCGCTTCGCCCTGCTACAACTGCCTGTTCCCGCTTGACCAGGGTTACCAGGACGCCGCTTGCAGCACCATGGGTGTATTTGCGCCGCTGGTCGGCGTCATTGGCGCCATGCAGGCGGCCGAAGCGCTCAAACTCATCATGCAGATCGGCCAGGCACTGACTGGGCGCCTGCTGCTGCTGGACGGCCGCGCCATGGAATGGACCAGTATTGGCGTCGCCCGCAACCCTGTTTGCCCCGTTTGTTCTACCCCTGGAGACATCTCGACATGAAAAAAATAATCGTCCTGGCCATTGCGGCCGCCTTTGCCTCGGCCGCCAGCGCCGCCACCCAGACCATCCGCTACGACGTGGTGGCCGAAAACGGCACCCGCATGGGCGAGCAGGTGGTCGAGCGCGACGACGACGGTCTGACCCGGGTGCGCTTCAGCTACAAGAACAATGGCCGCGGCCCCGACCTGAACGAAACCTTCCGCCTGGCGCCGGACGGCACCATGACCCAGTTCGCGGTCAAGGGCAACACCACCTTCGGTTCGGTGGTCGATGAACAGTTCGAGCTCAAGGACGGCAAGGCCAGCTGGCGCTCCACCTCCGAAAAAGGCGAGAAGGCGCAAGCTGCCGGTGCCATGTATGTTCCGCTGAATAATTCGCTGGAAATCGTCTCCATCGCGCTGACCGCGCTGGCCGAGCGCAAGGGCGCGCCTCTGCCGCTGCTGCCATCGGGCTCCTTGTCGCAGCGCGTGCTCGACGAAATGGAAGTCACTGCCGGCGGAAAGAGCACCAAGGTGCAGCTGGTGGCCTTGACGGGCCTGGGCCTGTCGCCCCAGTTTTTCTGGGCCACCACCGGCGCCAAGCCGCGCCTGTTCGCGATGATCGTGCCGGGCTTCATGACCATGGCAGAAGAAGGCTGGACCAGCGTGGGTCCGCAACTGGCCGAGCGTCAGAAAGTGGCTGAAACGCGCATGCTACAAGACGTGGCCAAGCGCCTGCAGCACAAGCTCGATGGCCTGACCGTGGTCAAGAACGTGCGCGTGTTCGACAGCGAAAAAGCCGTCCTGGGTGCGCCATCGGACGTGTATGTACTGCGCGGGCGCATCACGGCCGTGCTGCCAACCGGGGCCCCGATTCGCGGCGCCCAGAACGAGATCGACGGCGCCGGCCGGGTGCTGCTGCCTGGCCTGTTCGACATGCACGGCCACGTGGGCCGCTGGGAAGGCGGCATGAACATCGCTGCCGGCGTCACCTCGGTGCGCGACATGGGCAACGACAACGCCACCATGCAGCAAATTCTGGACGAAACCGCCGACGGCCGCCTGCTTGGACCGCAGGTGGTGCCATCGGGCTTTTTGGAAGGCCAGAGCCCGTACTCGGCCAACCTGGGCTTCGTGATCAAGGACCTGCCGCAGGCGAAGAACGCGATCGACTGGTACGCCGAACATGGCTACCCGCAGCTGAAGATCTACAACTCCTTCCCGAAAGCGATCCTGGCCGAGACAGTGGCTTACGCCCACGCGCGCGGCATGCGCGTATCGGGCCACATTCCAGCCGGCCTGCGTGCGCGCGAGGCGCTCGATGCGGGCTTTGACGAAATCAATCACATCAATCAGGTAATGCTCAATTTCCTGGCCACGCCCACCACCGAAACGCGCACCCTGGAACGCTTCATTCTGCCAGCCGAAAAAGTCGCCAGCCTCGATTTCAACGCGCCCGTGGTCAAGCAGTTCATCGCGCGCCTGAAAAAGCAGGGCACGGTGGTCGATTCAACCCTGGCCACCTTTGCCTTCCTCAAGCAGAAGGATGGCGACATTAACACCCCGTTCGCCCCGGTCGCGGCGCACATGCCGCCGGACGTGCAGCGCGGCTTCCACGTGGGCGCCATGAAGATCGCCGACGCCGCCACCTTGGCCCGCTACGAAAAGTCGTACGCCAAGATGGTCGAATTCGTCGGCCTGCTGTACAAGGCGGGCGTGCCGCTGGTGGCCGGGACCGATGAAATGGCCGGCTTCACCCTGCAGGCCGAGCTGGAACTGCTGGTCCAGGCCGGCCTGAGCCCGTCCCAGGCGCTGCAGGTGGCCACCCGCAACGGTGCGCGCTACACCCGCACCAGCCACGAACGCGGCTCGGTCACGCCAGGCAAACTGGCCGACCTGGTGCTGGTCGACGGCGACCCGACCAAGAACATTGCCGACATCCGAAAAGTGGCCGCAGTGATCACACGCGGATATTTAGTCTATCCGCACGAGGTGGACAAGGAACTTGGCATCGTTCCGTTTGTCAAAGATGTTCCGGCCATTCGCTCACTGGCGCCGGTGTCCTCCAACATTGCCGCTGGCGGAAATGATGCAGTGCGGCAAAAACTCGAAGGCAGTGCCCGGCACTGATTAAAGTAAAAACGCGTGTCCCCACGGGGCCACGCTGCCTTACAATGTGCTGACAAAAGTTGTAGTCCGAATCACTTTCGGCCTTATACTCTGCCTTCCAACTATTTCATCTGTTGACACATTATGCAAAAAGCATCATCTGGCCGCGCCGCCCTGCAGCGCGGTTTTACCCTCGTCGAGATCATGGTCGTGGTGGTCATCATCGGTATTCTGGGCGCCCTGGTGGTGCCCAGGCTGATGGGCCGCGCCGGCGAAGCGCGCGTGACTGCCGCCCGGGCCGACATCAGTTCGCTGATGCAGGCGCTCAAGCTGTACAAGCTCGACAACCAGCGCTATCCGACCACCGAGCAGGGCCTCAAGGCACTGATCGAAAAGCCGACCAGCGGCCCGGCCGCCAATGGCTGGAAAACCGGCGGCTACCTCGACAAGCTGCCGACCGACCCATGGAAAAACCCCTACCAGTACCTGTCGCCTGGCGTCAAAGGCGAGGTGGACATCTTCTCGCTGGGCGCTGACGGCCAGCCGGGCGGTGTCGGCGACGATGCCGACGTCGGCTCCTGGGAATAACAGGACACGGTCGTGGCGTTGATCCGGACAAGCCGCGCCACGCGCGGCTTTACCCTCGTCGAGATCATGATTGTCATGCTGATCATCGGGATCACGCTTGGCATGGTCTCGGTCAATGCCATTCCCAGTCCGCGCCAGAACCTGCAGTCCGAAGCCAACCGCATCGCCCTGCTGCTGCAGCTGGCGCGCGACGAGGCCATCGTGCGCAACCGCCTGGTCGCGTTCGAGGCCGACAGCGAGCATTACCGCTTCCTGGTCCGCAACGAGCAAACCTGGGACCCGATCACCAAGGACGATCTGCTGCGTGAACGCCCCTTCAAGAGCAGCCCCGTCAACCTGCTGATCGATCCGGCTTCGGCCGGCACTGGCAATCCGATGCGCATCACCTTCGGCCGCGAGCCGGTCGACAAGCCCTTCGTGCTGACCATGACGAACGGGGACGCCAGTGTCGCCATTCACGCCGACGGCATCGGCCATTTCGTCGTCGAATGATGCCGCATCGCTTATCCCGCCGCGGGTTCACCCTGCTCGAAGTGCTGGTGGCGCTGGTCATCGTCGGCACCGCGCTGGGCGCGTCCCTGCGCGCGGTCGGCAGCCTGACAGCCAACAGCGCCAGCCTGCGCGCGGCCATGATGGCCACCTGGTCGGCCGAAAACCGGCTGGTGCAGATCCGCCTGGAACACGAATTTCCCGGTACCGGCAAACGCAGCTTCGAGTGCCCCCAGGGCGACCTGAAACTGGTGTGCCAGGAAGAAGTGCTGGCCAGTCCGAATCCGCGTCTGCGCCGGGTCGAGGTGAGCGTGTTCGACATGGCCGACCCGAACCGGCGCATCATCAAGCTGGTCCAGCTGGTGCTCAACGAATGAAGCGCCTGCATCTTCATCGCGGCTTCACGCTGATCGAGCTGCTCGTGGCCATCAGCATTCTGGCCATTGTCGCCGTGCTCGGCTGGCGCGGGCTGGACGGGATCATCCGTTCGCGCGTCGCCCTGACCGAGCAGATCGAAGCCACGCGCGGCATGCAGCTCGCGTTCGCCCAGTTGCAAAGCGACGCCGAGCACATGGCCAATCCGGCCGCGCTGCAAAAGCGGCCCTTCCTGCTGGCTGACGCCGACCGCATGATCATGGTGCGCAATGTCTACCGCGAGAACGAGGCGGCCACCTTGCAGGTGGTGTCGTACCGGGTCCAGGAAGGCGTGCTGACGCGGCGCGAATCGCCCGGCACGCGCGACCTGATCCAGCTCGACGTGCTGTGGAAGGCGGCCACCTCGAATACCGACAGCACCCCGCCCGTGATTTTGCAAAAAGGCGTGACCGGGATGGTGGTCCAGACCTGGGAAAACAACCGCTGGCAAATCGGCGGCAAGCCGCGTGAAAACAATCCGAGCGCGCTCGAACTGCCGCCGTCCGGCCTGCAGGTCGCGCTCCAGGTGCAGGGTGTGAACGCGGTCATGATCAAGTCTTTTCTGCTGGGGGGGCTATGAAAATTTTGCGGCGTCAGCGCGGCGTGGCCGTGATCACGGCCCTGCTGCTGACCACCCTGGCGGTCACCATCGTGGCCAGCCTGTTCTGGTCGCAGCAGGTCCAGGTGCGTTCGATGGAGAATCAGCGCCTGCACCTGCAGACCAAGTGGATCCTGCGCGGCGCGCTTGACTGGGCGCGCCTGGTGCTGCGCCAGGACGGCATGGACACCCGCACCTATACCTCGCTTACCTCGGTGTGGAACACGCCGCTGGCGGAAACCCGGCTCGACCAGTACATCGAGCGCGAGCGGGTCGAAGGCGAAGTTTTTGATGCCAGCCTGTCGGGCCGGATTGTGGACGCCACCTCGCGCTACAATCTGAGCAATCTGGCGACCGGACCGAAGATCAACGGCCAGCACCTGGCGGTGTACCGGCGCCTGCTGGCCAACCTGCAGCTTGATCCGGCCCTGGCCGAGCGCACCGCCAAGGCGGTGGCCGCGTCGGCCCCGCCGCTGCCGCGCGAGGAAGGCGATACCTCGCCGGTGGTGGTGCGCAGCGGCGCCCCGATCGCGCTCACCCAGCTTGACGATCTGCTCTCGATCCAGGGCTACACGCCGCAGGTGGTCGACAAGCTGCGCCAGTTCGTGATCGTGCTGCCGGCCGATGCCATGACGGTGAATGTGAATACCGCGCCGCCAGAGGTGATCGCGGCGCTGGTGGAAGGTTTTTCGGTATCGCAGGCCAATGCGTTGGTCGAACGGCGCAAGCAGGCCTACTACCGCCAGAAAACGGATTTTACCCAGCAGCTGTATGGCGCTGGCAAGCCGGAGCTGGAACCGTTGTTTGATGTAAAAAGCGAGTACTTCCTGGTGCTCTCGCGGGTGCGCCTGGATCGCGCCGCGCTGGACGCCGAAGCGCTGGTCAACCGCAAGCTCGATGACCAGACTTTCAAGACCAGCACGGTCTGGGTACGCCAAAACTAGAACGAAAGCGAGACTGTTTGACTACTTTATATATCCGGCTTCCCGCCCGCGCCGATCACGAAGGCGCCCTGGCGCGCTTCGCCCTGGTGGCAGATGGCGGCTCGCTGGTCCAGCAAGGCGAGGGCGCGCTGCGCAGCATGGGCGACGCCGTTGCCGCCAGCCGCCATGTGGTGCTGATGCTGGCCGCGGCCGACGTCACGCTGCTGCAGGTGAAAACCCCGCCGCTGTCGCCGGCACGCCTCAAGACCGCTTTGCCCAGCCTGGTCGAAGAACACATCCTGGGCGACCCGGAAGACTGCGTGCTGGTGGCCGCGCCAGTGCAGCACGACGATGGCTTGCGCAGCATCGCCGTGGTGCAGCGCGGCTGGCTTGAGTCGCTCGTCAAGGGCTTGCTGGCGCAGGGCGCGCGCACGGTCGCTGCCATGCCGGCCCAGTTGTGCCTGCCGCTTACGCCCGGCAATGTGTCCGGTGCCATCGATGGCAGCGGCATCACGCTGCGCCATGGCCAGTACCAGGGCCTGGGGCTGGCGGTGGCGGGCGGCCCGGCCGTGGCGCTGCAGACGGCGCGCGCGCTGGCCGGCGATTCGCCCCTCAATCTGTACGTCCCGGCCGCCCAGCTGGGCGAATACCAGGCGCTGGTGGCCGAAGCCGGCCCCGGCATTCATCTGGAAGCCGAACACTGGGCGCACTGGGTGTCCGGTTCCAAGAGCAGCACCCTGGACCTGGTGCCGGCGCTGGGTGCGGCCGGTTCCCAGGCGCGCGACTGGAAGAAATGGCGCTGGCCCTTGCGCCTGGCGCTGCTGGCGGTGGTGGTCAATCTGGTGGGCCTGAACGTGCAGTGGCTGCGCATGAAGCGCGAGGCCGACGCCATCACGCTCGGCATGAAGCAGACCTTCAAGGCCGCCTATCCGAAAGAAACCGTGATCAGCAGCGACCCGGCAGCGCAAATGCGCGGCAATATCAACCGCGCCCGGGCCACCCAGGGCCAGTTGACGGCCGACGAATTCACCTTCCAGGCCGCGGCCTTCGGTGAAGCGGTGCGCAGCCTGCCCAAGCCGCCGGTACTGGCGCAGATGACGTTCCGCGAGCGCGCCACCACGGTCAAGCTGAAACCGGACAGCGTCGAGCCCTCCACCGCGGGGGCCTTGCGCGACTTCCTCGCGACGCGCAAACTGGACCTGAGCGATTCGGGTGCCGGTGTCTATGTGATCCGCAGTACTGGAGGCAAGAAATGAGCGCGCTGACCGTGATCGGCCAATTCAAGGACCAGCTGGCGCTGTACTGGCTGGCCCGCACCGAGCAGGAACGCAAGTACCTGACCGTGGGTGGCGCCACCGTGCTGGGCGCCCTGGTCTACCTGCTGTTCATCGGCCCGGCCATGGACGGCAAGGCGAAACTCAATGTCGCGCTGCCGCAGTTGCGGGCGGAAGCGGCGACCATGCAGGCGCTGGCGCTGGAGGCCAGTGAACTGGCCAGCCGGCCGGCCCCGCAGGTCACGCCGATGACGCAAGAAACGCTCAAGGCCAGTCTGGGCACGCGCAGCATCACGCCCACCTCGCTGATCATTACTGGCGAATACGCCAAGATCCAGCTGACCAATGTCTCGTTTGCCAATTTGTACAGCTGGCTGGACGCCCAGCGCCGCGAGAACCGGATTGCCGTGGACGACGCCAGTGTCACGGCCGGTACGCCGGCCGGCCAGGTCGATGCCCAGCTGACGCTGCGCCAGAACACCGGTGAAGCGTCCCGATGAAGCGTGCTGTGCTATGGTTGTTCGCCATCGCGGCGGCAGTGGCGCTGACGGTGCTGGTGTTCCTGCCTGCCAGCTGGCTCGCTTCGATGGTCGAAACGGAAACAGAAGGACGTTTGACTCTCGGGGATGCGCAGGGTACGCTGTGGCGCGGTTCCGCCTTCATTGGCGGCGCGGCTGGCGCGGGCGGGGCTGTCACACCGCTGCTGCCGGGGCGTTTCAGCTGGCGCTTGTCGCCGCTGTTGCTGCTTGGCCAGGTCGAACTGACGCTGGAGAATCCGGAAGCGCTGACCCAGCCGGTCAACTTGTCGGGCAGCACGACGCAATGGCAGGTCAGCCCGGCTGAACTGCTGCTGCCGGCGGAACGCCTGGCCGGTCTGGGCGCGCCGCTCAACACGCTGGCGCCGTCCGGGGTGGTCAAGCTGTCCTGGACCACGCTGCAGCTGGCGCGCGCCGGCCAGCAGGTCGAAGTGCAGGGCCGCACGCTGCTGTCGCTGACCGACATGGGCTCGCGCATGGCACCGGTCAAGCCACTGGGCACCTACGAGGTGACAATGGACTGGCGCGGGCAGAAAGCACAAATGAGTTTGAGTACCGTGCGCGGTGCGCTATTGTTATCGGGAACCGGGGCGCTCGACCAGGGCCGCTTCCAGTTTTCCGGACAGGCGCAGGCGGCGGACGGATATGAAGAAACGCTGGGCAACCTCCTGAATTTACTGGGCCAGCGCCGAATGGTGGGCGGCAAGAAAATTATCGCGTTAGAGTTCAAATAATGAAAAAACAGTCTGGTAGCACTCTCCAAATTCCGGCGCTGCGCCGTATTGTGGCCGGCGTCATGCTGTGCTGCGCGGTCGCCGGCGCGCCCGCCCCCCTGCTGGCGGCGCCCGAGGATCAGGCGGCGCTCAACTTTGTCGGCGCCGACATCGAATCGGTGATCAAGGCGGTTGGCCATTACACCGGCATGACCTTCATCATCGACCCGCGCGTGAAAGGCACCCTGACTCTGGTGTCGGAAAAATCGATCACCAAGGCCCAGGCTTTCAGCCTGCTGACCTCCGCGCTGCGCCTGCAAGGCTACGCGGTGGTCACCGGCGACGGCTACGCCAAAGTCGTGCCGGAAGCCGAAGCCAAGCTGCAAAGCTCGCCGACCATGGTCGGCACCGGCAAGAACAGCGTCAAGGGCGACCAGGTCGCCACCCAGATCTACCACCTCAATTACGAATCGGCGGCCAACCTGACGGCGGTGCTGCGTCCACTGATTTCGCCGAACAATTCGATCATGGCCAACCCGGGCAACAACAGCCTGGTGATCACCGACTACGCCGACAATCTGGCGCGCCTGTCGAAGATCATCGCCACGCTGGACGCGCCGATCGCGGCCGACGTCGACATCGTGCCGGTGCGTTACGGGATCGCCTCGGACATGGCGACCCTGATCGAAAAACTGCTGCAGCCCGCGCCGGGCGGCGATTCGGGCCGCGTGTCCGTGGTGGCCGACCCGCGCACCAATTCGCTGGTGATCAAGGCGCCCTCGCGCGCCCGCGCCAGCCTGGCCAAGTCGCTGATCGCCAAGCTCGATCAGCCGACCACCGTGGCCGGCAACGTGAATGTGGTGTACCTGAAAAACGCCGACGCCACCAAGCTCGCCGCCACGCTGCGCGCGGTGGTCTCGTCCGATTCCTCGGCCCTGCAGCAGACCCAGTCCGGCACCAGCGGCGGCAGCGTGCAATCGTCGGCCGGCCAGAACGGCGGGCAGGGCGGCATGCAGTCGAACCAGGGCCAGGGCGGCATGAACCAGCAGGGTGACAAGTTCGGCAACGCCGGCGGCACCAGCGGTGGCGCCGGTGGCAGCGGCGCCGGCTGGATCCAGGCCGACGCCTCCACCAATACCCTGATCATCACCGCGCCGGACGCGATCTACCGCAACCTGCGCGCCGTGATCGACATGCTCGACGTGCGCCGCGCGCAGGTGTACATCGAATCGCTGATCGTCGAAGTCTCGGCCGAGCGTTCGGCCGAATTCGGCGTCCAGTGGCTCGGCCTGTCGGGCAACAAGAACAGCGATTACCGCGTTGGCGCCGTCCAGAACTTCGCGACCCCGGGCGCTTCCTCGCTGGCCAGCCTGCTGACCTCGACCGTGCCCAATCCCGGCGCCGGCCTGTCGATCGGCGTGTTCAAGCAGATCAACGGCGCGCTTGGCCTGGGCGCAATCGCCAAGGCGCTGGAAGCCGATACCTCGACCAACGTGCTGTCCACGCCAAATCTGATCACGCTCGATAATGAACTGGCGACCATCAAGGTCGGCCAGAACATCGGCGTGATTTCCGGCTCGTTCACCACCAATGCCGGCGGCGCGGCGGGCAATCCGTTCCAGACCATCGACCGCAAGGACGTCGGCCTGATGCTGAAAGTGCGCCCGCAGATTTCCGAAGGCGGCACCATCAAGATGGCGATCTATCACGAGACGTCCGACGTGGTGACCGGCACCGAAAACAGCCCGTCGGGCGTGACCACCAACATGCGCGTGATCGAGAACAACGTGATCGCCGACGACGGCCAGATCATCGTGCTCGGTGGCCTGATCCGTGACGACACCGGCGGCAACGAAGAAAAAGTGCGTGGCCTGGGTGACATTCCCGTGCTGGGCAATCTGTTCAAGTACCGCAAGAAGACCCGCAAGAAGACCAACCTGATGGTGTTCCTGCGCCCGGTCATCATCCGCAGCAAGGAAGACAGCAACGCCGTGGCGGCCGACCGCTACGATTTCATGCGCAGCGCCGGCCAGGACGCCGCCGCCAAGAAGGACAGCATCATGGTGCCCGATTACGGTACCCCGGTGCTGCCGCAACTGAATGGCGGCCAGCCGCCGGAAGGCGGGACCATGGTCAAAGTGCCACCGCGTCCGATCCTGGTGCCGGTGGAACCGCGCCCGGGTCCGGGCCAGCAGCCGGCGCCGACGCCACCACAGAACTGATAGCACAACGATGAGCAATCTTTTACCTTACGCTTTCGCGCGCGACTTTGGCGTGCTGGCGCGCTACAGCGAGGAAGCCGAGCACACCGTCGAGGTGTGGGTCTCGGGCGCGACCGCGCCGGCCGCGATCGCGGAAGTCTCGCGCCGCTTCGGCCGCATTGCCCTGCGCTCAATGGAGCGGGCCGACCTGGAAGCGGCCATCGCCAGCGCGTACGCCGGCGGCGGCGGCGACGCCTCCCAGGTGGCCGATGAATTCGACGCCGACCTCGATCTGACCAAGCTGCTGCAGGACGTGCCGGCCATCGAAGACTTGCTCGAGTCCTCAGACGACGCGCCCGTGATCCGCATGATCAACGCGCTGCTCACGCAGTCGCTGCGCGAAGGCGCCTCCGATATTCACATCGAGCCGTTCGAACAGACCTCGGTGGTGCGCTTCCGGATTGACGGCGCGCTGCGCGACATTGTCCGTCCGCGCAAGGCGATCCACGCTTCGCTGATCTCGCGTATCAAGATCATGGCGCAGCTCGACATTGCCGAAAAACGTTTGCCGCAGGATGGACGCATCACCCTGCGCGTGGGCGGCAAGGGCGTCGACGTGCGCGTCTCGACCCTGCCGACCGGGCACGGCGAACGGGCCGTGCTGCGTTTGCTCGACAAGGAAGCCGGCCGCCTCGACCTGTCGCACCTGGGCATGGCGCCCGATCTGCTGCCCGAATTCGATGGCTTGATCAACCAGCCGCACGGGATCGTTCTGGTTACCGGGCCAACCGGTTCCGGCAAGACCACCACCCTGTACGCGGCCCTGTCGCGCCTGAACGCCTCGACCACCAACATCCTCACGGTCGAAGACCCGATCGAGTACGACCTGATCGGCGTCGGCCAGACCCAGGTCAATGCCAAGATCGACATGAGCTTCGCCAAGGCCCTGCGCGCGATTTTGCGCCAGGATCCCGACGTAATCATGATCGGCGAGATCCGCGACCTGGAAACAGCGCAGATCGCGGTGCAGGCCTCGCTGACCGGTCACCTGGTGCTGGCCACGCTGCACACCAATGATGCGGCCGCTGCCGTCACCCGTCTGCTCGACATGGGGATCGAACCGTTCCTGCTGTCGTCTTCGCTGCTGGGCGTGATGGCCCAACGCCTGGTGCGCAAACTGTGCGTGCACTGCAAGGTCAGCGACGGTACCCAGTGGCGCGCGGTCGGCTGCGACAAGTGCGGCTTCACCGGCTATCACGGCCGGGTCGGCGTGTACGAACTGCTGCAGACCACCGATGAAATCCGGGCCCAGATCCACAACCGCGCGTCCGAAGCGGACATCCGCACGGCCGCCCAGCGGGTCGGCATGAAGACCATGCGCGAGGACGGCAACCGCTGGCTCGAGGACGGCACCACCACGCAGGCGGAATTGCTGCGCGTGACCAAGGACTAGCCGATGCCCGCATTTCGCTACGAAGCCGTGGATGCCGCCGGCGCCACCCAGAAGGGCGTGGTCAACGCCGACAGCGCCAAGTCGGCGCGCTCGGATCTGCGCCTGCAGGGGCTCACGCCACTGAATGTGGAAGCCATTGCCGCCCAGGTTGACGAAAAGGGCGTGGTCACGCGGCGCGGCTTCGGCGAACGCCTGTCGCAGATCGAGCTGGCGCTGTTCACGCGCCAGCTGGCCAGCCTGCTGGAAGCGGGGCTGCCGCTGGAACAAGCCTTCACGGCCCTGCTGGAACAGGCCGAGCGTCCGTACGTGCGTGACCTGATCGGTTCGATCCGGTCCGAGGTGATGGGCGGCGCGCCTTTCTCGGCCGCGCTGTCGCGCTATCCGCGCGACTTTGCCGACATTTTCCGCGCCCTGGTCGCCTCCGGTGAACAGATCGGCCAGCTCGAGCGTGTGCTGTCGCGCCTGGCCGACTACATCGAACGGCGCAATGCCCTGGTGGCCAAGGTGCGCCTGGCCTTCATTTATCCGGCCATCGTCACGGTGCTCGCTTTCGCCATCGTGATTTTCCTGCTGGCCTACGTGGTGCCGCAGATCGTTTCGGTGTTCACCAGCACCAAGCAGAAGCTGCCCTTGCTGACCGTGATCATGCTGGCCGTGTCCGATTTTGTGCGCTCCTGGGGCCTGCTCACGCTGGCCGCCGCGGTGGCTGCCGGCTACACCTGGCTCAAGGCGCTGCGCAATCCCGTCATCAAGCGGCGCTGGCACACCTGGCTGCTGACCGCGCCCCTGTTCGGCAAATTCGAGCGCAGTTTCAACACGGCCCGCTTTGCCAGTACCCTGGCCATTACCATCGGTTCGGGCGTGCCCATGCTGCGTGCGCTCGACACCAGCCGCGACACGCTGTCGAACGTGGCCATGAAGGAGCTGGTCGAAGAAGCCAGTGCCTCGGTGCGCGAAGGCGTCAGCCTGGCGCGTGCGCTGTCGGCCCAGAAGCATTTCCCGCCGATGCTGATCCACATGATCCGTGCCGGCGAAATCACCGGCGAACTGCCGGCCATGCTGGAGCGGGCCGCCAATTCGCAGCAGCAGGACCTGGAGCGGCGCGCGCTGACCCTGGCCGGACTGCTGGAGCCGGCCCTGATCGTGGGCATGGGCGTGGTGGTGCTGCTGATCGTGCTGGCCGTGCTGATGCCGATCATCGAAATTAACCAGCTGGTGCGGTAACCAAGGAATGTAATGAAGCGTTTGCCATTGATTTTGAGCCTGCTTGCCGTGATCGCGCTGTCGGCGTCGATCGCCTACTGGGTGCTGGAATTGTACAAGCCGCCCCAGCGTCCGCTGGCGCCCATGACGGAAGCGGCTGTGCCCGAGCCGAGCCCGGATGCCGCCGCCACCCTGTTCGGCGGCCAGGCGCTGGCCGTTGTGGCCAGCAATTACCAGCTGACCGGTGTGGTCGCCGCTGGCGCCGACGGTGTCGCCATTCTGGTGGCCGATGGCCAGCCGCCCAAGGCGCTCAAGGTCGGTCACGAGTTTTCCAGCGGCGTGGTGCTGCAGGAAGTCCATCCCAAGTACGTGATGCTGTCCGAAGGCGGCGTCCTCAAACGCATCGACCTGGCCACCGACGACAAGGCCGGCACCAGCCTGGCGCTGGCCGCCCCGATGGGCACCACGCCGATGCCGCCGCCCCAGCCGCAGCCACCGCCGCCGCAGCCACAGCAGCCGCTGCCGCAAAACCAGATGACGGGCGACACCCCGCCGCCGCAGCTCGCGCCCAACCCGATGCAGGTGCCTGACATGTCCGGCAACGTACCGGTGCCGCCGCCGCAGCCGGGCCAGCCAACCGAGCCGCAGCAGGGCCAGCCGCCAGGTGGCGTGCCACCGCCACCGCCGCCGACCCAGATGCCGGCACCGACCCGCAATATGTCCGGCAACCCCACCCGATAAGGTTCAGCGATGTTTCTGCGTGCTCTCGCGAGCGCGCTCGCGTGCGCGCTTCTGACCGGCGCGCCCACAGTGCGCGCCCAGTCTGACGACACCGTTCCCCGTTCGGCGCCGCTGGCGGCCGGCCCGGTGACACCGGCGGCGCGCCCGCGCATCGCGCTGGTGCTGTCCGGCGGCGGCGCGCGCGGCTTCGCCCACATCGGGGTGCTGCGCGCCCTGCGCGACATGCGCGTGCCGATCGATCTGGTGGTTGGCACCAGCATGGGCAGCGTGGTGGGCGGCGCCTATGCCGCCGGCGCCGGCGTCTCCGACCTGGAGAAAATGGCGCGCCAGACCGACTGGGACCGCGTGGTGGCCGACCGCCCCGCACGCGAAGACCTGGAATTTCGGCGCCGCGAAGAAGACACCATTCTGCCATCGCGCCTTGAATTCGGGGTGCATCAGGACGGCATCTCGCTGCCGCCTTCCGCGGCCGGCAATGCCGCGCTCGAGCAGGCGCTCAGCCGCCTGCTGCCGGCCGGCACCCGCGACCAGCCGGTCAGCCAGCTGACGCTGCCGTTTCGCTCGGTCGCCTCCGACCTGGTGACGGGCGACCTGGTCGACCTGGTCGACACCCCGCTGTTCCTGACCATGCGCGCCTCGCTGGCGGTGCCTGGCGTGTTCGCGCCGGTGCGCGTCAACCAGCGCCTGGTGGTGGACGGCGGCCTGGTGCGCAACCTGCCGATCGACCTGGCCCACAAGATGGGCGCCGACATCGTCATTGCGGTCAACGTCGGCACCCCGCTGGCGCCGGAAAAGAACCTGGGCAGCGCGCTTGGCGTTGCCCAGCAGATGATCAACATCCTGACCGAACAGAACGTGCAGCGCTCGATCCGCGAACTGCGCGCCCAGGACGTGCTGATCGCGCCCGGGCTGGACGGCATCGGCTTCCTGGATTTCCGCAGCATCGAAGCTGCCATGACGGCGGGCGAGCTGGCCGCGCACGAGCTGGAACCACGGCTGGCGCCCCTGGCCCTGAGCGCGGCCGACTACGCGCTGTTCGAGAACAACCGGCTGGCACCGCCGCCGCTGTCGGACACCCCGGCCGCGATCGCCTCGGTCACGGTCGACGGCACCAGGCGTATCAACCCGGCCATTCTCGAAGTCCAGACCGGCATCGTGCCTGGTGCCAGCATGACGCGCGAACAGGTGCGCAAGGCGGCCGACACCCTGTACGGACGGGGCGACCTGGAACGGGTGGAAACCGATATCGACGACCAGGACGGCAAGCGCAGCGTGACCATCAAGGCCACCGAGGCCGCCTGGGCCACCAGCCGGCTGCGGGTAGGACTGGAGCTGGCGAGCGACTTCGACGACTCGAACCGCTTTGCCCTCAAGCTGATGCACGTGCGCACCTCGATGAACAGCTGGGGCGGTGAATTGCGCACCCTGGCGCAGGCCGGCGACCTGCGTGGCCTGGGCATGCAGTTCTACCAGCCGCTGGGCGCCGGTTCGCAATGGTATGTGGCGCCGGCGCTGGAATACGGATCGAGCTCGCGCGACTTTTTCGTATCGGGCCGGCGCGAGCGCCGCTATGCGTATACCGGCAGCGCCGCCAGCCTGGTGCTGGGACGCGAACTGGGCACCTCGGGCGATATCCGGATTGGCGTCACGCGCCAGAAGGCCGGGGTCCAGTCGGTCATTCCGGAGCAGCCTGATTCGACGGCGCTGCGCGGTTTCGGCACCACCCAGTATGTGCAATACCAGGCCGATACCCTCGATTCGCTCGGCTTCCCCAGCCGCGGCTACCTGCTCGACGCGCGCCTGGAACGGGTGCTCGGCAATGGTTCGGGGGCGCAGGCCAACTCGAGCCTGATCGCGATGGCGGCGATCAGCGGCGGCAACTGGGCCGGCCATCTGTACGGCGAGTTCGCGCACTCGAACAATGGCTATTCGCCGCTCAGTCTGGGTGGCTTCCTGCGCCTGTCAGGGACCGTACCCGATTCGATCCAGGGCAAGACCGTGGCGTTCGGACGCCTGGTCATGGCGCGCCGCATCGGCGCCTTGCCGGTCACGCTGGGCGGCACCGTGCGGGCCGGCTTCTCGCTCGAGCTGGGAGGCGGCTTCGACCTGACCCAGCAGTCGCAGGGCAGCAGCGTGAAACAGGCGGTGTCGGGCTTCCTGTCGGTCGATACGCGCTTCGGGCCGGCCTATGTCGGCGCGGGCGCGACCAAGGAGGGCAGCCGCACCCTGTACCTGTTCCTCGGCCCGGTTTGGTGATGGTGGCTGTGTTATTTGCGGCGCAAGGCGGTAAACGCGCCGAATTCCCATGAACGCAATCCCAGCAGCAGCGTGAAACCATCGCGCTCGCTGCTGGCCAGACGGCGGTCGTTCTGGTGCAGGCGCGCCAGTTCGCCGGCCAGCTGCTGCACTTTGTGTGTCATTTCCTGCGCGCTGGCGGCCGACAGCCGGGCCGGCACGCACATCAGCATTTCGCCGTGGCCGTCGAAGCGCCCGCCGAAGTAGTCGCCCACCACATGTTCGCGCACATACTGCTGCACCGGACCGTCGGCGATCCAGCGGAAGGCATTCGACACGCGCAGGCTGTAGCGGTTGCCCGGCTTCAGTTCGATCAGGCCGAGCCGGTCCAGCTCCACCATCAGGCCGATGCATTCCGGTTCGCTGACGTTGTAGGTTTCGATGATCTGGTCCAGCGTCCAGTGACCAAGGCAACAGATTGCCACCAGCAGCAGGCGCGGATTGGCCATCAGCGACTTTTCCTGGGCCGCGGTGAGGGTGTCGGCATGGGTGCGGGCGTCGGCGGCGCGGCGCAGCACGTCTTCCATGGGAATGCCGGCCGCCTTGCAGATCTGCGCCAGGCGTGACAGGGCCATGTCCTTCTGGCCGAACATGCGCTTGACGCTAGACTCGCTCATGTCGATGCGTTCGGCCAGTTCTTTATAGGTGATGCTGGCGGCGCGCAGTTCGGCGCGCAGCACGGTGATGACTTGTTCGGGAGAACTCATGGAATCCTTGTGATCGATGTAGCGTTTGACAGTACCGAATGTACCGAATAACGGTGCTTCGCACAAGGAGATGGCACGCCGGGGCGGAACGCGCGAGACTAGTCACCGATGGCCAGAAAGCGGGAGCCCCAACGGCTCCCGCTGGCGGCCCGACCATGCCGCCAAGTCCCCATTCCCCCAAATACCTATTGGCGTCGCCCGCGCGAAGATGCTGTTTATTCTTCCGGTTCGAGCTTGGCCTTTTTCAGCGCGCGCTTGGCCGCCTGGCGTTCGGCGCCCGGCCCTTTGGCATGCGGCCCGGCCGCGCGCAGCTTGGCCGCTACCGCCACGGGATTGCGCGGCGGCGGCGATGGCGACACCGTCAGCCGCATCTTCTGGCGCGTTGCCAGTGCCTTGTTCGCCATCGGCGTTCTCCTTACAGTACGTAGCGCGACAGGTCTTCGTCCACGGCCAGCTTGTCGAGCCGTTCATTGACGTAGGCGGCGCTGATCTGCACCACCTGGCCACGGTTCTCGCTGGCCCCGTACGACACTTCCTCAAGCAGCTTTTCCATCACGGTGTACAGACGCCGTGCGCCGATGTTCTCGGTGCGCTCGTTGACCGAGAACGCGATTTCGGCGAGGCGGGTGATGCCGTCAGGGGCGAATTCCACCTTCACGCCCTCGGTGTCGAGCAGGGCCTCGTACTGCTTGGTGAGGCAGGCATCGGTGCTGGTCAGGATGCATTCGAAGTCGGCGATCGAGAGCGATTCCAGCTCGACCCGGATCGGGAAGCGTCCCTGCAGTTCCGGAATCAGGTCGCTCGGCTTGGCCAGGTGGAAGGCGCCGGAGGCGATGAACAGGATATGGTCGGTGCGGATCATGCCGTACTTGGTATTGACGGTGGTGCCCTCGACCAGCGGCAGCAGGTCGCGCTGCACGCCGGCGCGCGAGACGTCGGCCCCGCCCATCTCGGAGCGCGAGGCGATCTTGTCGATCTCGTCGAGGAACACGATGCCGTTCTGCTCGACGTTGGCGATGGCTTTCTGCTTCATGTCGTCGTCGTTGATCAGCTTGGCTGCTTCCTCGTCGATCAGCAGCTTGAGCGCTTCGGCGATCTTGACCTTGCGCGGCTTTTTGCGGGCCGCGCCCATGCCCGAGAACATCGACTTGATCTGCTCGGTCATTTCTTCCATGCCCGGCGGGGCCATGATTTCCATCTGCGGGCCGGCGTCGGCCAGTTCGAGTTCGATTTCGCGCTCGTCCAGCGCGCCTTCGCGCAGGCGCTTGCGGAAGGTCTGGCGCGTGCTGTCGCCGTCTTTCGGATCGGTGCTGGCGGGCGTGACGTTAAAGCCGAAGTCGCGCGCCGGCGGCACTAGGATGTCGATGATGCGTTCCTCGGCCGCGTCCACGGCGCGCTCGCGCACCTTCTTCATTTCGGCGGCGCGGGTCTGCTTGATGCCGATGTCGATCAGGTCGCGGATGATGGTGTCGACATCGCGCCCGACGTAGCCCACCTCGGTGAACTTGGTCGCTTCGATCTTGATGAAGGGGGCATCGGCCAGGCGCGCCAGGCGGCGCGCGATCTCGGTCTTGCCGACCCCGGTGGGGCCGATCATCAGGATGTTCTTGGGCGTGATTTCATGGCGCAGGGGCTCGGCCACCTGCTGGCGGCGCCAGCGGTTGCGCAGGGCGATGGCGACCGCGCGCTTGGCCTTGCCCTGGCCAACCACGTGCTTGTCGAGTTCCGAAACGATTTCTTGGGGTGTCAGGTTCATGGGTTCAGTCCAGCGTTTCGATGATGTGGGACAGGTTGGTATAGATGCACAGCTGGCCGGCAATGGTCAGGGACTTGGACACGATTTCCGCGGGCGAAAGTTCCGTATTCTCGTGCAGGGCCTTGGCCGCCGACTGGGCGTAGGTGCCGCCGGAACCGATCGCGCCGATGCCGTCTTCCGGCTCGAGCACGTCGCCGTTGCCGGTGATGACCAGGGTCGATTCGTGATCGGCCACCAGCAGCATTGCTTCCAGACGGCGCAGCACGCGGTCGGTGCGCCAGTCCTTGGCCAGTTCAACCGAGGCGCGCAGCAGATTGCCCTGGTGTTTTTCCAGCTTGCCTTCGAAGCGGTCGAGCAGGGTGAAGGCGTCGGCGGTGCCGCCGGCGAAGCCGCACAGGACCTTGCCCTGGTACAGCTTGCGCACTTTGCGGGCCGTGCCCTTCATGACGATGTTGCCGAGTGTGACCTGGCCATCGCCGCCGAGCGCCACGGTGGAGCCGCGCCGCACGCACAGGATGGTGGTGCCGTGAAATTGTTCCATATCTGCCTCGTAGTTATCTCCCCCAAAGAATGGGGGTGTTAACGCAAATTGCAAGATACTGAAGCGCAAACCGTTGCCCGCAGGCGCAGGTTTAATACTTGTGAGGGAACAACCTTGCCACTTCAGCGAAGCTGAGCAGTTTGAACAGCGCCGCGACCAGATGGTTCATGTCGCGGAACTCGATCTTCTTTTCGGCGGCGATCGGACGCAGGCGGTTGAGCAGCGCGCTGGCGGCGCCGTAGTCCACCCGCGCCAGGCGCGAGCAGTCGATCAGCAGGGTCGGCGACTGCGATGCATACGCGTCGATCGCGTCGAACAGCGAGTTGGCGCCGCTGTTGATCACGGCCGGCAGCATGAAGCATTCGGTGCGCGGCGGGGCCGTGATGGTGCTGGTGGTGGCCACGTGCTTCGGGGTTTCGAAGGATGGTGGCGAGACTTCGAAGGTGACGCAGTAATCCATCGCCGTTTCTTCGAAATCTTTTTCGCGGTTCATCAGTTGCAGCAGGGCCAGCAGCAGCATCCACGGCGCTTCGCTGGCATCGCGCTCGCCGATGGTGATGGTCGAACGCACCAGTTCGGCAAATTCGGCGGCGCCAGCCACGATCAGTTCGCGCTCGCGCTTACGCAGCGTGGTCAGGGTGTCGAGCAGCAGCTGGCAGCCTTCGGGCGTGACGTCGGCGATGCGGCCAAATTCCAGGCGCATGACCTGGTTCTCTTCGGCCAGCTGCAGCAGGCGCTCGAGGCGCGGCGCCACGTCCACGTCCAGCACGCCGGCGAACACTTCGGTCGGGGTGACGCCGGCAAAATTGTTTTCTTCGGTGCCAGGCACCACGGGCGGGGCCCAGGTCGGCGGCGAGGTTTCGAACTGGCTGGCGTAGTCGATGGCAACGTTGTCGAAATCGTCCTGGCGGCCCATGACCTGGTACAGGTCGAACAGCATCCACCACACGGTGCGGTCGGTGCGGCCGACATCGCGCAGGGCTTCCTGCAGCATCTGTTCGGCGAATTCTTTCTGGTCATTGGCGTACATGATCGCGATTTCTTCGATCACGGGCGCGGTCTGCGGATGGACCGGCGACTCGGTCAGGTAATCGTCCGACAGCAGCTCGGTGGTGGCCATCTCGAGCATCGGCAGGGTGTCGCCGTCGTCGTCGACCTTCTGGCCAGGTTTGCGCCGGGCGCCACTGCCCCAGGCCGGCTCCGGTGTATTGAAGATATCGTCGGCCATGGCCGATTCGATCGCATCGATCTTGGCCGCGGTGGCACGCGCGATCTCGCGCTGGCGCGCGCGTTCGGCGTCGCCATCGATGATCAGACGCGAGGGCTCGCCGCGCACGCGGGCCTCGGACGGCGCCTCGGCGCTGTCCGGCTGTTTATTTTTTCCCTTAAAAATTGAGAAAATTCCCACGTCGTTCCCTGTTTCGTTCGCCCAGCTAGACTATGCGCAGTGCGCACCGTCGACACCTTAGCACGGTAGCATGCCCGCTGTGTAGCCTCTCGTGATCACAGCGCGCCGCCCATGGCGTTAGTGTAGCCGATGGGCAAACTTTGCGTTCGCACGAATGCATGCTTCAAAATAAAAAAGCATGCGACGCATGCCGCATGCTTTCCTCGCTCAGTGTACGGACTGCTTCAATCGCCGTACAGTTTCTGTTTCAGTTCGCGCCGCTGCTGGGCTTCCAGCGACAGCGTGGCGGTCGGACGCGCGATCAGACGCGGGATGCCGATCGGTTCGCCGGTCTCTTCGCACCAGCCGTAGTCGCCGGCATCGATGGCGGCGATCGACTGTTGCACTTTTTTCAGCAGCTTGCGCTCGCGGTCGCGGGTACGCAGTTCGAGCGCGTGTTCTTCCTCGATGGTGGCGCGGTCGGCCGGGTCCGGCACCAGCACGGTTTCGCGCAAGTGTTCGGTGGTTTCGCCGGCATTCTTGAGCAGGTCTTTTTCAAGCTGCTGCAGGCGCGCTTTGAAGAACGCCAGCTGGGCCGGGTTCATGTAGTCCTTCTCGTTCATGGCCCGAATTTCTTCTTCGGACAGGATGCGGCCTTCTGTGGCAACGGCGGGGGTGGATTTCGTTGTTTTGGTCATGACTTCACTTACCTTC
>DASWMN010000360.1:0-27462 GCA_036399735.1 Telluria sp. | reverse complement strand
TTCAACGCCATGGTCGCCAAGTCCAGCATCGCCGGCCAGGAAGTGTGGCTGCTGGAACCGCAGACCTTCATGAACCGTTCGGGCCAGTCGGTTGGCGCGCTGGCGCGCTTTTACAAGATCAATCCCGATGAAGTGCTGGTCGTGCATGATGAGCTCGATCTGGCGCCGGGCGTGGTCAAGATGAAAAAAGGCGGTTCCTCGGGCGGCCACAATGGCCTCAAGGATATTACCGCCGCCCTTGGCACGCAGGATTACTGGCGCCTGCGCCTGGGCATCGGCCATCCGCGCGTGCTCGGCTCGCAACAAGCCGTGGCCGACTTTGTGCTGCACCGGCCGCGCAAGGAAGAGCAGGTTCTGATCGAAGAGTCGATCGAGAAAAGCCTGCGCGTGCTGCCGCTGGCGGTGGAAGGCAAGTTCGACATCGCCACCATGCAGCTGCATACGGCTTGAGCCGCGCTGCGCACTAGCGTCCCTGGATGATGATCTGGGCGCGCAGATCGCGCATCATGCGCTCGAGCGTGGGCAGCATGCGCGCATGCTCGCGCGCGCTGCACACCATGCCCGCATGCCGGAAGCGCACGCTGCGCGTGACGGTCACGGTATTGGCGCGCCGGGTGTAGCGCGCCCGGTAGCGAAAATAGCCGTCATCCAGATCGAGCGCGCGCGGCACCGCCAGCACCCGCACCCCGGGTGGAAAGCTGAACCCGGTTTCCTCCTCGGCATCAATGGCCGGACACACATAGTCCTGCGTGCGGCGCGCCTCCTGGCCCAGCGCCAGCACGGTCTCGCCCAGCCCGCCCCAGAAATCGAAGGTGCTGGCCAGGCCGACCGGGCCCGGCAGGCTGGCGAAATGGGCGCTGCTGCCTTCCATGCGCATGCTGTATTCGTCGCCTTGTCCGTCCACCTTGCCGGGATCGAAACGGCCGTGGCCTTGCTGGCCGAAGCCGTTCAACAATTGCTGTACCAGCTGGGCCCGTTCGGCGGGCGCCGTTTCGCGCACGGCATGGCGGTACGGTTCGGCCAGCGCGCCTTCCGCGATGCGGGCCACGCTAAAACTGCTGGCACCGTCGCGCTGCAGGCGGAACCAGGCGATGCTGCGGTTGCGCTCGTGCTGCTGCGCGGGTGTGCGCTTGAGCACGGCAGTGTCGGTCAGCAGCGCCGGCTTGTCCATGAGCGTTGCCGGCAGATAGCCTGCCGCCACCGAGGCGGCGGTCGAGTCGAGGAACAGGTCGAGCGCGGGAAGGTAATTGATCACGTGATTGAGGATGCCCAGCGTGGGCACGTCCGGCAGCCGGTAGCTGTTGCCGTTGTTGATCAGTACGGCGGTGCTGTCGATGCCGGCCGCGCGCAGCAGCGCTTCGAGCAGGACCGCGTGGTCCTTGCAGTCGCCATAGCGGTTGGCCAGCACGCTGGCCGCCGCGTGCGGCACCACGCCGCCGGCGCCCACATACACGGCCACATAGCGGATCTCGCGCCGCACCCAGTCGGCCAGCGCCAGCGCCCGCGCACGGGGCGTGGCCAGGCCGGCGGTCAGGCGCGCGGCCAGGTCGGCAATGGCAGGCGCCGGCGCGGCCCGGGCGCCGGCGCGCTCTGCGTACGCGCGGGCAAAGCTGGCGTAGCTGTCAAAGGTGGAGACCGCCAGGCGCGCGCCGTCATCGAGCGCGCTGACCGATTCGGCCTCCGGCCGCTGATGCCCGCCATCCTGGTAATGCCAGTGGTAGCGCTTGCGCCCCGCCGGCGCGGGCGTATCGAGGGTGCGAAAGCCCACGGCGTCGGCGTACAGCGGCATGTTGTCGGGCATGTCGTAGATCAGATGAAACTGCGGGTTGGCGTAGTGCTGCGAGGCCGACAAATCCTCGAAGTGGCCCGGGAACAGCGCCGTATGGCGCTGCAGCACATAGCTGACCACCAGCTGGTCGCCGGTTTCCACGTCGGGGAACACGATGACCCGCAGGCGCGTATCCTGGAACAGGGGCGCCTCGGCCGAGGCGGCCTCCTGCTGGTCCTTGATGTGCTCCGCGCCGACCACCACGCGCCGCCCGTCCGGCTTGCGCGTGTAGGCTTCGAGCGCGACCAGTTCATCGAGCGTGCGGTTGTAGCCGATGTAATACTGGCTGTGCGCCTGCACGGCGCTGCGCGCGGCGATGGTTTTGGCGTGCGTCACGCGCAGGCGGTAGCTGCCATCGGTCTCGACCGTGAAGTGCTGGATGTAATGGTCGATCACCAGCGATGGATCGGTATCGTCCGCGCGCGCCGGCGCACCTGCGGCGAGCAGGCACAGCAGACAAAACAGCTGCAGCAGGGTAGACAGGCGCGCGGTCATGCAGGCTCCGGAGGCGAGGGCGGCCCGGCCATGTTACGCAGGCAGGCGCGCCCCGGTTTGTGCACTCGCAAGGCGCACGGCCGCGCCGGCGCTGGACGAAAGCCGTGCCCAGCCGCGATAATTGGCCATGCACGCACTTTCCTTCCACGCCGGCCCACGCGCGCTGGCCCACCTGCGCAGGCACGGCTTGCGCGCCGCCGATGTGGCGGTCATTCCCGCCGCGGCCGGCGGTCCCAAGGGCCTGATCTTTCAGGCGCTCGATCAATGGCTGTTCGGCCGCTGGCTGCCGGCGGCGCCGCGCGAGCGGGCCCTGATTGGTTCCTCCATCGGGGCCTGGCGCATGGCCGCCGCCTGTCAGCGCGACCCGGCGGCCGCCTTCGCGCGGCTGGGCGCGCTGTACTGCGGGCAGCGCTACAACGCCCGTCCCGACCAGCACGAGATCGACAGCGTCTGCCGCCAGTTGCTGTCCGACTTTGTTGGCGACCAGGCCCGGGCCATCGTCAACCACCCCCATCACCGGCTGCATCTGCTGGCCAATCGCGGCTTGCGTGGTCTGGCCGATCCGCAGCACCGGCGCGCCGAAACCCTGGGTTTTGCCGCGGCGGCCCTGCTCAACCTGGCTGCGCGGGAACGCCTTGCCCACATGCTCGAGCGCGTGGTGCTCAGTGCGGGCGGCGCCGCGCCGGACTGGCTGCGCCCCGACTTCGACGGCTTTACCACGCACTTCAGCACGCTCGACAGCGACAATCTGGAGGCCGCCCTGCTGGCCTCGGGCACGCTGCCGCTGCTGATGAAACCGGTACGCACGATCGCCGGCGCGCCGGCCGGCAGCTATTGGGATGGCGGCATTATCGATTACAACCTGGCCTTGCCGTATGCGCGCATCGACAGCGACCTCGTCCTGTATCCGCATTTCTCTGAACACATCGTGCCGGGCTGGCTGGACAAGGCGCTGCCGTGGCGCCGCGCCGCGCGCGGGCCCAACCGCGCCTGGCTCGACAACGTGCTGATCGTCGCGCCCACGCCGGCCTTCCTGGCCACGCTGCCGCGCGGAAAATTACCGGACCGGAAGGATTTTCAATTTTACGGGCTCGACCATGCCAGCCGCGAGCGTGCCTGGCAGGCGGCCATCGGCCAGGGCCAGCGTTTGCGCGATGAACTGGCGGCCTTCGTGGCGCAGCCGGATCTGGCCCGGGTGCAAGCCTTGTGAACTCAGCTCAGGCAGATATTGACTTCCACGTTGCGCCCGTCCCCCAGAAATTGCAGGGACAGGTGGCGCTCGTCGGTATGGGGCAACTGGCGCGTGAATGAGCGCTTCTTTGGGCTGCGCAAGCCTTCGCCGGCCAGATCGGTGCCGCTGCGCAGGCGCGTGTCGGCTTCCAGCTGGGCCAGCAGCGTGTTGTAATCGGCGCGCGACAGCTCGATTTTTGAATACGAGCAGGCGTCCCCCTGGAAATCGAAGTAAGGCGCGCTCTTGTCGACCACCCGGGCCGAGGCCGGCGGCGCGCGCAGGCTCACCTGGCTGAACTGTTCCAGGTACACGCCGTCGGCCGGGAACAGGGCGCGTCCCAGCAAGGCGCCGATGGTCAGCAGCAGAAAGGCCATGGTGCCCAGCTTGGCGCGCTTTTCCCAGCGCAGGGCATGGCCGCCATCGGCCGTGAGGCGGCGCGCCACCCGACCAGCCAGGCTCGACAGCAGGACCAGCACCAGCCAGCAGGTGAGCAGCACGCTCATCCCGAGCAGGCACAGCATCAGTATGAGTTCCATAGGGTGAACCGGATGGCTGTTTGTACGTACGAAAAAGTTGAACAAGTGTAATCTCGGAAAGCTTACAAAAGCATTAAATCGCGAAAATATAGTTACTTATAGGAACTTATGCGCCGCTGCCTGGCCAATTAATGCGGCTTACCCAGCTGACCAAGGTTACAATGTGGGGTTTCGGGCAGCCCAAGCTTGGCCGCCCATCGTCCATCGAATGAGAAAGTCTTCCCCATGAGTCTCCAATGCGGCATCGTCGGCCTGCCTAACGTCGGCAAGTCCACCCTTTTCAATGCGCTGACCAAGGCCGGCATTCCGGCTGAAAACTACCCGTTCTGCACCATCGAGCCGAACGTTGGCGTGGTCGAGGTGCCGGATCCGCGCATGGATGCACTGGCTGCCATCGTCAAGCCGGAACGCATGGTCAACGCGATTGTGGAGTTCGTCGACATCGCCGGCCTGGTGGCAGGCGCCTCCAAGGGCGAGGGCCTGGGCAACCAGTTCCTGTCGCACATCCGCGAAACCGATGCGATCGTCAACGTGGTGCGCTGCTTCGAAGACGACAATGTGATCCACGTGGCTGGCAAGGTCAGCCCGCTGGACGACATCGAAGTCATTCAGACCGAGCTGGCGCTGGCCGACATGGCCGGCGTGGAAAAAGCGATTCACCGCGAAAACAAGAAAGCCCGCTCCGGCGACAAGGATGCCGCCAAGCTGGTCGCCCTGTGCGAGCGCCTGCTGCCGCACCTGAACGAAGGCAAGCCGGTGCGTACCCTGGGCCTGGACGCCGACGACATGGCCATCATCAAGCCGCTGTGCCTGATCACGGCCAAGCCGGCCATGTATGTGGCCAATGTGTCCGACACGGGGTTCACCAACAACCCGCTGCTGGACCAGCTGACCGCCTACGCCAAGTCGCAGAACGCCCCGATCGTGGCCATCTGCGCGTCCATCGAATCGGAAATCGCCGACCTGGACGACGCCGACAAGGGCGCCTTCCTGGCCGACATGGGCATGCAGGAGCCGGGCCTGGACCGCCTGATCCGCGCCGCCTACAACCTGCTCGGCCTGCAAACCTACTTCACCGCAGGCGTGAAGGAAGTGCGCGCCTGGACCATTCATATCGGCGACACCGCGCCGCAGGCGGCCGGCGTGATCCACACCGATTTCGAACGCGGCTTCATCCGCGCGCAAACCATCGCCTACGACGATTACATCGCCTACAAGGGCGAGGCGGGCGCCAAGGAAGCGGGCAAGATGCGCGCCGAAGGCAAGGAATATGTCGTCAAGGATGGTGACGTGCTCAATTTCTTGTTCAACGTGTAATAGAATACTTGCCCGCAAGGGCGACAGAAAAAGGGCGCCTTTGCGCCCTTTTTCTATCTGGAGACGACAACATGGCATTCGCACACAAGCTGGCCCTGGCGGCAGCGCTGGCGTTCAGCGCGCAGGCGCAGGCGGCAGACAAACCGATCACCGATTTCACCTGCGCCAGCTGCAAGGAATGGAATGTTGCGCAGAAGCCGTTCAACATTTATGGCAATACCTGGTACGTCGGCACCAGCGAACTGTCGGCCCTGCTCATCACCGGGCCCAAAGGCCATATCCTGCTCGATGGCGCCTTGCCGCAGTCGGCCCCGCTGATCGAGAAAAATATCAAGGCGCTGGGCTTCAGGATGAAGGACGTCAAACTGATCCTCAATTCGCACGAGCACTTCGACCATGCCGGCGGCATCGCGGCCCTGCAGCGCAACAGCGGTGCGGTGGTCGCCGCCAGCGCGATCGGTGCACGGGTGCTGCGCGATGGCGCGATCAGCAAGGACGATGCCCAATACGATCCCGCCCAGGATCCGCGCATCGAACCGGTGCCGAAAGTGCAGATCGTGGGCGAGGGTGAAACGCTGGCCGTGGGCGGCCTGTCGATCACCGCCCGCATGACGCCGGGCCACGCGCCGGGCGGCACCAGCTGGACCTGGACCTCGTGTGAAAAGGGACGCTGCCTGAACATGGTGTACGCCGACAGCCTGACGGCCGTGTCCGCCGACAGCTATCGCTATTCGGACGCGCCGGCCGCGGTGGCCGCCCTGCGCGCGAGCATCGCCAAGGTCAGTGCCCTCAAGTGCGACGTGGTGGTCTCGACCCACCCCGGCTTTACCGACACGATGGAAAAGCAGCAGGCCCGCAAGGGGGCGCTCAATCCCTTCATCGATCCCGAAGGCTGCCGCAAGTATGCCGATGGCGCCGCCAAGCGGCTCGACGAGCGCCTGCGCAGCGAACAGCACTGAGCGAGCGGGCGGGCGAGCGGCCCGATCACGACCCCTGAGCCTTGCTGCGGCGGCGCCGGATAAAGGCGCCAATGCCCAGCAAGCCGCCAAAACCGATGCCGGCAATCGGCAGGGGCACCACGCCCGGCGCCTCCTGCGCGACCACGTTTTCGCGCAGCCGTTCGGGGAAGGGGCGCGGCGTGGTCGGGACGATTTTCCAGTCGGCCCGGTCGGGCGGCGTGCGCGCCATGAATTCGTCGAACGAGAATACCGGCGCCGATCCCATTGCACGGCTTGACGGCACCTGGGGAATACGCACCAGCACCAGCGCCTCGACATCGCCTTGCAGCTGCTTTTCGAAAGCGGACAGCTGGCGCTGGGGCCCCGGGCCGGCACCGACCAGCGACAGCAGATCGGCGCCGGCGGCATCGAACGCGACCGCCGGGTACAGGCGTATCTGTTCTTCGGTCAGATAGTCGTAGATCTTGCGCCCGCTGGCCAGGCTGCGGTCCTTGGCCGACAGGTAACCGTAGGCGGCGATGGCTTTCAGGTGGCTGGTGGCGCCGCGCTCGGGAATGTTCCAGCCCAGGCCCTTGAAGACATCGAGGCTGATGCCGGAGCAGTTGGCGCCGGCGTGCCGGTATTGAAAATCGTGGCGGTAAAAATTGTTGAATACGCGCTGCACGCCACCCTGGTAAGCGAGCGCGGTGCGCGCCTTGTTCAGCACCGCCACCAGCATGTACGAGGGCCGGTAGAACTGCTGGCCGCTGTTGATGTCCATCAGGTAGTTGTCCATCGGGACAGGCGCCGCGACGATGCCTTTCTCGCTGTACGAATCCAGATTGTAGAAGTTGTTCACGACCCAGTCCGACCATTCGCCCTGTTTGCCGACGCTGCCGGTGGCAATCGCGAAGTGGCCGCCGAAGGCTTCATCGTCGTCGCCCTGGGCGCCATTGAGCATGATGCCGATCGCGCTCTGGCCCGCCCAGGCGCCGCTCTTGCCGGGCGTGCGTTCCCATAACAGGCGCGTGCTGTAGGCGCTGGTGGCGCCTCCGTCTTCCTTGCGCACGAAGCTGGCCAGCGACTCGTCGGCTGCCAGCGGCTGCAGCGGCAGCGCGCCGCGTTCGATCGTGAAGTCCTTGGGCCAGACCGTGCGCGCGACGAAGGCATCGGCGCCATCGACTTGGCGCAGGCTGCCGCGCATGCGCACCGGGCGCTGGCCGAAGAAGTCGGTGGTGCTGCCATTCCAGTACGACAGGTTGGTCGCTATTTTGGGCACCAGCAGCAAGCGCGTGCTGGTGCCGTCCCTGGTGCGCACCGCCTTGCCGTCGGCTTCGATGGCCACATCGTCGAATATCTGGGGCGAGCCGATCCAGACCAGGCCGGGATGGGCCAGCGCCTCGGTGTCGCTGCTACCGGCCCAGGCGCGTACTGCGCCCACCATGTCCGGCTGCAGCGCGTGGCCCGAGAGCGGCTGCGCCGGCTTGGGCACGGCCAGCAGATCGTCTTCGAAATACCACAGTCCTTGCCTGAGCGTGGCGCAGTCACCGCACTTGCCGCTGGTGAGACGGAAACTGTCGGCCGCCAGCAGGCCGATCGACTCGCCCTGCAGGGCGTCCTTCAATCCTGCCGGTGCAGCGCCCGCTGCCGGCGCGCTGGCGGCCGCCAGCAAAGCCGCGGCGGCGGCGAGTGCGTGTAACTTGACCATCAAAGTATCCTTTGAGAAATGCGTTCGCCAGATACTAGCTGCTTTTCGGGTGATCGCCAATCGCCCTGTCTTAGAGCCGGGTCATGCAATCGTCAATCATCAGTTCAGTTCAGACAATAAGGGCCGATTCCGTTGCCGCCAGGGCGCGCGCCGCGTTTGTGGGTGCCAAGGTGCGGGCGATGAGGCATACTGGCGGCCGCTGCGAGCCTTCCACACAGGCAGCTTGGCGAAGTCGATTTTTTTTCAGGTGAACTGCATGGCGATACTTTCCGAGATCATTCTGTACCCCGTCAAATCCTGCGCCGGCATGTCCGTGCGCGAGGCCACCCTGACCAGCGCCGGCCTGTCGGTCGATGCTGTCTACGACCGCGAATGGATGGTTGTCGGCGAGGACGGCCAGTTCCTCACCCAGCGCGAACATCCGCGCATGGCGCGCATCACGCCGCGCCTGAAGGCCGATACGCTCGAACTGCGCGCACCCGGCATGCTGCGCCTTGAAATCCCGCTCGGGCTGCCTGATCCGGCGCACGAAATCACGCGCGCGGTCACGCTCTGGGAAGAGACCATCCTCGCCTACGATTGCGACGCCACCACCGCGGCCTGGATCAGCAATGCCGTCGGCACGCCGTGCCGGCTGGTGCGCTTTCACGCCGGCGCGACCCGCTTTGCCAGCGCCAAATGGACCGGCGGCGTCCCGGCGCCGACCCTGTTTTCGGACGGTTTCCCGGTGCTGCTGGCAGGTTCCGCCTCGCTGGCGGACCTGAACGGGAAGCTGACCGCGGCCGGGCGCGAGGCGCTGCCCATGAACCGCTTCCGCCCCAATCTGGTCATTGACGGCATCGAAGCGTTCGAGGAAGACTACGCCGACAGCTTCAGTTTCGGCCAGGCCCGGGTCAAGCCGGTCAAGCCCTGCGCACGCTGCCCGATTCCCGCGGTCGACCAGAGCACCGGCGTGCCGGGCCCGGACCCGCTCGACATCCTGCGCACCTACCGCGCCAAGCCGGCCATGGACGATGCCATCTGTTTTGGTATGAATGCCATTGTTACCGCCGGTGACGGCGAGCGGCTGTATGTGGGCCAGGCCGTGGCCATGACGCTGGCGTTTTAGTGGCGAAAGTCGGGTAATTAGTGTGGCGGCCTCGTCAAACGTCCCCTTTTTACCGCCCAATCCGATTAAGATGGCGTCAGGTGGCATTATTCGACATGCATGAGTTGGGGACGCAGAGAGGGGCGGTATGCAAGATGCAGGTGTGACAGCGCGTGATCTGGAAGCAGAAAACGAATCTCTGCGCGCCAGCATGGCCTACATGATGGAACAGGCCGAGCGCAATCACGACATCATGTGCCGGCACCAGGCGTTCGATCTCGAAATCGTCGGCTCCGACAGTTTTCCCAGCCTGGTCAGCACCATCTTCCGCAGCCTGCCCGTGATTTCCGACCTCGATATCGTCACCCTCAGCCTGGTGGACGAGGGCGAGGACATTCGCACCGTGATGAACAAGCTCGGGGTCGACTTTGCCGATTTTCCGCACCTGGTGTTTGTGGAGGCGGTGCAGGCGCTTGGCTTTGTCCCCTCACGCAATGATCTGACAGGGCCGCCGCGGCCCTTGCTGGGCCCGTATATTCCGGCCACGCACCAGCCTATGTTCCCGCGTCCGCCGGCCGGCCTGCAAAGCATCGCGCTGGTGCCGCTGCTGCGCAACAAGCGTCTGATCGGCAGCCTGAATCTGGGCAGCCTCGATGCGAGCCGCTTCGCGCCGGCCATGGCCACCGATTTCGTCGAGCACATGGCGTCGATCATCGCGATCTGCCTGGAAAACGTGATCAGCAACGAGATGCTCAAGTATATCGGGCTGACCGATTCGCTCACCGGCGTCTACAACCGGCGCTACATCGACCGCCGCCTGCTCGAAGAGATCAGCCGCGCGCGCCGCCAGCAGTACCGCATCTCGGTCATGTATATCGATATCGACCATTTCAAGCTGGTCAACGACACGGTCGGCCATCAGGGTGGCGATGAAGTGCTGCGCGAAGTGGCCGGCCGCATCAAGGATGAACTGCGCCTGTCCGACACCATGGGCCGTTTCGGCGGCGAAGAATTTGTCGTCCTGCTGATCAATGCCGAACTCGATGCGGCGGCGCAGGTCGCCGAGCGCATTCGCGCCAGCGTGGCCGGCACGCCGGTAGCATTGCTGAGCGGCGCTGCGCTGCCGGTCTCGGTCTCGATCGGGGTGGCGGTGCTGGACGACTTCGAGCGCGATCACGCGATCGACGCCGTGGCCCACGCGCTGGTGGCACATGCCGACAGCGCCCTGTACAAGGCCAAGCAGGGCGGGCGCAACCGGGTCGTCGCCTACCTCCCCGCCGCCGACTAATTCAGCAGACGTCCTTCGGCCCGGTCCACCGCGTCGGCCGAGCCGCGCAGGACCACCACGTCGCCCATCTCCAGCTCGGTCCGGGGCGTCACTTCCAGCCTTTCCTTGCCGCGCCGGATGGTCGCCACTTCGGCGCCCACTTCGTGCAGGGCCAGCGCTTCGATCCGTTTGCCGATCGAGGCGGCGTCATCGCGCAAGGTGACCGAATGCAGCCGCACATACGTGTGTTCGGGGTCGTCGCCCACATCGCTGGCGCCATGGAAGTAGCCGCGCAGGGCCGCGTAGCGCTCGTCGCGCGCGCTTTGCACGCGGTGCACCACGCGGCGCAGCGGCACCCCCATCATCACCAGCGCGTGCGAGGCCAGCATCAGGCTGCCCTCCAGCGCCTCGGGCACCACTTCGGTGGCGCCGGCTTTTTTGAGCACATCCAGATCGGTGTCGTCATGGCTGCGCACGATGACAGGCAGCGTGGGCGCCAGTTCGTGCACCAGGTGCAGGACCTTGATCGCCGACGCCGTATTAGCATAGGTGATCACCAGCGCGCTGGCGCGGTACAAGCCGGCGGCGATCAGGCTTTCCTTGCGGCCGGCGTCGCCGTACGAGACGTTGGCGCCGCCGGCCTGCGCTTCCTGCACCCGTTCCGGGTCCAGGTCCAGTGCCTGGTAGGCGATTTTTTCTTCCGCCAGCAGGGTGGCCAGGCTTTGGCCACTGCGTCCGAAGCCGGCCACGATCACATGCTTCTGGCTGGCCATGGTGCGGCTGGCGATTTGCGTGAGCTGGAGCGACTGCAGCATCCATTCGTTGGACGAGATCTTCATCACGATCTGGTCCGATTTCTCGATCAGGAAGGGCGCCACCAGCATCGACAGCACCATCGAGGCCAGTACCAGCTGGATGATGAACGGGTCGATCAGGTTCGCGCCGGCGGTCAGCGTGAGCAGCACGAAGCCGAATTCGCCGGCCTGCGCCAGCGCCAGGCCGGTGCGCATCGAGGTACCGTCGGAGGCGCCGAACAGCTTGGCCAGCAGCGCAATCAGGGCGAATTTCATGAGCACCGGGCCGCACAGCAGCAACAGCACCAGCCACCAGTTGGCCAGCACCAGCGCCACATTGAGCTTCATGCCGACGGTGATGAAGAACAGTCCCAGCAGCACGTCGCGGAAAGGCTTGATGTCTTCTTCCACCTGGTGCTTGTACTGGGTCTCGGAAATGAGCATGCCCGCCACGAAGGCGCCCAGCGCCAGCGACAGGCCGGCGCGTTCGGTGATCCAGGCCGCGCCCAGCGTGATCAGGAGCAGGTTGAGCATGAACAGTTCCTGCGAGCGGCGCTTGACCACGATGGTGAACCACTTGCGCATGATCTTCTGGCCGATGAACAGCAGCAGCACCAGCACGAACACGGCCTTCAGGCCGGCCAGCGCCAGCGTGGAAGCGAGTTCCTCGGGCGGCTTGCCGAGCGAGGGAATCAAAATCAGCAGCGGCACCACGGCCAGATCCTGGAACAGCAGAATGCCGATGATCTTGCGGCCGTGCTGACTTTCCAGCTCCAGCCGCTCGGTCAGCATCTTGACCACGATCGCGGTCGATGACATGGCCAGCGCACCACCGAGCGCGAACGCGGCCTGCCAGCTGATGTGGATACTGGCCGGCAGCTGGGTCGACAGGGCCCAGCCGAACAGCATGGTGGCGGCGATGGTCAGCACCACCTGCGCCATGCCCAGCCCGAACACGATGCGGCGCATCGCCATCAGCTGGGACAGGGAAAATTCGAGGCCGATCGAGAACATCAGGAACACGACCCCGAATTCGGCCAGGGTGTCGGTGGTGGCGTTGTTGTCGGCCAGGGCCAGGGCATGGGGGCCGATCAGGATGCCGACGGCCAGGTAGCCCAGCATCGGGGGCAGATGCAGCATACGGAAAGCGACGACGCCCAGCACGGCGCTTCCCAAAAGCATGAGGGTCAGTTCAAGTCCAGAATGCATTCTTTGCCATATGACGAAGGTGAAAATCGTGATTTGTTGCGTCTGGCAAGTTTTTTGCTTTCGCAATTCGTTTATACTCTACACACGAGTTTAACCCATGAAAAAACAATGCTGAAAGCTTTTGACAGAAACATCACCGAACGCGCCATGGTCATGGCGCGGGAAACCCTCGAAATCGAGGTGGATGCCATGCGCGCGCTGCAGAACCGCCTGGGCGGCGACGACAGCGTGGGCCAGGCCGTCGGCCTGCTGCTGGCCTGTAACGGCCGCGTGGTGGTATCGGGGATCGGCAAATCCGGCCATATCGGGCGCAAGATCGCCGCCACGCTGGCGTCCACCGGCACCCCGGCCATGTTCGTGCACCCGGCCGAAGCGGCCCACGGCGACCTGGGCATGGTCACACCGCAAGATGCTTTTATTGCAATATCGAATTCCGGCGAGACTGCCGAACTGATGTCGATTCTGCCCATCGTCAAGCGCATGGGCGCCCCGCTGATCGCCATGACGGGCAACCCCAAATCGAGCCTGGCGCTGCTGGCCGACGTGCATCTGGATGTCTCGGTGGCCAAGGAAGCCTGCCCCATGAACCTGGCGCCGACCGCCAGCACCACCGTCACGCTGGCGCTGGGCGACGCCCTGGCCGTGGCCCTGCTGGACGCGCGCGGCTTCAAGGAAGAAGATTTCGCCCGTTCGCACCCTGGTGGTGCGCTCGGAAGGCGTCTGCTGACCCACGTGAAAGACGTGATGCGCAGCGGCGACGCGGTACCCAAAGTCACGGCCGAGGTGGCGCTGGCCACCGCCCTGCTCGAAATCACCCAGAAGGGCATGGGCATGACCGCCGTCGTCGATGCCGACAACCGCCCGATCGGCGTGTTCACCGACGGCGACCTGCGGCGCCTGATCGAAAAGGTGCAGGACTTCACCAGGATCACCATCCGCGACGTGATGCACGGCGATCCGCGCCGGGTTCATCCCGAGCAGCTGGCCGTGGACGCGGTCCACGTGATGGAAGAATTCCGCATCAACCAGATGCTGGTGGTGGACGCCGATGACCGTCTGGTCGGCGCGCTGCATATCCACGACCTGACCCGTGCCAAGGTGATCTGATGCGTGAACTCGATCACATGCGCCGCGCCGCCAACATCAAGGTCATGATCTTCGACGTCGACGGTGTGCTCACCGACGGCAGCCTGACCTACGGCCCTGACGGCGAAGCGACCAAGACCTTCAACGTGCTCGATGGCCTGGGCATCCAGCTGCTGCAGAAAAGCGGCGTGGCCACGGCCATCATCAGCGCGCGCAATTCGCCCATCGTGGTGCGGCGCGCGGCCGATCTGGGCATCATGCACGTGCATCAGGGCATCCACGACAAACGCGTGGCGTTTGCCAGACTGCTGGAAGCGACCGGTTTCACGGCCGACCAGTGCGGCTACATCGGCGACGACGTGATCGACCTGCCGCTGCTGCTGCAGGTCGGCTTTGCCGTGACGGTGCCAACTGGCCATCCCGAAGTGCAGCACCGCGCGCATTACGTTACGCGCGCCGGCGGCGGCCGCGGCGCCGTGCGCGAAGTGTGCGACATGGTCATGCGCGCGCAAGGCACGTACGAGACGGCGCTGGCGCCGTACTTCGCATGATGAACGGCTGCGGAGGCGTGCATGCATAAGCGCACAGCCCACCGCTGGCGCCTGCTCATTACCCTCATGGCAGGGGGCTTCTTCGCCGCCGGCAGCTTCTGGCTGCTGCAGGTGATGCTGCGCGAAGATAATGACAGGCGCGTCGACCCTTCGCGCGACGAGCCCGATTACATCATCGATAAATTCAGCTTCGTGCGCATGTCGCCGCAAGGCGAACCGCACTATCTGTTTTACGGTGACAAGCTGACCCACCTGCCGCTGAACGACGCCTCCGATGTCGTCAAGCCGATCTTCAAGACCATTGTGCCGGGACAGCCGACCATGACCGTCACCTCGGAAAAGGCACGCATGTTCCATGCCGAAGGCAAGGTCGACCTGCTGGGCAAGGTCGACATCCAGCGCCCGCAGTCACCGACCGCGCGCTACCTGCGCCTGAACACCGAGGCCCTGACCGTGTATCCGGACGAAGACCGGATGGAGTCGGCGCAGAAGGTGTCGATGGTGCTGGGCACGGCGACCATTACCGGCGTCGGCATGCAGGCCAATAACGCAACCGGGCAGATCGATTTCCGTTCCAAGGGACAGATCGTCTACCCACCCAAAGCGGCGCAATAGCCGCTACCCATGACAGGTAATAAAAATATGAAGAAAATTTTCGCATGTGCGCTCATCAGCCTTGCCGCGTTCAACGCCCAGGCAGAAAAGGCCGACGCCGGCAAACAGGCCGTGATCGAGTACGACACCCTGCACGTCGATGACGTCACCCAGATCACCACCCTGACCGGCAACGTGATCGTCACCAAGGGTACGCTGGTGCTCAAGTCGGACAAGGCGGTCATCAAGCAGTCGCCCGAAGACGACATGCAGGTCACCCTGACCACCAATGGCGCCCGGCCAGCCACCTTCCGCCAGAAGCGCGACGGCGGTCCCAACCTGTGGGTGGAGGGCGAAGCCCAGCGCATCGAATACGACGAACGCACCGCGGTGGTCAAGCTGTTTACCAACGCGCGCATCCGCCAGCTCGAGGCGGAGCGCCTGACCGATGAAATCCAGAGCGAGTTCATTACCTATGACAGCATCCGCGAAGTGTTCGCGGCCCGCAATGACGCCAACGGCACCACCAAGCCGGGCGCCACACGCGGCAAAATGATCATCGCACCACGCAAGCCCAAACCGGCACCGGCGGCAGCACCGGGCACGGCGCCCGCCGCGCCGGTCACGCCAGCGCCGACGGGAAAAGAATAATGGAAACCCGTTGCGGCAGTACGCTGATCGTTCGCGGTCTGCAGAAAAGTTATGGCAAGAAGCTGGTGGTACGGGATGTCTCGCTGCAGGTCGAATGCGGCGAAGTGGTCGGTCTGCTCGGCCCCAACGGTGCCGGCAAGACCACCTCGTTCTACATGATCGTCGGCCTGGTGCCCTCCGACGCCGGTTCGATCGATATCAGCGGGGTCGATATCTCGCGCATGCCGATTCACCGGCGCGCAACGTTGGGCCTGTCCTACCTGCCGCAGGAAGCGTCGGTGTTCCGGCGCCTCACGGTGGAAGAGAATATCCGCGCCGTGCTGGAGCTGCAGCGCACCGACGGCAAGGCCCTGACCAAGGCCGAGATCAACGACCGGCTTGACACCTTGCTGGCCGACCTGCAGATTGAAAAGCTGCGCGAGAGTGCCGCCATGTCGCTCTCGGGCGGCGAGCGTCGGCGCGTCGAAATCGCGCGCGCGCTGGCAACCAACCCACGCTTCGTGCTGCTCGACGAACCGTTCGCCGGGGTCGATCCGATCGCGGTGATCGAGATTCAGCGCATCGTGCGCTTTCTGAAAGAACGCGGCATCGGCGTGCTGATCACCGATCACAATGTGCGCGAAACGCTGGGCATCTGCGACCGCGCCTACATCATCAACCAGGGTGCGGTGCTGGCCTCGGGTCGTCCGGACGACATCATTGCAGACGAATCGGTGCGCCGCGTTTATCTGGGTGAACACTTCCGCATGTAAGATGAAACAGTCACTTCAACTTCGCACTTCACAACACCTTGCGCTGACCCCGCAGCTGCAGCAGTCGATTCGATTGCTGCAGTTGTCCACGCTCGAACTGCATCAGGAGCTCGAGCAGCTGTTGACCGACAATCCTCTGCTGGAACGGCTTGACGATCCGCTCGACCACTCGGTGCGGCTGCTGGCCGACGGCGCCATCAGCGCCACCAGCGCGCCTGCCGAAGCGCCGCCGGAACCGGGCGCGCAGGACGCGCCGGCGCCGGCCGAAGGCGAGAGCAGTGAAGGCGGCGAAGGCGACGCGCCGGCCGGCAGCGAAAGTGACAGCGAGTGGGGCGAACTGGGACGCTCGAAGGGATCTTCCGACGATGAAGATTCGCGGCCCCAGCTTGAAGCGAGCGCCACCACGCTGCGCGAGCACCTGATGGAACAGATGCGGGTGACGGTGCTGGAAGCGCGCGACCGCGCGCTGGTCGAGCTGATCGTCGACGCGCTCGACGACAACGGCTACCTGACCGAGTCGCTGGAAGAAATCCACGAACGCATGCCGCCCGAACTCGAAATCGATGCGGATGAACTGAAAACGGCGTTGTCGCTGCTGCAAAGTTTCGACCCCGTTGGCGTGGGCGCGCGCTGCGCGTCCGAATGCCTGGCGCTGCAGATCCGCGCCATGAAATCGATCCCCATGGTCACGCGCCGGATGGCGCTGGCGATCGTTGAAAATCACCTGACCTGGTTCGCCCAGCGCGAATTTAACAAGCTCAAAAAAGCGCTCGACTGCGACGACGAAGACCTGCGCGAAGCGCAGTGCGTGATCCGCAACTGCAATCCGCATCCGGGCGCGGTGTTCGCATCCGACGTGTCGGACTACGTGGTCCCGGACGTCATCGTGCGCAAGTCCAAGAACGGCTGGTCGGTCTCGCTCAATAACGATGTCATGCCGCGCCTGCGCGTGAACAGCATGTACGCCAGCCTGCTCAAGCAGGGCAAGGGCGAAGGCCAGATGGGCGCGCAGCTGCAGGAAGCGAAATGGCTGATCAAGAACATGCGTCAGCGTTTCGACACGATCCTGCGCGTCTCCGAGGCCATTGTCGAGCGGCAGCGCAATTTCTTCTCCCATGGCGCGGTTGCCATGCGTCCCCTTGTTTTGCGCGAAATAGCTGATACACTTGGTCTACACGAGAGCACTATTTCTCGTGTAACAACTCAGAAATACATGCTCACCCCCCACGGTATGTTTGAGTTGAAATACTTCTTTGGCAGCCACGTCGCCACCGAAGCGGGGGGAGAAGCAAGTTCCACGGCGATCCGTGCGCTCATCGTGCAATTGACAGGAGCAGAAGACCCTAAAAATCCATTATCCGATAGTAAGATTGCGGACATGCTGGGGGAACAGGGTATGGTCATCGCTCGCCGCACCGTTGCAAAGTACCGCGAAGCACTCAAAATCCCGCCCGTCAGCCTCAGAAAATGTCTGTAAATCGCAGTATTTACGCTGTTCCTCTGCGCATGCGCACGAACAGAAAGTGACATCATCAAAGGAGTGTGTATGAATCTCACAATTAGCGGACATCATCTTGAAGTGACCCCAGCCATCCGTGAATACGTACAAACCAAGCTTGAGCGAGTAAAACGCCATTTCGACCATGTGATCGACATTGCCGTCATCCTGACCGTAGATAATCTGACTGAAAAAGAAAAACGCCAAAAGGCAGAGATCAATCTGCGCCTGTCGGGCAAGACGGTGTACGTGGAAAGCCTGTCGCACGACCTGTATGCCGCGATTGATTGTCTGATCGACAAACTGGACCGCCAGGTCATGAAATACAAAAATAAAGTCCAGGACCATAATCACCAGGCCATCAAGCACATGCCTGAAGAAGAAAACCCCGCTGCTGCCGCATAAGCCGGCCCGGAGTGCACTTGACGCGAGGGCGCCCGAGGGCGCCCTTTTTGCATCCGGGCGCGGCGTCCGGTCTTGCTAAAATAGCGCTTTTCTCCTACTTCCGACCACCATGAGCGAATTCGTCCAGACCCGCGTTGCCAACCGTACCGGCATCATCACCCTCGACCGTCCCAAGGCACTCAACTCGCTCTCGCTCGACATGGTGCGCGCGCTGAGCGCCGTGCTGCAAGCCTGGCGCGACGATGCCGCCATCGATGCCGTGGTCCTTGGCAGCAGCAGCGAGAAAGCCCTGTGCGCAGGCGGCGACATTCGCTTTTTCCATGAAGTCGGCCACGCCACGCCGATGGGCGGCAGCGCGCTGCTGGAAGATTTTTTTACCGAAGAATATGCACTCAACCACCTGATCCACTTCTACCCCAAGCCCTACGTGGCGCTGATGGATGGCGTGGTCATGGGCGGCGGCATGGGCATCGCCCAGGGCGGTCCCGATTGCGGCATCCGCATTGTGACCGAGAAGACCAAGATGGCCATGCCCGAAGTGAATATCGGTCTGTTCCCCGATGTGGGCGGCAGCCATTTCCTGTCGCACGCGCCGGGGCAGCTTGGTAACTACCTGGGCTTGAGCGGCCTGACCGTGGGTGCGGCCGACGCGCTGTACGTGGGCCTGGCCGACCTGTTCGTACCGCAGGCGCAGATGGCGGCACTGGCCGCGCTGATCGAGGCCACGCCCGGCGCCCAGCTGCGCGCCGCGATCGACGCCTTCGCGGCGCCGTTCAAGGGCGGCGCGGGCGAGAGCCTGCTCGCGACCCGGCGCGCGCTGATCGACCGCCATTTCGGCGCCGGCGATGTGCCGGCCATCATGGCCTCGCTCGCCGCCGACGCCGATGAATTTGCGCAGAAGGCGCTGGCCGCCATGCGCCAGCGCTCGCCCTTGATGATGTGCGTGACGCACGAGCTGCTCAAGCGCGGCGCGGCGCTCGACGTGGCTGACTGCCTGCGCATGGAGCGCACCATGGTGCGGCACAACTTCGAACACGGTGAAGTACTGGAAGGCGTGCGCGCACTGGTCATCGACAAGGATAATGCGCCGCAGTGGAATCCGGCCACGCTGGACGAGGTGACGCCAGCCATGGTCGAGCGCTTCTTTACACCCGTATGGCCCGCCGCGGCCCATCCGCTGCGCCACCTGTAAGAAGATCGATAACGATATTCCAGTCGCCGATATCGGCAGATTAATGTTCCGTTTCTTATGGGTTACGGAACATTTCTTTTCCATGTATTGCAGCCCAAACAAGGTGTTTTGACGGCCTATACTTTTGCTCCGTCACCGTCGCGCATGCTTTCACTTGCGCACGACGCGTGTGACGAGTCGAAAGGAAAATCATGGCCGAAATCAAATTTGCGCTGCGCGGCGTTGCGCTCGCGGCGCTTGTGCTGGCGAGCACCACGGCGCCGGCACGCGCCCAGGATGGCGAGCAGAACAGCGCGTTCAAGCTGAGCGGTTTTGTCAGTGTCGTGGGCGGCAAAGTGCTGGGCTCGCACCTGGGCGATGACTACGTGGGCGAAAGCGCGCTCGCCGGTGTTGACTGCCCATGCTACACGGCCGACTGGCACAACGCCGGCGTCTATGACCGCAGCTTCTCGCTTGAGCCGGAGTCGCGTGCGGGCCTGCAGGCGCGCTACAGCATCAATCGCGACCTGAGTCTGACCACGCAGATCGTGGTGCGCGGCACCGACCCGACCCCGAATGTGCAATGGGCGTACGCCGCCTGGTCGATCAGCAAAAATCTGGAAATGCAGATTGGCCGCAAGCGCATTCCCCTGTATTTCTATTCCGATTTCCAGGACATCGGCGTGTCCTATCCCTGGGTGGCGGTACCGCCCGAACTGTACGGCTGGGAAGTGGCCAACTACAACGGCGCCAGCATCCGCTACAAGGGTGCGCTGGGCGACACCAATTTCAATGCCAGCCTGTTCACCGGCGGCGAAACGCTCAAGGATTCCGAGTACTACAAGCTGTTTTCCACCGGCGACACCAAGATTCGATGGAAGAAACTGGTCGGCGGCGACGTCGAACTGACCCGTGGGCCGCTGACGGCGCGCATGGTGTACATGCAAGCGCGCGTGCGCGCATTGAATCCATCGATCGAGCTTGATGAGGGCGCGCGCCTGAAGGCCTATGGCCTGGCTGTCAATCTGGACTTCGACGACTGGTTCATGCTGTCCGAACTGACGCAGCTCACGCGCGACATCGATGCCGATTACCGGGTTACCGCGCCGGCACTGACGATCGGCGCCGGCTACCGCATTGGTGCCTGGACACCCTTCATCAACTACGCGCGCTACACGGAACGCAGCACCGATATCGACGCTTACGCACCGACCTCGTGGACGCGCGCGTCGGCAACCCTGCGCTACGACCTCGATGCGCGCAGCGCGCTCAAGCTGCAACTCGACCGCCACCGCGACACGACCCGCAATTTCGGCGGTGACGTCAATGTGTTCCGTATCGCCTATGACCGTTTGTTCTGAGCCGGTGCCGACGATGAAAAAGACTCAATTCATGCAATATAAAAAACTCGTACTGGCGCTGTCGTGCGCACTGCTGACTGGCGCTGCCAGCGCGGAAATCGTGGTGGTCGTCAATCCGGCCAACCAGGCCTCGCGCATGTTCTCGGAGCAGGCGGCCCAGTTCTTCCTTGGGAAGTCGGACATGTTCACGCCTGTCGACCAGGGCAAGGACTCGGCGATCCGCAAGGAGTTCTATGAAAAGATCGCCAGCAAGACGCTGGCGCAAGTGGAAGGCGCGTGGGCCAAGATCGAATTTTCGGGCAAGGGTTCGGCGCCCAAATCGTACGGCTCCGACAGCGCGGTGAAGAAGGCGATCGCCGCCAATCCATCGGCCATCGGTTACATCAACAAGGCGTCGGTGGACGACAGCGTCAAGGTGTTGCTGACGCTGCCGTAAGCGCGCTTACGACTGTTCGCGGTGGCGCAGTACCACCCGTTCGGTCGGACTGAAATAGGCGGCCAGCCGTTCGGCCATGTACACCGAGCGATGCTGGCCGCCAGTGCAGCCCAGCGCCACCGTCAGATAGCTGCGGTTGTCGGTCTTGAAGGAAGGCAGCCACTTCTCGATAAAGGCGCGGATGTCTTCCAGCAGGTCCGCCGCGCTGGGCTGGGCGTCGAGGAAGGCAATCACTGGCGCATCCATGCCGGTGAGCGGGCGCAAGGTCAGATCGTAATACGGGTTGGGCAGGGCGCGCACGTCGAACACAAAGTCGGCGTCGAGCGGTACGCCAAGCTTGAAGGCGAACGACTCGAAGAACAGCGTGATCGGCGCACGCTCGATCTCGACCAGTTCCTTGATCCAGGCGCGCAGCTTGTTGGCTGACAGGTCGGAGGTGTCGATCACATGACCGAGCTGCTCGATCGCCGACAGGCGTTCGCGTTCTTCCAGAATGCATTCGATGAGCGTGCGGCGCGAAGCCGGATTTTCATCGGGACGCAGCTGGTGCGACAGCGGGTGGCTGCGCCGCGTTTCCGAAAACCGCGCGACCAGCGAATGCGTGTTCGAGGTCAGGAACATGACCTTGATGTCGTGCCCTTCGTCTTTCAGCGTGCGGATATTGGCCGGCAGTTCGACCAGCGACTGCGCGCTGCGTGCATCGACCGCCACGGCCAGGCACTGGGTGCCGTCGGCGATCAGCGCGCTGACCAGGCTGGGAAGCAGGGCGGGCGGCAGATTGTCGACGCAGTAGTAACCGGCGTCTTCAAGAACGTTGAGGGCCACCGATTTGCCGGAGCCGGAAATACCTGTGATGAGTACGATACGCATGACAAAGATCATACCGCATGCGGATGCAGTTTGCTAAAGCGGGAAGGTTAGTTACTGCACACAAAGGCAGCGTTGCGACTCAGTCGCCGCTCATGGCCTGGCGCTGGCGTTCCATGAATTCCTGCAGCGTATCGATGCCGCGCAGTTGCAAAATGGTGTTGCGCACCGCCGCTTCCAGCAGCACCGCGATGTTACGGCCGGCCGCGACGGGAATGACGACCTTGCGCACCGGCAGACCAAGCACATCTTCGGTCGGGAACAGGAAGGGCAGGCGTTCGACTTCCTCTTCCAGCGCGCTTCTGCGCACCAGGTGCACGATCAGCTTCAGGCGCATCTTGCGGCGCACGGCGGTCTCGCCAAAAATCGCCTTGATGTCGAGCAGGCCCAGACCGCGCACTTCCAGCAGATTTTGTAGCAGCGGCGGGCAGCGGCCCTCGATCATGTTGGGCGCGATGCGCGAAAACTCGACCGCGTCATCGGCCACCAGGCCGTGACTGCGTGAAATCAGCTCCAGTCCGAGCTCGCTCTTGCCCAGGCCAGAGTCGCCGGTAATGAGCACGCCCACACCCAGCACGTCCATGAACACGCCGTGCATGATGATGCGCTGCGCCAGTTTTTTGGACAGGTAGACGCGCAAAAAGTCGATGACTTGCGCGGCCGGCAGCGGCGTGGAAAACAGCGGAATGTTCTGCTCGTCGCAAATGGCGAGAATGTCCGGCGGCGTATCCAGGCCCTGGGCAATGATCAGGGCTGGCGGACCACCGGCGATCAGTTCGCCAATCACATGGCTGCGCGAGCCGCTTTTAAGGCGGTGGTAGTAGGTCAGTTCCTGGTGCCCGAACACTTGTATCCGGCCCGGGTGAATCAGGTTCAAGTGGCCGACCTGGTCGGCTGCGGAGGCGACGTCGCCCGAAATCAGGCGTTCGCCGCCCGGGAAACCGGCGAACCAGCCCAACTGCAGGCTTTCGCGGTTGTCGTCGTACAGCCTCTGGATGGTCAGCGGGGTTTGCAGCATGAAGGTCGTTTAACCCAGTGCCTGCAGGCTTGGTTGCCAGCTGGTAATACGCTGGTGTACCGATTTCGGGTCCGGGTCGGTGGCAAGCGCGGTGCGGAAGGCGTCGTCCGAGAACATTTCGGCAATTTCCGACAGAATTTCGAGGTGCTGCTGGGTCACGTGATCGGGAATCAGCAGGAAGAACAGCAGATTGACCGGCTGGCCATCGGGCGACTCAAAGGGAATCGCTTCGGCCAGCCGCACAAAGGCGCCCAGCGGCGACTTGAGACTCTTGCTGCCCTTGATGCGGCCATGGGGCACGGCCACGCCATGGCCGAGGCCGGTCGAGCCCAGGCGTTCACGCGCGAACAGATTATCGGAAACGGTCGAGCGGGCGATGCCGCAGTTGTTTTCGAAGATCAGGCCGGCCTGCTCGAAAGCGCGCTTCTTGCTGGACACTTCGAGATCGAGCAGCACATTCTCGAGCGATAGGATTTTGCTGAGGTTCGTCATAAGGTACATCGTATGGTGCAGCGCACAATAGGTGCTTGCGAGCCAGAATTATAGGCTTGTTTTACAGCCCTGACATCCGAATTCGTCCGTGTTTAGTATCCTCCCCGCATTGATCTTTCGCAAGAGGAATGGCGAATCACACAACAGCGAGAAAAATCTTGGTTTCTTCGCTGTTGTTTTATTGTAAAGCAATCTGCTCTTATACCCAACATATTCCCGTGCGGTAAGGCAGTCAACCGCCAAGCGGCCGGGGTTTAAGCTCGATCAAGCGTTCACTGCCGTGCAGTACGCAAATTCTTCGGCGGTCCGCTGGAGAAGTTGCTGCGCCATGGGTTGATATCGAGGCCGCCGCGCCGGGTATAGCGGGCGTAGACCGCCAGCTTCTGCGGTGCGCACTGGCGCAGGATGTCGACAAAGATGCGTTCGACACATTGTTCATGGAACTCGTTGTGCTCGCGGAAGCCGATCAGGTAGCGCAGCAGCCCTTCCTGGTCGATCTGCGGGCCCACATATTTGATCTGCACACTCGCCCAGTCCGGCTGGCCGGTGACCAGGCAGTTGGATTTGAGCAGATGCGACACCAGCGTTTCTTCCACCGGCGCCTCGCCCGTTGCCGCGCGCAACAATTCAGGCGCAGGAGCGTAGTGGTCGACATCGATATCGAGGCGGTCGAGCAGCATGCCGTCCAGCTCGCCCATCTTGATCCGGTCGAAGCCGTCCGGCTGGGTCAGCGCGATCTGCACGGGCGCGCCGAAGCCGTTCGACAGATCTTCGCGCAGCAAGGCCAGCAGCGCTTCCTCGTTGGCCAGACGGGTCTGGTTGAAGGAGTTCAGATACAGCTTGAACGATTTCGACTCGATGATGTTGGGCGAGTCCGCCGGCGCCGAGATGGTCGCGATCGCCACCTGCGGCTTGCCGCGCATGTTCAGCCACGACAATTCATACGCGTTCCAGATATCCACGCCAAAAAACGGCAGCGTGCCGGTCAGCTGCAGCTCATCGCGCTTTTGCTGGCGCGGAATCGGGAACAGCAGCTCGGGCGCGTAGTGGGTCTGGTACGCGGACGTTTTGCCCAGCGGAGAAAGGTCGGCGGTATTGGTCATGCTTCTCTACAGTTAATTACCCAGGAACAGTTTGTACACCGGGTTGGCGCTCTCGTCCCAGTGACGGTAGCCCAGGGTGGTCAGGAATTGGCGGAACTCGTCCATCTCGCCGGCCGGCACTTGCAGGCCGACCAGAATGCGGCCGACGTCACCGCCCTGATTGCGATAATGGAACAGCGAAATATTCCAGTTTGGCGCCATGCTGGCCAGGAAGCGCATCAGCGCACCGGGCCGCTCGGGGAATTCGAAACGATACAGCAGCTCGTCCTGCGCCAGCGCGCTCTTGCCGCCAACCAAGTGACGGATGTGCAGCTTGGCCAGCTCGTCGTGGGTCAGGTCCAGCGTCTTGAAATCATTCTCTTCAAAAGTACGCGCCAGCACGCTCGATTCACCACGGCTGGCAATCTGCACGCCGACGAACACGTGGGCGTTGCTGGCATCGCTGACGCGGTAATTGAATTCGGTGACATTGCGCGGGCCGATCAGTTCGCAGAAGCGCTTGAACATGCCGCGTTTTTCGGGAATGGTCACGGCAAACACGGCTTCGCGCGACTCGCCCAGTTCGGCACGTTCGGCCACAAAGCGCAGGCGGTCGAAATTCATGTTGGCGCCGCAGGCCACCGCCACCAGGGCTTCGTTGCGGACCGGGTTTTTGGTCAGGGCCGCACGTTCGATGTAGGCCTTGGCACCGGCCACTGCCAGCGCGCCGGACGGCTCGAGAATGCTGCGCGTGTCCTGGAACACATCCTTGATGGCCGCGCAGATGGCATCGGTGTCCACGATAATGATCTCGTCGACTACCTCTTTGGCGACGCGGAAGGTTTCCTGGCCGACCAGGCGGACCGCGGTGCCGTCCGCAAACAAGCCGACGTCGGCCAGCGTCACCCGTTCGCCCGCCTTGAGCGAGCGCGCCATCGCGTCGGAGTCGAGTGATTGCACGCCGATGATCTTGATGTCAGGCCGGATCGCCTTGACGTAGGAACCGATCCCGCTGATCAGACCGCCGCCACCGATCGCCACAAAAATGGCGTGGATCGGGCCCGAATGCTGACGCAAAATTTCCATGCCGATGGTGCCCTGGCCGGCGATCACGTCCGGGTCGTCGAAGGGGTGCACGAAGGCCAGCTTCTGTTCTTTTTCCAGCGTCAGCGCGTGGTTGTAGGCATCGGTGTACGAGTCGCCATGCAGAATGACTTCGACATTGGCGCCGCCAAACGACTTGACCGCGTCGACCTTGACGCTGGGCGTGGTGGTCGGCATCACGATCACGGCGCGGCAGCCGAGCTTGGCGGCCGACATGGCCACGCCCTGGGCATGGTTGCCAGCCGACGCGCAAATCACGCCCCGTTTGAGCTGGGCCACCGGCAGATTGGCCATCTTGTTGTAGGCCCCGCGAATCTTGAAACTGAACACGTCCTGCACGTCTTCGCGCTTGAAGTAAATGCGGTTCTCGAAGCGCTTCGACAGTTGCGGGGCCAGTTCCAGCGGCGTTTCCGAAGCAACGTCATAGACGCGGGCGGTCAGTATTTTTTTCAGGTAGTCGATAGTCATAGTCTGCAAACAAGTCATTCTTGGGCCGGAGTTTCCGGAATGCGATTCTGGTTGACGCTGGACTGACTGGTCGGCGGTTGACCGATACGTGCAGTGCGAGGGGCGGCCCGGGATAACGGGCTCGGCCTATCGTGTCGTTGCAATGGATTTTCCTCATTATAATGGGCCGCGCCACTTATCACCTTTCCAAGCACTGACTGATGATTGAATCCGCCGTTCTCTGGGTCCTGAAATTGCTTTCCGCGCCCGCGGTGGGACTGAGCTCGGTCTTCGTGATTGCCTTCGTTTCCGCCACCCTGGTGCCCTTGGGCTCGGAGCCGGCAGTGTTTGCCGTGGTCAAGGCCAATCCGGCCATGTTCTGGCCTGCGATCCTGGTAGCCACCTGTGGCAACACGCTGGGCGGCGCGCTCGATTATTTCATCGGCTACCGGGCCAAGGTCGCGTTCGCCAAAGAGCGCGAGAGCCGCTGGTTCGCGTGGCTGGCGCGCTACGGGGCCAAGACCATGCTGCTGTCGTGGGTGCCTGGTATTGGCGATCCGCTGTGCACGCTGGGCGGCTGGTTGCACCTGCCGTTCTGGCCGAGCGTCGGCTACATGGCGATCGGCAAGTTCGGCCGGTATCTGACCATGACGGCCGCCCTGCTCTATATTCCCGATGGTTTCTGGCGCCAGTTGGCCAATCTGCTGGGCGGTTGATTCGACAGCAAGAAGCGAAGCGACTGCGCGCTCAGGGCGGCGCACACTGTGTTCTGGTTCACTGATCAGGAGCTGTCGTGCTGCAGATTATTCCGATTTCCGAAGCGTTTTTAACCCAGGTCCGCCAGCGGGGTGTTGATGACCTGGGGCAGCCGGTCGAGCGTCTGGTCGCCAGCGGCGGCGAGCCTTGCCGCGATGTGTTCCGGCGCGCGCGGCCTGGTGAGGCACTGATTTTGGGGAGCTATTGTCCGTTCGAGCGAGTGGGGCCGTACCGGGAATATGGACCGGTGTTCGTGCTGGCCGATGGCGAGGTGCCGGCGCCGCCTGCCAGTTTGCCTGTGGACGGCGCGTCACCGTATCTGGGGGCCAGTTTCGTGCTGCGGGCTTATTCGCCGGACGAGAGGATCGTTGATGCAGTGCTCAGCAGCCCGGCGCAGGCAAGCGCCGATCTTGCGCGCTTGTTCGGGCAGCACGCGCCCGCGTTTGTTCTTGCGCGCTTTCCAACCTACGGCTGCTATGCCTTGCGCATCGAGTCGCGAGAACGACGGTAACTAGAGTTTCATTTCCATAGCGACCCTGAGCAGCGTGCGGGCCGACATCCGGCTGCTGCGCGTCTGATCCAGGTACTGCTGCGTATAGATCCGGTCCTGATGCAGCGCGTCGGTCACTGTCAGCCTCACTTGCGTTTTGCTGTCCATTTTCCACAGCGCGACCATATCGAGTTTGCGTTCCGGCCCGGTATAGGTGCGCAGTTGCGGCGTCACCTGCACGGCGCCATCGAACTGGCCATGCAAGTTCGTACTCAGCGTCCACGCAGCCGA
>DASWMN010000359.1:0-8936 GCA_036399735.1 Telluria sp. | reverse complement strand
GACCGTCTTGGCATCCCGATGGACCGTCTGAATGTGAATGGCGGCGCGATTGCTGTCGGCCACCCTTACGGTGTGTCCGGTGCGCGCCTGGTGGGCCACGCGCTGATCGAAGGCAAACGCCGCGGCGTCAAGTACGTTGTGGTGACCATGTGCATCGGTGGCGGCCAGGGCGCCGCTGGCCTGTTCGAAGTCGTGTAAACCCAGCCGGGGCGTGGCCGCCCTGGCCACGCTTGCCCGGCATCACCCAGGATTTCTCATGCAATCGAAGATATTGTCGCGTCGCGACATCGACTTCCTGTTGTACGAGTGGCTGGACGTGGAGGCGCTGACCGCGCGTCCGCGTTTCCAGGACCACAGCCGCGAAACATTCGATGCGGCACTCAACACCGCCGAACAGATCGCCACCGACCTGTTTGCCCCACATAACAAGAAGAACGACGCCGAGGAACCGTATTTCGACGGTGAAAAAGTCACCATCATTCCGGAAGTAAAGACCGCGCTGGACGCGTTCTCGGCTGCCGGCCTGATGGCGTCCGGCCAGGATTACGAATTCGACGGCATGCAGTTGCCCTGCGTGGTCGACAAGGCTTTGTCAGCCTGGTTCACCTCGGCCAATATCGCCACCTCGGCCTATATTTTCCTGACCGTCGGCAATGCCAACACCTTGCTCAAGACCGCCACGCCGCGCCAGGTCGACCGTTTTGTGCGGCCTCTGCTGGCGGGCGAGTTCTTCGGCACCATGTGCTTGTCGGAGCCGCAAGCCGGTTCCAGCCTGTCGGACATCAGCACCCGTGCCGAGCCCGATCCTGTCGCCGGCCCAGAGGGCGAGCGCCAATACCGCCTGACCGGCAACAAGATGTGGATTTCCGCCGGTGAACACGACCTGGCGGGCAATATCGTGCACTTGGTGCTGGCCAAGATTCCTGGTCCGGACGGGCGTCTGATTCCCGGTGTAAAGGGTATATCGCTGTTCATCGTGCCGAAGTTCCTGGTCGGCGAAGATGGCAGCGTCGGCGAACGCAACGATGTCGTGCTGGCCGGTCTGAATCACAAGATGGGCAGCCGCGGCACCACTAATTGCCTGCTCAACTTTGGCGAAGGCCGCTTCAGGCCGGACGGCAAGGCCGGCGCGATCGGCTATCTGGTTGGCGCGCCGCACCAGGGTTTGATGAACATGTTCCACATGATGAACGAGGCGCGCATCGGCGTCGGCATGTGTGCGGCCGTGCTGGGCGTTACCGGGTATCTGCACGCGCTCGACTATGCGCGCAACCGTCCCCAGGGCCGCCATCCGGCCGAAAAGGATCCGGTGCGGCCACAGGTGGCCATCATCGAGCACACCGATGTGCGGCGCATGTTGCTGGCCCAGAAGGCGTACGCCGAAGGGGCGATGGCACTGGTCATGTATTCGGCCAAACTGGTCGACGAGTTCAATACCGCGCCGGAAGCGGAAAGCCGGGCGCACGCCGGCATGTTGCTGGACTTCCTGACACCGATCACCAAATCCTGGCCCTCGCAATGGTGCGTGGAGGCCAACAGTCTGGCGATCCAGGTGCACGGCGGCTATGGCTACACGCGTGAATACAATGTCGAACAGTTTTATCGCGACAATCGTCTGAATGCCATCCACGAAGGCACGCACGGCATTCACGGCCTGGACCTGCTGGGGCGCAAGGTGTCAATGCAAAAGGGCGCGCTGTTCAAGGCGATCAGCGCCGAACTGGCCGCCGCCATCGGCAAAGTGCGCCTGGCCGACGCGCCGCTACTGCAGGATTACGCGGTTCAGCTCGAAGAAATCTGGGCCCGTATCGGCCGCGTCACCACCACGCTGTATGAAGCGGGTGACATGAACAAGACCCTGGCCAACGCCAGCCTGTACCTGGAAGCGGTCGGGCACACCGTGGTGGCCTGGATGTGGCTGGAACAGGCGCTGGTGGCAAGCGCGAAACTGCCGGCCGCGAGCGACGACGAGGCCAACTTCTATCACGGCAAGTTGCAGGCTTGCCGCTATTTCTTCCAGTGGGAATTGCCGAAGGTGCCGCAGCAACTCGATCTGCTGGCCAGCATCGACACCACCACGCTCGACATGCAAGATGCCTGGTTTTAAGGATTAGCGATGCTCAAACATATAGTGATGTGGAAGCTGAAGGACTTTGCCGAGGGCGCCGACCGGGCCACCAACGCGCGCCGCATGAAAGAGCGGCTTGATGCCTGCGCCAATTTGTCGCCGGGAACCTTGAAGTTCGAGGTGGTGCTGGCCCAGCCGGACCTGGAAGCAACGTACGACGTGATTTTGTATGCCGAGTTTCGCGACCGGGCGGCACTGGCCGAGTACGCCGCCCATCCCACCCACAAAGCCCTCATTCCGTTCATCGGCGCCGTGCGCGATGAACGCCAGTGCATGGATTACGAACTCTGACCGACCAAGGAAAACTGATGCGTACTACCCAAGAATTGTTCTCGCTCGCAGGCAAAACCGCCCTGATCACGGGCGGCTCGCGCGGCCTCGGCCTGCAAATGGCGGAAGCGCTGGGCGAGCAGGGCGCCACCCTGGTGCTGTCCTCGCGCAAGCAATCCGATCTTGATGACGCAGTGGCCCATCTGGCCGCACGCGGCATCAAGGCCTCGGCGATTGCAGCCGACCTGTCGCAGGAAGCGCACATCGGGCCGCTGGTCGACGAGGCGATCAAGCGCCTGGGCCATATCGACATTCTCATCAACAATGCCGGCGCCAGCTGGGGCGCACCGGCGGAAGATTATCCCGTGGAAGCGTGGGACAAGGTGATGAACCTGAATATCCGCAGCATCTTCCTGGTCAGCCAGGCAGTGGGCAAGCTGTCGATGATCCCGCGCAAGTACGGGCGCATCATCAACATCGCCTCGATCGCGGGTCTGGCCGGCAATCCGCCGGGCACCATGAAAACCGTGGCCTACAACACTTCCAAAGGCGCGGTCATCAACTTTACCCGCACCCTGGCAGGCGAGTGGGGCGCGCACGGCATTACCGTGAACGCGATCGCGCCAGGCTTCTTCCCGTCCAAGATGACCAAGGGCGTGCTGGAAAGCATAGGCGAGGAAGCCCTGGCCAAGGGTTCGCCGCTGGGCCGCATTGGCGACGATGAAGACTTGAAAGGCGTGGCCCTGCTGTTTGCTTCCGATGCCGGGAAACACATTACCGGCCAGACCCTCGCGGTCGACGGTGGCGTTTCGGCGGTTTGAGCATGACCTCGTATCAACGCATCGTGCTGGCGGCGCGCCCGCGTGGCGCCGTCCAGCCGGACCATTTCCGGCTTGAGACGGCGACCCCGCCCGCGCTGCAGGACGGCGAAGTATTGGTTCGCAATCATTTCCTGTCGCTCGATCCCTACATGCGCGGGCGCATGAGCGAGGCCAAAAGTTATGCGACGGCCCAGGCGCTGGACCAGACCATGATCGGCGGCACCGCTGGCGAAGTGGTGGCATCCAAGCATGCGCGCTTCGCGGTGGGCGACCATGTGGTCGGCATGCTGGGCTGGGCCGAAATGGGCGTGGCCGACGGCGCACTGCTGCGCAAGGTCGACACCAGCCGCATTCCCCTGTCCGCCTATCTGGGCGTGGTCGGCATGCCAGGCATGACCGCCTGGTACGGCCTGAACCAGATCATGCAGCCGGTGGCCGGCAACACCATCCTGGTATCGGCCGCCAGCGGCGCGGTGGGCAGCGCGGTCGGGCAACTGGCCAGACTGCAAGGTTGCCGCGCAATCGGTATCGCCGGCGGACCCGAAAAATGCGCCTACGTGGTCGACGAACTGGGTTTTGACGCCTGCATCGATTACAAGGCGGGCAATCTGGCGGCTGCGCTGGCGCAGGCTGCACCAGAGGGCATCGACGCGCTGTTTGAAAACGTGGGTGGCCCCTGTTTTGACGCGGCATTGCCGCTGATGAACGCGTTTGGCCGCATTGCCCTGTGCGGGCTCATCGCCGGCTACAACGGCGACGACCTAGCCGTGCGCAACATGCGCTTCATTCTGACCAGCCGCCTGACGATGCGCGGTTTTATCGTCACCGAGCACCTCGACCTGTGGCCGCAGGGCCTGGCCGAACTGGGCGGCCTGGTCGCCAGCGGGCAACTGAAATACCGCGAAACGGTGGCGCAGGGCCTGGCCGCCGCCCCGGAAGCATTCATCGGCCTGCTCAATGGCCGCAACTTTGGCAAACAACTGGTACAGCTTATTCCATGAAAAATTTCAACGATAAAGTCGCGGTCATTACCGGCGGTGCAAGTGGGCTCGGCCGTGAATTTGCCCTCAAGGCAGCGGAACTGGGCATGCAACTGGTGCTTGCAGACGTGCAGCAAGATGCGCTGGACGCCACCCAGGCCGAACTCGAAGGCAAGGGCGCGACCGTGCTGGCCATGCTGTGCGATGTGCGCCATGAGGAACAAGTGCAGGCGCTGGCCGATGCAACCATGGCGAAATTCGGCGCCGTGCACCTGGTGTTCAACAATGCTGGTGTCGGTTCTGCCGGGTTGATCTGGGAGAACAGCGTCAAGGATTGGGAATGGGTGCTTGGTGTGAACCTGTGGGGCGTGATTCACGGCGTACGTATTTTCACCAAGCTCATGCTCGAAAGCGCCGCGCGCGACCCTGCTTACGAAGGCCATATCGTCAACACGGCATCGATGGCCGGTTTGCTCAACGCGCCAACCATGGGCGTGTACAACGTATCCAAGCACGCCGTGGTGTCGTTGTCGGAAACGCTGTATCACGACCTGCAACTGGTCGAAGCGCCGATCGGCGCCTCGGTCCTGTGCCCGTATTTCGTGCCGACCGGGATCAGCCAGTCGCACCGCAACCGGCCAGCCGACGTGGCGATGACGGGCGCGGCAACCGCCAGCCAGAAGGTGGCGCAAGCCATGACGGTCAAGGCGGTTGAATCGGGCAAGGTGTCGGCGGCGGAAGTCGCGCAGATCACGTTTGAGGCGATCCGCGACAATCAGTTCTATATCTATTCGCACCCGGGCGCACTGGGCGGTGTCGCAGACCGCATGGATGAAATCGTCCACCACAAGAATCCAAGCGATCCTTACAAGGCCACGCCCCATGTGCGCGATATGCTGCGCGCCAAGATGAAGGCCGCCCAGGGCTAGCAAGAACGCAAGCCTTGCAATCTCGATATACTGCAAGACGGCGTCCACCGGGCGCCACTTGCTTATTGGAGAACGCATGGCCGGCCTTACTTTGTATGTCGACACCACTTTCAGCAGCCCGTATGCCATGGCCTGCTTTGTCACGCTAGTGGAGAAGAAACTCGACTTTACGCTGAAGACCGTCGATCTCGATGCCGGCGACCATCGCTTGCCGGCCTTCCGCGATCTGGCCCTGACCGGACGTGTGCCGGCGCTGGTCCATGGCGATGTGGTGCTGAACGAATCGAGCGCCATCATTGAGTATCTGGAGGAAGCTTTCCCGGCGCCGGAATACCGCTCGGTCCTGCCGGCCGCCATCGCTGACCGCGCGCGGACGCGCCAGATTCAGGCCTGGCTGCGCAGTGACCTGATGGCGTTGCGGGAAGAACGCAATACCGGCGTCATCTTTTTTGCCCCTGTGGACACGCCGCTCAGCGCAGCAGGGCAGCAGGCTGCGCAACGCCTGCTCCGTATTGCAAGCCGTTTGATTGACGAGTCCCTATTGTTCGGCTCGCATTGGAATATCGCTGACACCGAACTGGCCCTGATGCTCAACCGGCTGGTCGCCAACGGCGATCCGGTGCCCCAGCATATTGCCGGCTGGGTGGCCGAGCAATGGGCGCGCCCAAGCGTGCAGCAGTGGGTGAAGCAGCCGCGCGGCTGAGCTACTGCAGAACGCGCTCGTGCAATTCGGCGGGCGCGTCGGCGTACAGCTTGACCACGGTCGAGGTGCGGGTGCCATAGCCGGCAGTTTCGATGCACACGGCAGACAACACGCGTTCGAGATCGAGCGCGATGCCCGTATCGGGCAGGCGCATGTCCGGTGCGCGGGTGGTGTCGGCCAGCATTTCGAAGTAGGCATCTTCCGGTGCGCCCTGGCACAGCAGACTGGCGAACTGGGCCTTGGTGCGGACCACTTTCGGCCACGGGGCGTCCAGCAGGCTGTTCGAGATGCCGTAGATGCCGGGCGCCAGTTCCTTGCCGTTGCGTTCGTCATCCATGGCCCGGTTGGAGAACCAGTACATGCGTTCGCGGTCGCCCAGCACCAGGTTGAAACCGTTGTAGTCGGCGCCTTCCTGCGCGATTTTGGCGATGTAGGCGGGCGCGTCCAGGTCGCCGGCAAGATAGTCGGCGACCAGGGCCCCACGCGATGGCGCGTCGCTGCGGCGTTCCTGTGGTCCACGAATATTTGTCAGTGCAGCAAACTTGGGGCCGTGCGGCCCTTCCTGGGTGATGCCCATCCAGCTGCCGCCGCCCTTGAGGTCGCGGCCGGCATACACCTTCGGGTTTTCCGGCCAGACGCCGGCGGCAGCAGCAGGGCGGTCGTAGAACTCATCGCGGTTGGCCGCCGCGATCAGCGGTGCGCCAGGCACCACTTGCCAGGCAAAAACGATCAGGCACATGGGTCAAGATCCGTAAAAACTTCGGTGTGGCGCTCGCCGGCAATCCATGGCGCGATGCCGGCATCGTGCACGGCCAGCGCCAGGGCGGCCTCGAATCCGGCCGGGGTCGCGCTGTAAATCTCCATCCACGTCTGCAAACCATCGCTCGAGCCGGGCCGGCGCTTGAGCTGGCCCGCAGTGCCCATGGCTGCCTGCATGGCCCGTACGCGGGGCGCCAGTTGCGCGGCGTGCTCGTCGCGCACACGGTAATAGATATAGAGATCGGCCATCATCAGACGTCGATGGCGTCGAGCGGGTAGGGCATGGGCAGTAATTGGAGCGGCGTACCGGTGGCAGATCCAAGGTGAATATCGCCTTGCTCAATGGCCGCCAGCTTCATTTCCACCAGGGCATCGACGCCACCACTGCCATTCGGCGCGGCGTTGACGATCATGCCGCAAGGCTGGTCCGGGTCACTGGCGGAAAACACTTCGTCGCCGGCACTGGCGCTGGCATCGATGCGGGCCAGTGCGGTGCGGCGTTTCAATTTGCCGAGATATTGACTGCGGGCCACAATTTCCTGGCCCGGGTAGCAACCCTTTTTGAAGTTGACGCCCCCAAGCAGTTCGAAATTGACCATCTGGGGTACAAATTGCTCCTGTGTCTTGAGCGTAATTTCCGGCACACCGGCATGAATGGCGGACAGGTGCCAGGCATCCATGCCGGCCGGTGGCAGCTGTGCGGTCAGGGCCGGCCAGGCGGCCTGTGCCTGTTCCGCTGAAGTCAGCCATTGGTAGCGCGGCGCGCCAAAGGCGTCCGCCAGGCGCAGCAGGGTACCGCTCGCATGCTCGAGTTTGGTGTAGGGCGAGGCGGGCAGGCTGCCGAACAGCGCTTCGAGCACCTTGCCGGCGCCGGCGCCGCCGACACCGAGAATGACCTCGGGCGTGGCGTCTGCGAGCTTGGCCTTGGCGCGCATGACGAACATCGACAGGCGTTTTTGCAGGGCAGCTTGCAATTCTTGCGGCAACTGCAAGAAGACCGACTCGCTGTTGCGCCACATGAGGAACGAGGCTTGCATGCGGCCCTTGGGCGAGCAATAGGCCGCCAGCCGGACGTCGGTCTGTCCCAGGCGTTCGACATCGTTGGTGAGCTGATTATGCAGGAAGCTGGCCGCATCATCGCCGGTGACGGCGATCAGGCCGAGGCCGCCGGTCACGGCGACAAAACCGTCCGCCAGGTCCGTTACGCTTAATGTCCGTCCAAAATCTGGCACATGCGGCTGCTCTGTGGCACTATGTCGCGCACCCTGCGCCAAGAGGTAGTCATTCCAGGTGGTCATATATTTTTAAGTTTTTTTGATTAAAGCTTTATCATTACGGGCTCATTATAGAGATGTCGAGAAAATCCCGCCGGACGCCGCACAAAACGACCAAATCACCCATGCGATCCATAAAAAAATTAATGTTTTTCGCCATCGTGTTTGTCCTCGCGGCGATCGCAGGCTTTTCCTACTGGGCGAAGCAGCCCATTACAAGCGAGGGCGCGCCTATCCCCTTTGTAATTACTTCCGGTAGTGGTGTATCGGCCGCGTCGCAAGACATCGCGCGCGCCGGCGTTCCCGTCAATCCCTATCTGTTCTCGACCCTGGCACGGGTCACGCAGAAGGCATCGCGCATCAAGGCCGGCAGTTACGAGTTAAAACCCGGCACCACGCCGCGCGCGCTGGTCGACCAGCTGGTCCGCGGCGAATTCGCCCAAGAGTCGCTGACCATCATTGAAGGCTGGACCTTCAAGCAGATGCGTCAGGCAGTCGCGGCCAGCAAAACGCTCAAGCACGATACGGCCGAACTCTCCGACAAGGAGTTGATGGCCCGCATTTCGCCCGATTTCAAGTCGCCGGAGGGTCTGTTTTTTCCGGATACCTATCTGTTTGCCAAGGGGGCCAGCGATCTGGCGGTGTACAAGCAGGCGCACGAACTGCTGCTCAACCGCCTGAACGCGGCCTGGGAAAAACGCGATGCCAGCCTGCCGTACAAGTCGCCTTACGAGGCCTTGATCATGGCCTCGATTGTCGAGAAAGAAACCGGCCAGAAGTCCGAACGGGCCATGATTGCAGCCGTGTTCGTCAATCGCCTGAAGCAAGGCATGATGCTGCAGACCGACCCGACCGTCATTTACGGCATGGGTGACAACTTCGCCGGCAACATCCGCAAGAAAGATCTGGAAACCGATACCCCTTACAATACCTATACCCGGACCGGCTTGCCGCCGACCCCGATTGCACTGCCTGGCGTGCAATCACTGGCCGCCGCCCTCGGGCCCGCCAAGAGCAACGCCCTGTATTTCGTGGCGCGTGGCGACGGCACCAGCAAGTTCTCGGATAACTT